>JAHBXQ010000002.1:332707-665414 GCA_019636345.1 Pirellulales bacterium | reverse complement strand
GCTCGGGACCTTGTAGAACATGAGCCCCATGAAAACCATCATGTACTTCATCATCTTCTGCTGCAACGCGGCCTGCTCGTTGGTCGGCTCGGGCATGAACATCTTCTGCTGCAGCAGAAACAGACCCATCGTCACCAGCGGCAGCACGTTCAGGTAGGGCCCCAAGCCGATGATGAACGCCTCGCCTCGGTTGACCGCGTCGGGCATGAAGCCGGACCAGTCGAGCAGCATGTCGGGCGCCGCCAGGTTCGAGCACCACCGGGTCCAGGAACCGAACAGCGGGGCCTGCCGCAGTTCAATGTCGACCGACAGACCCTTGTACAGCCCGACGAACACCGGCAACTGAATGAGCATCGGCAAACACCCGGCCAGCGGGTTCACGCCGTGCTTGCGATACAAATCCTGCATCGCCGCGGCTTGCTTCTGCTGGTCCCCCTTGTACCGCTCCTTGATCCGATCCATCTCGGGCTTGAGGAGCTGCATGTTCGCCATGCTCTTGGCTTGGCTGCGGCTGATGGGGAACATCAACCCGCGCACCAGCACGGTGAGCATGATAATCGCCAGGCCGTAGTTGCCGACGATGCCGTAGAAGAAGTGGAGAATGCCCAACATCGCGCGGGCGATGCCGCTGTACCACCCGTAGTAGACTAGGTCTCCGAGCGAAGGGGCCTTGCCGCCGGCCGTCTTGTACTCCGTGAGGAGATCGGGGCGCTTGGGGCCGGCGAAGACTTGGTATTCGTGCGAGATCGAGTCGCCTGGGGCGACCGACTCAGCCTCGCTGAACATCCGGCACGACACGTTGGCGTACCGCGACTCGACCGATCCCTTGACCGGGCGCGGGCCCAACAGCAGCGGCTGGACCCGTTCGATCCAGATTTCGTCAGGCAACTTCTTCTGCGGGATGAGCGCCACCGAAAAGTACTGGGCGTCGACCCCCATGTAATCGATCGACCCCCCCTGGAAGTCTTGGGCCTTCCCCTCGGCGATCGTCGCCGGGGCGACCATTTGCGGGGCGAGCGGCGAACGATCGCGGTAGAACCGGCCGATCACGTCGCGCAAACCGGCGGCGTCCCAGTTGCGGCTCGTCTTGTTGGCGTACCACCACCCTTCGATCGGCAATCCGTTCGGGCCGTCGAGCGCGTAGGCGATCTTCCGCTCGGCGGGGCCGTCGTTGCGGATCGACAGTTCAAGCATCAGGTGATACGCCGGCGCGTCGAGCGACGACGATCCCGCCGGCGCCCCCTCGCCCTGTGCGGGAAGCTTCGCCAGCCGATAACGCTTCACCACCGTCAGGCCATGCTTGGGCAGACGCCGCTCGAACGTCGCGGACTCCTCGGAATGCTCGACGAGCCGCCAGTTGGCGTTCATCAAATCGACGCCGGGGAGTTCGGCGGGCAGTTCGCCGGGGGCCACGCCGCGCTGCTCGGCCTGTTTGAGAATCTGCTTGTGGAGATCCGCCAGCGTCTCGTCGCCGATCTGGGGGGTCGTCACGCGGAACGAGGGGGGCTGGGCGTAGTCCGCCGGCACGTCGTCCTTCCACAGTCGGACGTTCTCCGACTCGGGGCGCACGACCTCGAGCGGGCGCCGCACCAGCCTGACCTTGAGTTCCTGCTCGACGCCGGCGCGGTCGATTCGCAAGGTGACTTCCGCCTTGGACCGGCCGCGGGTCGCGTCGACGAATTCCTTCAGCGAGGCGACCGGCTTGACCTCCTTCGTCCCCGCCGCGACGACGAGGTCGCCCGGCAGGAGCCCCGCAGCGGCGGCCGGGGTCCCGAGGCCGACGGCGCCGACTCGCAGCCCTCCTCGCTCGGGGGCGAGCTCCAAATGGCCGAGATAGCCGATGCGCTGTTCCAGGCTGTAGAGGTCGAGATACCGGGAACTGGCCAGTTCAATTCGCCGCACCCCGGCGCCCTCGTTCGTGAGGGTGGCGAGCATGCGGTAGGGACTTTTCGGGTCGAGCGAACCCAGCGTCACGTACTGGCGGGGGTGAACGTCTTCCGGCTCCCCAGCGGCCGGGGCCTGCTCCGCCGGTTCGTCCTCAGCGCCTGCGCCCTTCTCGACCGCGGCGAGTCGCTTGTCCGCGCCTTTGGGGGCGGCGTCCGCTTGGGCGTCGACCGGCAGCTTCTCCTGGGGGGGCGGCATGTGCGAGATCGTCCACCAAGCGTTCGCTAGGAGGATGAACATCGCGACGGTCAAGAACAGAACAAAGCGACGTTCCACGCCGGCAAATCCTTCGTGTCAGGGGAAGCCCCGCGACTCGGCGAGCGGCGCCCCCTGGCGACGCTCCGACCGACCTGCGGCGCCAACCGCCGCGAAGCGCCCGGCAGAGTCGAATCGCCCCGGGCCAAGCGGGCTAGTCTACCCGGATCGGCCCCCGGCGAAGAGGCCGCAAACAGAGGAATTCGCCCGCCTATCGCCCTTCTTTGAGCCGATCGCCCAAAAAATTGTCGAGATCGGGCGTCTGGTAAATCCGCTCGGCGGTGACGTTCACGTCGTAATCGACGCGGTGGAAGGTGATCTTCGCGTCTTCCTGAATCACGTAGCAGGCCCGAGGGTCCCCGTCGCGAGGCTGGCCGACCGAGCCGACGTTCACCATGAACCGCTCGCCGCCGATCTGGAAGGCGTGGTCGCACTGATCGGGGGAGATGAACTCCAGACTTTCCAGGAACACGCCTGGGACGTGCGTGTGCCCCTGGAAGCACCCCTTGGTAATCAGTCCGAACAGTTTCTCCATCTTCTTCTGGTTGTAGATGTCCTCGGGAAACACGTACTCGTTGACCGGGTTCCGGGGCGAGCCGTGAACGTACAGCCACGGGTCGTCCCGTTGGATCCGGGGGAGCGTGCCGAGGTAATCCCAGCGGCGGTCAATCTTGTCGCGGGGTCCGCCGGAATTTTCCAACTGGTTGCGGGTCCAGAAAATGGCCCGCTCAGCCCCGCTGTTGAACCCTTCGGGGTCGAACATGGCGCCCTGGTCGTGATTGCCCAGGAGACCGACCTTGCACGACTCGATCACCAGATCAAGACACTCGCAGGGGTTGGGTCCGTAGCCGACGACGTCCCCCAAGCAGTAGATTTCGTCAACCGACTGGGGGGCGATATGCGCGAGGACCGACTTGAGGGCCTCGAGATTGCCGTGGATGTCGCTGATGATCGCGCGCTTCACCGGAATGCCAATCTCGGGCCTTTTCGGACTCGCGCTTCGTCAACTCGGGACTTGGGGATCGGCGGCGACGCAACCTCTTGCCCGACGAACGGTTGCGCCGCCATTGGTCCCAGAAACCAGAGTTGTCAAAGCACTCGGGCGAAGGGAGTGAAATCCGCCCTAAAACTTGGTAATTTCGCAGTTTAGGTGGCCCCTAGTGCGGGGTCAAGGATTCGCGCCCTCAGCCGCGCTCGACCATTGCCGGAGCTCGCGGCCGTGAAACTCCTTGCTCTCGACACCAGCGGCCGCCGGGGGAGCCTCGCCCTGGCCGAAATCGCGGCAGATGCGTGTCGGATTGTCGCCGAGGCCCGCCTCCCCGCAGTTCCTCGAGCCGCTCAATCCCTGCTGCCGACATTGCGGCAGCTCCTTGCCGAGCACGCCTGGATCCCTGACGACGTGGGAGTCGTGGCCGTCACCGCGGGGCCGGGGTCGTTCACGGGGCTCAGGCTGGGAGTGACGACCGCCAAAACCTTGGCCTTCGCCACGGGGGCCGAACTGGCGGCGGTCCCTACGCTGGCCGCTCTGGCCTGGGGGAGTCACACGGACCGCCGGCCCGTGTGGGGCGTGCTCGACGCCCAACGGGACGAGGTCTTCGCCGCCAGATTCACGAGCGATCCCGGGGGCGAGGCGCGCGACGAGTGCCAAGTCCTGCCGATCGAGGCGTGGCTGTCGCTCGTCGAGCCGGGCGAAGCGGTCGCGACCCCGGCGGCCGGCAAGCTCGCCGATCGCCTCCCCGCGGGGGTCGAGCTCGTCGCACGGGACGACGGCCCGACGCCGACGGCGGTGGCGACGCTCGGGGGCGCCTTGTGGCGTGCAGGACGCACCGTCGATCCGCTGCAGCTTGTGCCGTGGTATCATCGGCGCAGCGCGGCCGAGGAGAAAGCGCTCTGATTCGCTCGGCGCCAAGCCGCAAGCGGTTGGCGACAGCGGATGGAGTTGCCATGAGCGAGCTGCGCTACCGCACGCTGGAGCCTTAGCGCGACGCCGCCAGCGCCGCAAACGCCCCCTCCGCCGATGCGATCGTCTCCTCGACGTCCTCGTCGGTGTGCGCCGCCGAGACGAACAGCGCCTCGAACTGGCTGCACGGCATGTAGACGCCGCGGTTCATCAGTTCCCAAAAGTAGGCCGCGAACATCTTCGTATCGGCAGCGCTCGCCTCGCGCCAGCCGGCGACGGAGCCTTGGCGGAAAAACAGCGTCATCATGCTGCCGACCCGGGCGATCGTGTGGACGATTCCATGCCGCTGGGCGGCTTCGTGCAAGCCGGCCTCGAGCTTCGCCGTGATCGTCTCGAGTCGCTCGTAGGGGGGGTCGTCGCGGAGCAGGCGCAGCGTCGTCGCCCCCGCGGCGGTGGCGAGCGGATTGCCGCTGAGCGTCCCCGCTTGGAACACTTTCCCCGCGGGAAGGACGTTCTCCATGATCTCGCGTCGCCCGCCGTAGGCGCCCACGGGGAGCCCGCCGCCGACGATCTTGCCCATCGTCGTCAGGTCGGGTTCGATGCCGAACGCCTGCTGCGCCCCGCCCAACGACAACCGAAACCCAGTCATCACCTCGTCGCACACCACCAGCGCCCCATGACGCTTGGGGAGCGTGTTGAGCGCCGCGACGAACTCGGGCCGCGGAACGACGACTCCCATGTTCCCGACGACCGGCTCGAAGATGACCGCCGCAATCCGCGGGCCGTGCTCGGCGAAGACGGCTTCCAGGTTCGCCACGTCGTTGTATTCGGCGACGATCGTGTCCTGGGCCGCCCCCGGCGTCACGCCAGGCGACGTGGGAACGCCCAATGTCGCGGCTGAACTGCCAGCCGACACAAGCAGGCAGTCGACATGGCCGTGGTAATTGCCGGCGAACTTCACGACGACGTCGCGGCCGGTGAATCCCCGCGCGAGCCGGATGGCGCTCATCGTCGCCTCGGTTCCCGAGTTCACCAGCCGCACCATCTCGACGGACGGCACGGCCTCGATGATCAACTCGGCGAGTTCGCTCTCGGCCTCCGTCGGGGCGCCGTAGCTGGTCCCCCTGTGGATCGCCTCTTCGAGCGCCGCGACGACCGCCGGGTGCCGATGGCCCAGGATCATCGGCCCCCACGACCCGATGTAATCGACGTAGCGGTTGCCGTCGACGTCCCACAGATAGGCCCCTGCGGCGCGGTCGATGAACACCGGGGTCCCGCCGACGGCGCCGAAGGCCCGCGCCGGGCTGTTCACGCCCCCTGGCATCAGTCGGCGAGCACGCTGGAACGCGGCCACGCTGCGATTGCGATCCATCCCATTACTCCTTGGTGCGGGACCTGGGTGTGCGAGGCAAAGCGCCGGAAGCGCCGAGCGACTCTAACGCCTGCGTCGCCTCGCGAACAGCCTCCTCGGCCCACTCGTGCGCGGCGTACAGGCCGACGATCCCCTGGTAGATGCGTTGCGCCTCCTCGGGATGCGTCGCGGCGAGTTTCCGCGCGGCGGACAATCGTTCGGCAACGAGCGGGCGTTGCAACTCGACCGTCTCGTCGAGCGATTCTCTCAGACGGCGAAGTTCAAGGTCGATCACCCGCAGCCATTTGCGCTCCGCGGGGTCGAGAGACAACTCCGGATCGTCGAACCGGGCGTTGTCGTCGTCGCGGGGGTCGACGCCGTACAGCCGCAGGGCGTTCTCCAGCGTCGCCGCGGCGCCGGCGGGGTCGGTCGAGGCGGCGGCCATCGCCGCGGCGAACCAGCGGCTCGCCGGCAGGTCGTCCCCTCCCCCCAGCCGGGCCCCGACCCGCAGCCGCGACGCTTCGCGCCGCACGTCGATTTCTTCCTGCAGCTTCGCGAACTCGCCCGCGCGAGGATCGTCGGGATACCGCTTGAGGAACGCGGCGACATCGTCGCGATGGTCCCGCATTCCGGCGGCGCGGTCTTCGCTGATCGCCGCGACGACCCGCCCGTACAACTCGTCGGCAGACGGGGGGCGCGTAATCCGCCACCCGACGTAGCCGATCGCCGCCAACGCCGCGACCAATCCGGCGAGCGACGCCCAGTGCATCCACGAGGCCTCCTCGGGAACGCGGGCCGCACGGCGGGCTTCCTCGTCAACGGTGGTAAACCGGCTCGGCCGCGGCGTCGTCGGCGCGGACGTGGTCGGCGGCGGCGCGAGGGACTTGTCGTCCTCGGCGAGCGTCGGGGCGTCGTACAACCCTTCGGCGCCGGTGTCGACGGTGATCAGCGAGATCGCCTCGCCGGCCAGCGTCGCGTCCTGGCCCCCCGCTGAGGTCGCGTCGCGGGGCGCCCCAGCCGCAGGTTGTTCGGAAGTCGCCGGAACGGAGTCGGCCTTGGAACGCGACAAGGCAAAAACCATCGCCTCCATGTGCCGCCCCAAAACGCGTACGTTGGGGAACCGGTCCTCGGGCTCTTTGCTCAACAGTTGCAGGATGAGGTCGTTGAGCTGCTGCGGCGTTTCGGGGGCGTAGCGACGAACCGGCTCGGGATCGGCGTAGCGCTGCAACTGCAGCATTTCGGGCATCGTCTTCGCTCGGAACGGCGGACGCCCCGCCAACAGCGCGTACATGACGCAACCCAGGCTGTACTGATCGCACTTGTCGGTCACTGGCCGGCCGTCGGCCTGCTCGGGCGACATGTAGTCGGCGGTCCCGAGGACGCCGCCGGCGGTCGTCAGCTGCGAGGCCCCGAACAGCCGCGCAATCCCGAAGTCGGCCAGCTTCACGCGCCCGTCGCCGCAAACCAGGATGTTGGCCGGCTTAATATCGCGATGCACGACGCCGTGATCGTGCGCGTGCTTGAGCGCTCGGCACAGTTGCACGGCGATCGACAGCGTCTCGCGCCAGTCGAACCGCCGCCCGTCGCGGAGCTCGTCCTCGAGACTCGGGCCGTCGACCCGTTCCATCGAGTAGAAGAGGACCCCCGCGTCCTCGCCGTAGCCGTACATCCGCACAATCGAATCATGTTGCAGCTTCTTGAGCGATTCGATCTCGGCCTCGAACCGTTCGCGGAACCCTTCGGCAAGGGCCAGATGAGGGCTCAGAGCCTTCACGGCCACGGCTTGGCCGGTTGTTTCGTCAACTCCGGCGTAAACCGCTCCCATCCCCCCTTTGCCGATGCGGGCGCCGATGCGGTACGGGCCAAGTTGCTGCGGCTGCATGGGAGCGGGGGTCGGTTGAGGATGACTGCCAGCGGACGGGGCAGGGACGATTCTCGCAGCGCCGCCCATCCCTTCAATCGTATCAGCCCGCCGGGGCCCCAGCTAGCAACGCCAGCGACCTTGAGCGGCTGGCGCGGATGTCCTATAAGCCTCCGTCCGAGTCCCGAGTCTTCGTGTGCCCGAAGCGAATGCGCCGCCCCGCGGGGCGCGATCAGCGGCTCCATCGCGCCGCGCTTCGGGCGCCCCCTGCGATTGAGGTGAACGGTCGTGAAACACTTAGCCTCGCTTTCCAAGCTGCCGATGTCGGTCGCATTCGTGCCGGGCTTTGTCGTTGCGCTGGCGGCGACGAAGCTCTTCGCCGGACAACCGCCGCAGTTTCCCTATGTGGCGTACGTCGTCGAGTCGACCGCCTTGGTCCGCAGCGGGCCGGCCGAACGGTACTACGCAACGAGCGAACTGCCGCGCGGCGCCGCGATCGAGGTCTACCGCCACGACGGCGACGGCTGGTGCGCCGTGCGCCCCCCCGAAGGGAGCGTCAGCCTTGTGCCGGCCGAGGCGCTTCGGCTGCTCGACCCGCGCGTCGCCGAGGCGGTCGTCGATGGCGCCCCGGTGCGCGTCGCCAGCGCCCTCGGCGACAATCGCAGCGCGGTGCAGGTGCAACTGCAACACGGCGAGCGCGTGGAAGTGCTCGCCCCCGCAACGCCGGGTTCGCCGTGGGTGAAGATCGCCCCGCCGGCGGGAGAGTTTCGGTGGATCGCGGCGCGGAGTTTGTCACGGCAGCCGCCGACCGAAAGCACGCCGCTGCCGCTTCCTGCGGCCTCGCAATGGCGGGCCTACGGGGCCCGACGCGGGTTGAACAGCGAAGCGGGTACGGCATCCCTCGCCGCTGCCGGCGGCTCCGCGGAGCATCGCTCGGACTTCAGTCACCTGCAACCGCCGACTGCCGCGACGGCGATTTACGACGAACCGCTGGAATACGTCCCGGGATCGCCGGCCGCGGTGCAGGCGACGCGGTACGAAGCGGAGGAAGCGGGGCGCGAGGCGGCGCCGGCGCAACCGATTCCTGGCACGACCGCCGCGGCGCCTCCGCTGGTCGAAGAATCGACCGCAGCCGGGGCGAGCGGACCGGGAATCGCGGCTAGCGGTACTCCGCGAGTTCGATTTCCGAGGCGCGGCGGAGAGGCCGGGCCTTCGACGCCGCCGGCCACGACGCGGATCGCCGAGCTGCAACTGGAACTCTCGCGAGCCGTCGTCGTCAGCCCCGACCAATGGCGCCTCGGCGGGCTCCGCGAAGAAACCGCGACCCTGCTGGCGAGCGCCGCGTCCCCCGTCGAACGCGAGCAACTCCGCACGCTGCTGGAACGGATCGTGCTGTTCGAGGAACTCGCTGCGGGACGAGCGCGGCTGGCGGCCGCGAACCTCGCTCCGCGGCCGGCTCAAGCCCCGGCGAGCGGGACCGTCGGTTCCGCTTCGACGCCGACCGACGCCAAGCTCGACGTATTCGACGCTGCGGAGCAAGCCGCGACCGACGCCCGGCAAGGGATTACGGGCCAAACCGAAACGATCCGCGAGCTGGTCCGACGCGATCTGGGGCTCGCCGGCGAAGGCGCTGCATCGACCGGCGCCGAACAGCCGCCCGCACAGTTCACGGGAACCGAAGCCCGGTACGACGCGGTGGGGACGCTCAAGCCGGTCGTCTCGCGCCGCGGCGGCGCTCCGCAGTATGCGCTGATCGACGACGACGGCGACGTCGTCACGCTGCTGACCCCCGGGCCGCACGTCAATCTACAGGGACTCGTCGGGCAGCGGATCGGCGTGGCCGGCTCGCGGGGCTTCATGCCCGAATACCGCCGCCCCCACGTCACTGCCGAGCGGATCACGCCGCTTTCGGAGGGCGGGACGACGCTGCGTTAGAGTGCAGGCGTCTGACGTTCGCTCGCTCTCTAGCGGCGCAGTTGGTCGAGGATCGCCGCGGCCCGGTCGGCGACGCGGGGATCTTCATCGGCGGCGACGCGGCGACGGGCGATGTCGCCGAGTTGCACGTCGCGCATCGTCGCCAGCAGCGTGAGGGCCTCGAGGCGCTGCTCGGGGGCGCCTCGCTCGGCCAACTCGCGAAGCAGCGATCTCGCCTCGGAGGTCGGCAGCGTGCTGAGGCGATCGGCCAGGCTCGACGCGGGCGAATTGTCGTCGAGCACCGCGTCGGCTGCAGCGGCATCGACGCCCCGGGCGGCCAATTCGCGGCGAATCGCCGCCGATTCGTACGAATCCGCCTGCGGCAGACGGGCGATAAGCGTCGAGGTCGCAGTCGTCGGCAACGTGCGGAGCAACTGCCGCATGTCCGTCGGCGAGGGGACCGGCGTCAATCGGGAGGACGACGCGGTGGCTTGGGGCCCTGACGCCGCTGTCGGAGTTCGGGGAACCGGCCGTGCAGCGGGGTCAAGGTCGCTTGCGGAACGAGGTTCCCGGTCCGGACGTGACGGAGTCGGCGCGGTCGTGATTCGAGACGCCCACCCGTCGGCCGCCGTCGTTGCCTCGGGAACGTCGTTCAATCCCCGCGGAGCGCGCTCAAGGGTCGTCACAGGGGAGAGACCAGGGGGCGACGTTCGAGAGCGAGCGCGTAAATCACTGCCGCTCTCCACGGCGCTGGGATCGACCGCCGGGGCCGCAAACTGGTTTGACGCTCCGACGTTGGCCGGGTCGGCCGAGCGAGGGCGCGCCGAGCGTCGTGGCAGCGCTGTCAGCACTGCGTCGCACTTGCCGATCAGCCCTGCCGCGTCGCGGGGGGGCATCGCGGCGGTCGCCTCGAGCGCGATCAGGATGAATGATTCGCACCATCGGCAATCCTCGGCCGGCAGGGCGTTGGCCCGGCTCCGCAGCACTTCGACCGCGGGCGCCAGTTGTTCGACGAGCGGCTCGGCGTTGCCCGAGTCGCGCCACTCGGCCAGCCATGTCGCTAGCCGATCGTTCAGCGCGTTCCGTGCCGCCTGGGCCAGATCGTGCCTCGGTTCGGTCGCGAGCCAGGCGAGCCGCTGAACGCCGCTCGCTCCCAAATCGGCCAGGGCGTCGACGGGCGGGCGGGCGGCGCCGGGCGGCGAGCGGTAGGCCTGCTGAGCGAACCGATGGGCCTGGGCCTCTCGGAACCAGTCGTTCTGAAGCCGGTACCCCCCCCACCCCACAATGGTCGCCGCCCCGGCCACGGCGAGGACGCGCGACCCGAGGGCCCACGGCCACCGCGCGGGATTCTCGGAACTCGGCACGGTCATGGGATCGCATTCCGGGGAGTTCGGGGAAAAAGGCCGCGGATTGTCGCGAAAATCGCCCCTCCGAGACAAGGTCAATGCCCGGCCTTCGCTCCCCGACGAGCGCCCCCTGGAGATCCCCATTCCCCATTTCCGCCCGCTGCGATCATACTGGCAGTTCGTCCCCCGGCCGCGAGCCGGCCGTGGGGAGGGCCCCAGTCGTCCTGCCAGCGGGTTGCTTCGCCGCGACCCCGAATTCAACACGCTGACGAAACCCCTGGCCATGAGCCGCAAGCCGGACGAGACCACGCCCCCGCGGAACCCCTCTCGGGCCCAGCTTCGCAAGCTGGATCGCGAGATCGCCGAGCTGTTGACGCGCCGAGCCGAGCTGACCCTTGCCCGGGGCGCCAGCGACGCCGGCGCCGACTGCGACGACGTTGCGTCGTTGTCCGCGGCGATCGACGAGTCGATTGCCGCGGCGGCAAAGTCTCCGTCGGGGCCGCTCCCCGAGACGGCGGTCCGGGCGATCTTCCGCGAGTTGCACGGCGGGATCTCCGCCGCGGCCCACGCCACCCGCGTCGCCTACCTGGGTCCCGAATTCACCTACAGCCACCTCGCGGCGATCGAGCACTTCGGCCAGAGCTGCGAACTGGCCCCGGTGGCGACGATCGCGGCGGTGTTCGACGAAGTCCGCCAGGGAAACTCCGACTACGGCGTCGTGCCGATCGAGAACTCGACCGACGGCCGGGTCGCCGACGCGCTACATTGCCTTGCGGAAGCGTCGCATGGCGAGCACGCAGTGCAGATCAGCGCGGAGCTGCCGCTGCGGATTCGCCATTGTCTGCTGGGGCGCGGGCCGCGCTCCGCGGTGCGGCGGGTGTGCAGCAAACCGCAGGCGATTTCGCAGTGTCGCAACTGGCTGGCGGCTCACCTGCCCCAGGCCGAGTTGATCCCCACTGGCAGCACGACCGAAGCGGCGCGGCTCGCCCTGGCCGAGCATGACACGGCGGCGATCGCCAGCGAACAAGCCGGGGTTCATCACGGTCTGCCGATCCTCGCCAAGCACATCGAAGACAACGTCGAGAACGTGACTCGCTTCGCGGTGATCGGCCGGCACAGCGCCGCGAAGACGGGCCGCGACAAAACGGCGATCGTGTTCGAGGCGCCCCACCAACCGGGGGCGCTGGCCGACGCGATGGCGATCTTCAAACGGCAGAAGCTCAATCTGACCTGGATCGAATCGTTCCCCGTGCCGGGAGCTCGGGGGCGGTACTCGTTCTTCGTCGAGTTCCAGGGTCACGCCAGCGAGCTTCACCCGCGCCGGGCACTGGCAGCGCTGGGGAAGAAGGCCCTCCGGCTCACGGTGTTGGGGTCGTATCCCGAAGGAGTCGTCGTCGGCTGACAACCTGAGGAACAAGGTCGCCGGCTCCCGAGGCGTGCCGGCGACAGCATTTCCGATCGCGCGCGACCCAATCCTCTCGTTCCGCAAGGTACCTACGGCTCAGCCCCCCGTCGCGCCCTCTTCCTCCCACTCGACGACCACCAGCGACACGCCCTGTCGCGGCAAATCGAAACGCAGCACGGCCCCGTCGCCTTGCGGTTCGAGCGCGCCGCCATCGGCGACCTCGGCCAGATCCGCAGCCTGCCGCAACTCGGCCAATTGCGCCTCGGTCGGCTCGGCCGGCGAGCCCATCGCCTGCCACGCGGCATAGGCGTTGCTGTGGCGACGGTCGATGCGATAGTGCCGCATGCGCGAGCGCCGCACGGCGTCGGCCGACAATTTCTCCAACGTCAACATCACGGCTGCGTCGTCTCCAGGCAGGTCGTCGTCGTGGTAATGCCAGACCATGACGCAAAGCTTGCCCGCGTCGCGCGTCGCCAGGGCTCCCACGTCGGCGCCGCGGCGGACGCCGTGGGCGACGATCTCGCCCAGCGGCACGGCATGGTCGCTCGTCGCAGCGACGCGCTCGCCGCTCATGCGGCTGAACATGCGAAACACCCCCAACACCGGCTTGTCGATCCCGCCGGTCGCCAGCGAGCGGAATCCCGCGAACAGCGGATGCCCTTCGAACTCAAAGGCCCAGGTGAGGGCGCCCTCGAGGTTCACCTCGTATTTACGCGCCAAGTCCCACTTGCGGGCGAAGCTGGCCGCGGTGTAGCTCGAGTACATCGTCCCGTTGCGGTAGCCGAATTGCGGCCCCTGGCAGGCGGCGCACCCCTCGGGATCCGACTCGCCGATCACGATCGGCAGCGACCGGACAGCAGGGTGCGAGGCGACGATGCGAAACCCCCGCTCGATTTCCTGCAAGTGGGCGGCGATCCCCATTTGGACCCGTCCCTCGACGAACCGCGGCGATCCCTTGGCGTGGAACGAGACGAAATCGAGCGGCGTGCCAACCTCGCCGGTCGCGTAGTTGGTTCCCGAGACGCAGTGGTCGAGGAAGCGATACGTGAAATCGCCCCCCGGCCCAGCCGTGTCGGGCCCGCCGACGCGCGCCCGCGGGATCGCCCGCCGCACGCCGTCGACGGCGTAATCGTGCAGTTTGCAGAACTCTTCGGGAGTCCCCTGCCAGTAGCCGGCGTTCGCTTCGTTCCAGGTTTGCCAGTACCAGGACTCGACCTCCTCCAGACCGTAGCGCTCGCGGCAATGCTTGGCCCACTGGTAGGCCAGTTCTCCCCACTTGGCGTAGTCCTTGGGCGGATAGGCCCAGCCGGTGAAGATCTCCTCGTACCGCAACCCCGGATGCCATTGGTGCTGATACGGGTCGGGCTTCGTCGAGAGATCGCGCGGCATGAAGCCGATCTGCACATACGGCCGCACCCCCGCGGCAAGGTAGGCGTCGAAGATCTCGTCGAGAATGGTCCAGTCGTACCGGGGGTTGCCGGACGCATCCTCGGAATAGACCCCGGTCGAGCCCCATTTGAGCGCCGGCGTGCCGTCGCCGCTGGTCAGCAGGTTGTGGGCGCGGAAATACACGTGCTGCGGAGCCAGCTCTCCCAACTCGCCCAGGAGCTTGCGCCCGTGCGGCATCGTCGCGTAGTTCGGCTCGTCGGCCCCGAAGAACCGCCACATCGGCGGCAACGGACCGAGCGACTCGTCGGCGTCGACGCGAATCGCTACGGGAAACGCTTCGCCCGCGGCTGGTGCAACGCTCCCCGCCAGCGTCGCGGCGAGAAGAGTCGGGGCAAGGAGGCGAGCAAGGAGCGAACCACGGCGGCAAGACATGGTGAGATTCCTGGAGACGAGAATGCGGGCACGAGTCGACCAGCTTAACGCGACCGGCGACGATCGGGCAACCGTCGCGGCGAGCCGGTCGTGGCAATGCCTCGCCGCTGAGGGCTTGGCTGGAGGCTCGCTATGCTCGCCCCCAGTCACTCGCCACCGTTTCGCGCGGTTCGTGCAAACGCCGTCGTGTCACCTGGGACGGCGGTAGCGCAGCAGGAAACCGGCCGCCGGGTAGCCGAGCGTGAGAAACAACAGCGCCTTGATCAACGCCGGGCGATCGTCCGGCTTGCCGAACGCCAAGGCGATGCCCGTGAGCGCCATCAGCGCCGCCGAGACGGTAACCAACGTCCAGCCGCAGCCGCGGGCGAGCTTTTCGCTCGTCGCCAGCGGCGGGATCGATCCGTCAGGCAGCGGCGCCGGCGGTGCGTCGAGATTCTCCTCGCCGACCGCGGCCCCGGTCCGCGCAACGAACTCCGCCAGCAGATCGTCGAACCGGGGGAACCAGATCGAGTTGAAGTAGCGATCCCCCTGCTCGAGCCGCACGAAGACGAGCCGCTCGAGCCCCTGCGGCGCATAGGGGTTGGCCCGCGACTTGACGTCAATCGCGCGGACCGCCCCGTACGGAACGACTGTCCGCATAACCTGCCACGGGAAAAGCGGCGTTCTTCCGGCCCGCGGCAACGTCAGCGCAACCGCGTCGTCGTTCAGTTCGACGCGCAGCTTGAGATAGGCAAACCCCATGCACGCAAACAGCGCCCCGGGCGTTCCGAGCACCACCAGCAGAATGATCGCGGCGCCAAGTTCCTTGCTCGCCAGCAACCCGGCGAACAACAAGGCCAACCCCGCCAGCAGCAGCCCCAGCAGCAGCAGCGTTGCGAATCGACCTCGGCTCGATCGATGAACGTGGTCGGGGTGATTGCGACTCATCCAGGCGCCTGCCTTGTTTTCCGGCACAGACTGATCCGACCAACTGCAGGAGAGAGATTTATCATAATTGCGCTCACGCCCGAGCGCAAAGCGAATCGCGGACAGGCCCCCGGTCGCCAGCGCCCGGCCGATTCCAGGTCCCGATTGACAGCCACGGCCCAGTTCCTGACGATAGAAGACGTTCTTGCACCGCTGAGGTCGCCGCCCATCCATCCGGCGACGCGGGGGACCCGCCCTCTTCGTCCGAAGCGAAGACGGGGCGCAGGCCGACGGGCGACCGCCGGCCGGGCCACTTCCAAGGCCTAGCCCGACAGCTAACCCCGTAAGCAGTTGGAAGGGAGTCGTCGCGCCGTGCAACTTGCACGGCTCCCTCTCCCGCGATTTGGGAGCCCCGTCCCTGCGACCTGCGTCGCGGACCGGGGCGAGCATGCCGGGAGTCTGCCATGAGCCTCTTTTCGTTCGGGACGCACTTGCGACATCCCGTCCGTCATCGCCCCGCCCTCGACCCGCTGCGAACGATCGTCAAGGGGTACGCCTTGTACATCCTTGTGGGTTGGCTGCTGTTGTGCCTGCCCGTATGTCGCGAGAGCTCCGATGGATCGATCCTCGACCACCTCTTCACCGCCGCTTCGGCCGTGTCGACGACCGGGCTGGCGACCGTCGGCACCGCCGACACGTACAGCGGGCTTGGCGAGGCGGTCATACTGTTGCTGATTCAATTCGGCGGGCTTGGATATTTGACGATCACTTCGTTCATCATGTTGTCGGCCACCGGCGACTTGTCGCACGCGCGAAAGAAGGTCTCCGAATCGGCTCTCGGCCCTCCCCAACCGTACATTCTTCGCCGGTATCTCAAGATGATCGTCGTGTTCACGGCGGTCATCGAGCTGGTCGGCGCCGCGGCCTTGTATCCCGTGTTCGCCTTGGCCGAATCGCCGCGGCCATTCTGGCAAGCCGTGTTTCACAGCATCAGCGCTTTCTGCACGGCCGGATTCTCGCTGTTCAACAACAGCTTCGAGGATCTTCGCGGGAACATGTGGCTCAATTTCGTCGTCGCGGTGCTGAGCTATCTTGGCGCCATTGGGTTTATCGTGCTGCACGATTTCTACCACGCGGCGACGAACCGCGCGCGCCGGATCACCCTGACTAGCAAGATCATCCTGTGGAGTACGCTGTGGATCGGCGTGGCGGGGTCGATCCTGTTTTTCTTCGACGAACCGTCGATCCGCGAGTTGCCGCTCGGCGAGCGCTGGCTGACGGCCTGCTTTCAGGTTATGACCGCGAGCACGACGGTCGGTTTCAATACTCTGCCGATCGGAAGCATAGGAGCCAGTTCGCTGGTGTTGCTGACGGTGATCATGATCATCGGAGCGTCCCCCTCCGGCACGGGGGGCGGATTGAAAACGACCACGATTAGCATCCTGTGGGCCCAAATGGCGAGCGTCGCCCGGCGACGCGAGAGCACCACGTTCGCCCGGCGGGCCATCCCTGAATCACGGTTACGCGCCGCGACCGCCAGCGCCACATTCTATCTGTTCGTCCTCGCCACGGGGATCTACCTCCTGTCGCTTTTCGATTCCTCCTCTTGGCCCGACCAAATGTTCGAGTGCGCCTCGGCGCTCGGCACGGTCGGCCTCAGTCGCGGCATCACCGGCGACTTGACCGCGCCGGGCAAGGGGGTGATCATCGCGCTGATGTTCCTGGGGCGCGTCGGACCGGTGGTGATGGGGATGTCGCTGTTCAAACCGCAGCAAATCACGTGGAGCTATCCTGACGAAGACGTCGTCGTGGGGTAAATCTCCCACCGCCGTGAACCCACATTTCCCTTATGTTGAACATGGGGACAGGCAGGCTCTCGGAAGCTATTTCTTGGGCGTTCTTGGTTTTGATCCGCGAGCCAGTTCCTTCTTCAACTGGCTTCTGGAGACAGGTTCTCGTTTTCCCGACCTGTCGCTCGCGTCGTTCGTCCCCGTAGGTCACAATGAATCGGCAGGGCGAGGCCGCTTCGTCCTGCTTTTTGCTCACTCGGACTTCCCTGCCGACCCGCACCGCTTGCAGGCTCGCCCGTCCCATGTCTTGCCGCATCCGCTCCCTCGCCCGACTACTCCTGCTCGCGGCCGGTCCCCTCGCCGCGATCGCTGCCTACGGACCGTCGCGGGCGGCCGCTCAGCCGTTCGTCCAGGGGGTCGACGTCTCGCTGTTCCAGGACACGGTCGATTGGCCGACGGTGCTGGCCAATGGAGTGGAGTTCGCCTTCGTCCGCGCCACTCGCGGCGAGGCCTACGTCGATCCGCTGTTCCTGGCCAATATGCGCCAGGCGACCGCCGCGGGGGTGCTCGTCGGGCCTTACCACTTCTGCCGGCTCGAGACCGACACGGGCAATCCGCTTGACCCGGTCAACGAGGCGAACCACTTTCTGAGCGTCATCAAGCCGTACTACGACGCCGGCATGCTGCTGCCGCCGGTCGCCGACGTCGAGGGCTTCCCCACGTTCGGTTCGACCGCCGAGGCTCGCGCGTTCACCTCGAACTGGGTGCAGATCTTCTCTGACACGATCCACGCTTCGCTCGGCGTGCGACCGCTGATTTACAACAGCCTCTGGGTCTCGAACAACTACTACACCCCCGCCGTCGCCAGCCAGCACGACTTGTGGCTCGCATGGTGGAAGGCCAGCGGCACGGCCAATCCGCCGGTCCCCGCCGATCTGAACGTATGGGACGACTGGACGTTTTGGCAGTGGACCGACGACTGGTCCGTGCCGGGGATCGTCGGCGCCGTGGACGGCGACCTGTTCAACGGCACGAGAGCACAGCTTGAGCAACTGTTGCACGGCAACGGGCCGCTGGGAGGCTTGCCGACGGGTCGGCTGATGCTGTCCGACTTCAACAGCACCGAGGGGTATCTGGGGTTCGCGCCGACCTACTCGGGCTCGAACGTGAACATCCTCCCCGCGACCACCGTCGAGTTGACATCGAGCGAAGCGTACGAGGGGACCGGCTCGCAGCAGTACTCGATCAAGACCGGCGGCGGCTCATGGGCGTTGCGGATGGTGTCGGGGATCGGCGCGCCGCCGTTCATCCCCGCCAACCCGGCGACGAACCTGCCGCTGGAGGCGACCGGATCCGTGGGGTTCTGGCTCAAGACGACCGATCCCGGCGTCTCGGTGCAAATCCTGATCGACGATCCCACGCCGGCGACTCCCTCGGCGATCGAGGGGGGCGTGCTCCGCCCGGTGATCGCCGACGGCGAGTGGCGCCTGTACGAGTGGGCGTTTCAAGACGCCGCCCAGTGGAACAACTACGCCGGCGGCGGCAACGGGGCGATCACCGGCAGCGCCGTGACGATCGACTCGATCCGCTTTACCGGCTCCGGCGACGTGACGCTGTTTCTCGACGCGCTCAGTTACAATCCCGACGGCAGCCTCCTCCCCCCGCCCGGCGACTTCAACGGCGACCTGCGCGTCGACGGGGGCGACTTGGCCGTCTGGCAAGCGAACTTCGGCACAAGCGGCGCGGCAGGAGGCGACTTTCTGCTGTGGCAACGCAACCACTCCGGTCTGGCGGCCTCGGCGGCGGCGACCGCCGTCCCCGAACCGGCGACGCTCGCGCTGTTGGCGGCGGGATTCGCAGGCGGCGTTCGTCGCCGATGGTCGTAACGAACCTCGCTGTTCGACTCGCTCAGGCCCGCCGCCACAGCGAGAACTGCCCCGCGGCCATCCATGCCAACAGCAGCGTCGCGGCAACCGCCGCGGCCGTCAGCCGCCGATTGACCTGCCCGCTCAAGCCGGCGACGGCTTCACGGCAGCGGTCGAGCCGCTCGCTGAACGCGGCCAATCCCTCGTCGACCGCCCCGCTGGTCGCCAGCAACTTCGCGGCGATCGTGCCGGCTTGCCGCAGTCGATCTTCGTCGAGCACGTCGGGTCCCTCGTCGCCGAATCGCGCCCCCAGCGACGTCGCAGACGCGACCGCGTCCTCTAGGCGCTCATCCAGTTTCGCCAGCCGGTCGAGCAGTTCGTCGACCACGTCGGCGTCGACCGCCAGACCGAATCGGGCGCCCAGTTCCAACGACTGGTGTACCAACAACAGCGCGTCGCGACACCCGGCCAGGAGCGACTGTTGCTGCCGCGCGCCGTCGGCAAGTCGCGCGCTTCGCTCGGCCAAGTCGAGCCGCTCCGCGACCCGGTCGCCGGCTTCTCGCCGCGACCAGTCGGCGAGTCGCTGTTCAAGGTCCTGCAGGTCGAGCTTCGCCTCGTCCGCCAACTTCCGAATCCGCTCGACCCGGCCCTCGACCCGACCCAGCGACTCGTCGACGCGCGCCCCCATGCCATCGACGGCCCGCTGCAATTGCGCCTTGCCGAACCACGCGCCGCCGGCCCCGACCAAACAAGCAATCATCCCCGCCAACCCCAACAGCGACAGGGCGAGCCGACCGGGCGAGCGCGATGGTTCGTCGTGAGTCATACTACATGCATGCCGGCAGGACGGATCCCAGGTCCGCCGGGAACCCGCCTCTCGCCGCGCTCGATTGCTCCGACTGGCGGAGCGCCGCTGCGTCGGCGACGCAGCCTAAGCCTGCCCGCCGACGCGGCAATGCTCCAGCATCTCCTCTGGGGAGCAAACGTAACTCGTGAGAAACGGACCGAACTGGGCGTATTTCGCGCTCGCTTCGTCGAACCGCATCTGGTAAACGATCTCTTTGAGATATTGCGGGTTGGCGGCCCATAGCGTGACTCCCCATTCCCAGTCGTCCAGGCCGACCCCCACCGTGATCAGTTGCGACACCTTGCCGGCGAACGCGATGCCGCTGCGGGCATGTTCGCTCATCATCCGCATCCGCTCGGCCTTGGGGAGCGTGAACCAGTTCGCATGCGGGTCGCGAATTTTGTTCATGGGGTAGAAGCACGTGTTCGTGTACGCGGGAAAGTCGGGGGTGAGCCGCTGGCGATTCATGCCGACCAACCGATCGGCGTACGCCTGGACCTTCATCGCGTAGGTTTCGCCGGCCGGGTCCTCCCCCTCGGCGACGAGCCGCTCGCCGAACTGCTCGGGGGTCATGACGTACTCGCTGATCTCCGTGATCGAGACGAACGAGTAGCCGGGCACGAGCGCCGGCCCCAGGGGGCCCGCCATCAGCCGCTGGTGAACGCGGTCGACGACGAGCGGGTCGGGATCCATCAGCATCAGGCCGAAGTCGGCCTTGTGCCCGCTGACGATCGAGGTCTGCAGCCGCAGGGGCTGTCCCTCAGCACTGGGATCGAGTGCAGCGATGACCGCGGCTCGGCCCGAGGCGATCTCGCTGGGGGAGAGCGTCGCAAGCCGGGCACGGTTCCAACTGTAGTACAGGTGCGAACAATGCCAGGCCCCGTCGGCGGGGATGCGGGTGATCGGGACGGCCGGGCCGGCGGTAGGACGATTCATGGCGAGCGAGATGCTGGAAGAACAGGCGGAGCAGCAAGAACTCAGTTCGCATGGTATCAGAATCGTCCTTTCAGGGTCAGGGGCGCGGGGCCGGCCGGAGGGACGCGCCCGCAAAGAGAAAACGCCGCAGATGCGGCACGAGAGAACGTCCGTCGATCAAGTCCCAACGTCCAGGACGTGCAAGCGGTACGTCGCCTGCCTTGAGCTGGGGCGTCAGGTCGATGGACAAGGGAAGTCGCGTCAAATCGATTCCACTGTAGCGACGAAGTCGGCGACCAGCCGGCAGACGACCTCGTGAGTGAGCACCGCGGGGACGCGGGTGCGGGGTTGACCGGGTTGTTTTTCGTAGCGGCAGAGCTCGATCGCCCCTCCCCGGCGGAGGAGCAGTTCGTAGTATCGCCGGCCGTTGTCGTCGCGCTGCGGCGGGTTCGAGCGCATCTGGACGTGGCACCCCTGCGCGTCGGTTTCGATCGGGGCGATCGGTTCGAGCAGGTAATTGACCCGTTGGGCCAGCGCCGCACTGGCGGCCTGCAACTGGAACAGCGACGCCGAGGCGAGTTCGGGAGTCTCCAGCAGAAGTTCGACCGCGGTCACAGCCAGCGGATCGCAGCGTTCGACCTCGCACCGGAGCGTCCGCCGGCCATCGACGAGGCGAACCGTGCGGCCGGTCTGACCGACCGTTGCGGAGAGTTCCGAGCGGAGTCGAGCGGAAAGGGTCATGTGCGGTCCTCGTCGTCGTCATCGCCGACGTCGTAGTCCCCTTGCGTTTCCAGGGCGTGGTCGCAGCCGTCGTAGGAGAGAACCGTGACGCGCCCCTCTACTATTGTTTCCAGGTGGACGGGGCGTTTCCACAATTTTTGCAGACTTTCCAGGGTGTCGGCCGCCTCGTCGAGCTTGACCTCGACCCCGGAGTACTGGTGCTTGAGATACATCTCGCCGCGGTTCTTGTGGTTGCCGTCGACGACCTCGATGATCGGCCGGCCGCGGTTGGTCAGCATCTCCAAGAGCTGCCGCTTGACCTTGGGGAACTCGCGGCTTTCGATTTCGTAGCTCTCGGCGTCGGCGTTGTAGCCAAACTGGAACAGCCGCTGCTCGCGGACGAAATCGAGCGTGAGAAACTCGTCGATGAACGTCAGATCATTGTGAATCCGGCGAACTTCGAAGATCTTGTCGCGGCCCAGCCCGGCTTGACGGTCCCAGCGACGGCGCAATTCGTGGTCGTCGCACTCGTCGTACTCGCGGCCGAAAGCGCCCCGGTTCCAGCGATCCTCGATGTCGCGAAACAGCTCGATCCCCAGCTTGTACGGATTGAGCTGCGTCGGGCTGCTGGCCAGCGTGCCGCTGTGGTGGTCGCAGTAGTGGACGACTTCGGAGGGATCGAGGCCCTGGCGGAGCATGATCGTCGAGTGCCAGTAGCTGGCCCAACCCTCGTTCATGATCTTGGTTTGAGCCTGGGGTGCAAAGTAATACGCCTCGTCGCGAATGATCGACAACACGTCGGCCTGCCAAGCCGAGAGCGGAGCATGCTCCAGCAGGAACAACAGCACGTCGCGCTCGGGCTGTTTAGGAAACTGCGGCGGCTCGTCGGAGGACTCCTGCAGGCGATCGTCGATCCCCCCGACGACGGAGCGCGGGTTGATGAACGAGTCCATGTAGTCCTTGGACCGGAACCGCGGAGCGCCGGTTCGCTCGTCTTCGCGGCGGTCCTCCTGAAAGTTGTATCGGTCCTGCCGCTCGCGCCGCTGAATAAAGGGGGAGTGAATATCGATCAAATCCTCAAGACTTAAGCAAGCGTCGATGAACTGCTCGACCGGCTCCACGCCGATTTCGTCCACATACCGGCTGACCCGCGTGCCGTGGTTCGCCATCGTGTCCATCATCTTGCGATCGGTGGGGGCGAAGCAGGCGTTGTTCTTGAAAAAGTCGCAATGCCCGTAGACGTGAGCCATCACCAGCTTCTGGTCGATCAGGTCGTTCGACCGCATCAGATAGGCGTAGCACGGGTTGTTGTTGATGACCATCTCGTAGATTTTCGAGAGACCGTAGCTGTAGCTCTTTTGGAGCTGCTCGTACTCCATGCCGAACCGCCAGTGGGGATACCGCGTGGGGAACCCCCCCCGGGCCGCGATGGAGTTCAACTCGTCGGCGTCGATCAGCTCGAAGATCGTCGGGAAGAAATCCAGCCCGTGCGAGCGCGCATACTCCTCGATCTCCACCTGCAACGCGGCGAGTTCGGGCGTCAGATTGCCGAGGGAGGCAGGCATGGCGGCTGGATCGAGAAGTTACTTCACCCCGGAGGACAGAGAGACACGGAGGGATTGACCAAGCGTCAATGACCAAGCGTCAATGACCAAGCGTCAATGACCAAGCGTCAATGACCAAGCGATGCAGAAAGCAGTTCTCTCCATTGGTCATTGGAATTTGTTCATTGATCATTTGCATTGCACTGTGTCCCCTGTGACCTCTGCGGCGAAAGAGGTAAGCCGATAATCTATTTGCCTTTGCCGAGAAACGTCCGAATCGACTCGTAGATCGCGTCGCGATCGGCGATTTCCGAGGTGATGATCTTCTCGTGGTCGCCAAACTCCTTCGTCAGGGCGTCGATGAAGTCGCCGCTGCCGTAAGGGCTCTCGACTTGGCCGTAGCAGAACATATTGACCGCCGGCAGGATCCGCTCGCGCAAGAGCTCGAACGCTCGGCGGTTGTCGTCCCCCCAGTTGTCGCCGTCCGAAAACTGGAAGCAGTAAATGTTCCACTGATCGACGGGGAAAGCCCGGTCGATCAACTCGGCCGCCTCTTTGTACGCGCTGGAAATCCGCGTGCCTCCGCTCTCGCGAGTGTGGTAGAAGGTGTGCTCGTCGACCTCCTTGGCCACCGCGTCGTGGATGACGTACCGCCGCTCGACTCCCTGATACTGCTTGGCGAGCCAAGCGTCGATCCAGAACGCCTCGGTGCGGACAATCTGTTTCTGCTCGTCGGTCATCGACCCCGAGACGTCCATCAGGTAGATCGCCGCGGCGTTCACTTGCGGCGCGGGAACGTCGTTCCACGAGCGATACTGGTGGTCGGCCCGAATCGGCACGACCCGGGGATCGTCAATCTCGTACGACCCGGTGCTGATCTGCCTCCGCAGGGCCCGCAAGTAGGTCCGGCGACGATGGCGGAGCGACTCGGGCCCCGTCTGGCGGATGCTGTTGTACTTCGACTTCTCGGCTTCGATGTTCGCGGCGCCCTTGGGCTGAATGCGGGGAAGTTCCAATTCATCGCCCAGCATTTCGGCCAACTCGTCGAGCGAAACGTCGACTTCCAACAGGTGGCCCGACCCCGGCTCGCTGCCGGCGCCTCCTTGTCCGCCGTCGCCGTCGCCCGGTTGTCCGATCGGATCGCCGACTTTGCCGTCCCCCTGCCCCACCCCGCCGGAGCCGTTCTTGCCGAACCGAAACTTCGGCACGTCAAGCTGCGGCACCGGGATGCTCACCAAGTCGCGCCCCTTCCGGCCGATCATCTCGCCGTGGGTGATGTACTTGCGCAGATTCTCCCGAATCCGTCCCCGGACGATTTGCTTAAACCGGCGGTTGTCGCGGTTGATTTCCATGCTCAATCGTAAGTTGACAACATTCAGCCCCGGGCTCTGCCCGGGGGGTCTACTTTCAGGGACCGCTTCTAACCCCCGGGCAGAGCCCGGGGCTGAAGTCTACTTCTCCTTGGCATCGCCTCGGGCGAAGATGCTCGCCACGTAGTTCAAAACGTCGGTCGCGCTCTCTTCGTCGTAGCCGTAGTCGCGGATGAGGCGGCCTTTCACCACGTCGATCTTCTGCTGCGTCTCGGCGTCGACGACGTTCGAGACGAGGCTCGTGAGCTTGATTGAGTCCTTCTGGTCTTCGAACAGCTTCAACTCCAGCGCCTTGTGCAAGCGTTCGTTGGTCTTGTAATCGAACCGCTTGCCGTCGATCGCCAGGGCGCCGATGTAATTCATAATTTCCCGGCGGAAATCGTCCTTGCGGCTCTCGGGGATGTCGATTTTTTCTTCGACCGAGCGCATGAGCCGCTCGTCCGGCTCGTCGTACTGGCCGGTGTAGGGGTTCTTGACCTTCTCGCGCTGCGTATAGGCCTTGATATTGTCGATGTAATTGCCGCACAGCCGGGCGAGGGCGGCCTCGTCGGCGGCGATTGCGCGTTGCACCTCGTTCTTCACGATGTTGGCGTACTCCTCCTTCACCACCGAAAGCAGTTCGCGGTACTCGCCCTTGGTCTCCTCGCTGTTGATGAGACTGTGATGCTTGAGGCCCGTTTCGAGTTCGTTAAGGACCATGAAGGGGTTGATCGACGAGCTCTCGGGATGGTTCACGAGCGCGTTAGAGATCTTGTCCTGCACGTACCGCGGCGAGATGCCGATGAGTCCTTCGTTGTGCGCTTCGTCGCGGAGTTCGTTGATGTTGTCCCGAGTGAACCCGGGCAAGGTCTTGCCGTTGTAGAGCTTCAGCTTCTGCAGCCGCGACAGTCCGGCGTGCTTCGGCTCCTCTAGCCGCGTGAGAACCGCCCACATCGCGGCCATTTCGATCGTGTGCGGGGCGATGTGCTTCGGCACCGTGCGCGGGTTGTAGTCCTTCTCGTAGATCTGGATTTCGTCCGCCAGCGTCGTCACGTACGGGATGTCGATCTTCACCGTCCGATCGCGCAGGGCCTCCATGAACTCGTTGTTCTGCAGCCGTTTGTATTCCGGCTCGTTCGTGTGGCCTAGGATCACCTCGTCGATGTCGGTCTGGGCGAACTTCTTCGGCTTGATGCGATGCTCCTGGCTCGCCCCCAAGAGGTCGTACAAGAACGCCACGTCGAGTTTGAGCACCTCGACGAACTCGATAATGCCCCGGTTGGCGATGTTGAACTCGCCGTCGAAGTTGAACGCCCGAGGGTCGCTCTCGCTGCCGTAAACCGCGATCTTGCGGTAGTTGATGTCGCCGGTCAGCTCGGTCGCATCCTGGTTCTTCTCGTCCTTGGGCTGGAACGTGCCGATCCCCACGCGGTCCTGCTCGCTGAGGATGACGCGCTTGATTCGCACGTCCTGGACCACCCGAGTCCAGTCGCCGTCGTACTTTTTGAGCCGGTTCTGGTACATGAACCGGCAGAACGGATCGAGATCGCCGCGGATGCGAACCTTGACGTCGTCCTCGCCGCGGCCCGCGTTGAGCTGGGCCTCGACGTCGGGGCGGAACCGCGCGGGGATGAGGTGCAGCGGCTCCTCGTTCATCGGGCACCAGTGGACCTCCTCGGGGTCCTGCTCGTCGACCCAGCCGAGGGTGTACAGGGCGCCCTCGTCGGTGGCGCTGTACCGCTGCAGCCCCTGCTTCAGGAGCCGCACGATCGTGCTCTTGCTGCTCCCCACGGGGCCGTGCAAGAGCAGCACCCGCTTTTCAATCCCGTACTCGTGAGCGGCGCTCTTCAGCGCGTTGACCAAGTTGTGCAGCGGCCCGCGCAGCCCGAACACTGCGTCGCGCCCCTCGTTGTCGGGATCCTCGAAGAACCTGTAACGGTAGCGCTTCTCGCGTCCCTTCTCCTCGACCTCGACTCCGTACGACAAGATCATGTCGTACAGCCGTTGGTACGCGGTGCGCGTCACCTGCGGGTTGCCGGCGACGATGTCGAGGTATTGCTCGAACGTGCCGACCCAGTTCTTGCGACGAAACTGGTCGCGGTCCTGGCGATCGGAAACGAGGCTGACGATATCAATTCCGCGGGCCATGTCCTTTGTTCCTCACGGCGGGGACCTCGCGCAAGCGAGGGGGTTGCTCTCTGACTCGAACGGCGGGATTCAGGCGGGACGGTTCGCGCCGCGTTCCACGCCGCCGGACTTCATCGCGTTCGCAGCAGTTCGACGACAATCGACCGTGCTCCGTTGCCATGATCGGGCAAGGAAACTTGGCTAAGCGAGACCGCCGCACAGAGGCGGTCGCGGGAGAGACGCGGGAACCGATTCTGTTCCCAGCGAAAGAGTCGCCGACAAAGTCCGAGCCGGGGATGGCACGAACCGCTGCGAAGTTGGCAAAGAGCGGGGGCGTCGCTCGGGCGCGGGACGGGGGGCGAACGAGTTCGCCCGTGACGCCGCAGCAACTCGCCCCCGTGGCCCGCTCGCCAAGGAACCGACCGCGGCCGGAGAGTCGCCTGCATCGCGTACATTTCAAGTATCAGCACAACTTTCGGACGAGGCAACATCGACTTTGCCCGAAGGGACGCTTTGCGCCGGCCCGGTCGGCGCGAGAGTCGTTGCGCGTTTCGCCGCGATCGGCCAGGATTTTGGGAATTCGCGGGCCGAGGCGACCGGCGTTTCCCTGGAATTCGCAGTGCGCGGGCTGATGGCGCAAAAGTTGCTAGACAGTCCGCCCCGTTGAATTTGCAGCGTGGCGCGACGGGCGCCTCCGCAGGAAAAATGCGGAAACCGGAACTCGGACAAGGCAATCCACAGGCGGGCCGACGTCCTCCTTGCGCCCGCTCCCGCGTGGGAACAGGAAACGCGGTTGCAGTCGCATCAACGCGCGTTGAGCCACGACGATACGACGAGCGCAACGGGATTTCGAAGCAACGGCATCATTCCGACCCGCGATCATGATCCGGCCCAAGCCGGCACTGCTGGCGCCGTCGTTAAAATTTGCCGGTTGCGCGGATTTTTCCGCAAGTGCGGCCCTGGGGGGCTCCGATACCACCACTAACGTGTTGGTTCCCGGGGGGGCTACCAGACGCAGCGAGCATTCGCGACGCAGCCGCAGGCCGTAGAAAAGCCGGGCCAAATCGCGAAGATCGCCAGCGTCGAGCACCAAGGCGGCGGTCGAGCCTCGACGGCTCTCCCCCGTGGGACAAACTATGCGACGCATCCGTGTCGAACTCGCGCGATTCGGCCTCGTGACCGCGGCGGCTCTCGCCCTGACGCTTGGCGTCGGGTCGTCGACGCCGGCCCATGAGACGGGCGCCCAGCACGTCCACTTCCAGAAACCGCAACGCACGGCGACCGCCTCGACTGCGGGCGTGCAGTTCCGCAGCGTCTCGGCCGCCGAGACCGAGCAGGCCGAGCCCGTCGAACCGACGAAGCCTGCGGCCAAGGCCTCGACGACGGCGTCATCCCAGCGCCCGTCGACGACGCAGCGTCCAGCCGCGGGGGTCAACCCGCTGCGGACCGCCAAGGCCCCCGCCCCGGCTAAGACCGCCGCGAACGACGCCGTCGTCCGGGCTGCATTCAATGACGCGCCTCAGCAACAGACCGCCCCAGCCGTGCGGACGGCCGTGAACATCGAACCGGTCGCGGATCGCTCCGCCGTTCGGCAGGCCCCGCGCCCCTCGTATGTCAGCGATCCGGCGCCGACTCAGCGGGTCGCCATGCATCGCGATCTGCAGGCGATCGGCACGAACCAAGGCCGATTCGCCGCCAGCGCTCCGCAGTCCAGCCAAGTGCAGCAGGCGACCTTCCTCCGTCGTCGCAGCATGCTCGACCCTGGGTGCGCGTTCGCCGAACCCGGGTGCGGCGTCATGGAGCCGACCTGCGGCTGCGGCGAACCTAGCTGCGGGATCATGGAACCCGGTTGCGGCATCGTCGAGCCCGGTTGCGGCATCATGGAGCCGGCCTGCGGCTGCACCGAGCCGAGTTGCGGGATCATGGAACCCGGCTGCGGCATCGTGGAACCGGGGTGCGGAATTTACGAACCCGGTTGCGGCATCGCCGAACCCGACTGCGGCTGCGACGTCGGGTGCGGCAGTTGCGTCGAGGGGCCCGATTACTGGTGCTTCCCGGTCTGCCTGCCGCGGCTCAAGGAGCTGCGAGTCTGGGGCGGCGTGCACGGCTTCAAGGGTCCCCGCGACGCTCCCGCCTTCGGCGGCGCCGGCGACGGCAACTTCGGCTTCCAGCAAGGGATCAACATCGCCGGCAAGGCGCCGATCATCCACCACCTCTTCCCGGGGATCAGCTACCAGTTGGGCTACCAGGGCGTGCAGAGCCAACTCTCCGGAAGCTCCAGCGGCAGCACGTCCGATCGCTCGCAACAGTTCGTCACCGCCGGTTTGTTCCGTCGCGTTCACAGCGGCCTGCAGTTCGGCGCCGTGTGGGACTACATGAACGACGATTTCATCGCCGACGCCAGCTTGCAGCAGGTCCGCTACGAGATCAGCCTGAAGAGCCCCCGCGGCCGAGAGATCGGCTTCATGGGCGCCACGCACCTCGACACGGCCACGGTCGGCGCCATCACTTACCAGACCGTCGACCAGTACGTCGGGTTCCTCCGCTGGACCTACAACCACGGCGGCAACTTCCGCATCTGGGGCGGCGGCACCAACGACAGCGAAGGGATCTTCGGGGCCGAGTTCTGGTACCCTTGCTCCGGACGTTGGAGCGTCCAGTCGGGGTTCAATTACCTCATCACCGACAAGAACGCCGGCGTGAACGGCTCGCGGGAAGAATCGTGGAACATCGGCATCAACGTCTTCTGGCACTGGGGCGCCCGAGCCAAGGCCAACTGCGGCAGCCCCTACCAACCGCTGTTCAGCGTAGCTGACAACGGCTGGATGTTCGTCGACCAAGTGCCGTAGGCCGCTGCAAACCGTCGCGAAAACTTGAATGAGCGAACAGGGGGCGAAAGCCCCCTGTTCTTGCTTGACGACCCGCGAGCCTCGCACTCCCGGGGGCTTCAGCTCCCGCGGTAAGTCGAATACCCGAACGGCGACAACAAGAGCGGCACGTGGTAATGCTGATCGTCGGCGGCGGGGTGGAAATCGATCGTCACCGCCGGGAAGAACGCCTCGCGGCCAGTCGCGATGAAATAGTCGCCCGTCGCGAAGACAAGCCGCAACGAGCCCGGAGCGACGCCGTCGTCCAGCCCGGGCCACAGCTTCACGCGACCATCGGCGTCGGTCGTCGCGGCCGACAGCGTGCGGACGCCGGTCGGCTCGACCGCCTGCAGTGCCACGAGCACCCCGGCGGCAGGCTTTCCCAAGGACGTATCGAGAACGTGCGTCGTGATCGTGATCATGGCTGAGGGAGAGGCGGGGGCAGAGGCAGAGGTCACAGGCTACGTAGGCCGAGGCGATGCGGCTCATCTGGGGCTGGAGCCAAGTTTATCCAATCGCAGGTGCGTAATCTTCCGTTGTTCGGCCGCGGCGATCGGGAGTTCGTCGTTCGGGTCGTTCTGGAGTCGCCCCTCGAGGATCGCGAGCATCTCGGCGGCGTTCTTCCCCGTGGCGCAGACGATGAATATATAGCCGAACCGCGCCAAGTACGCCTCGTTCCCCGCGGCCAGGGCTTGGATCACATCCTCGCTCGCCGCGTCGACGCCGGCTTGTTCGCCTCGGCTCCAGCGGTCGTTGCCGGCGAACTTCATCCGCAGCGAGCTCATGTCGCCGATCTTGGGGTGGCACGCGAACGCTTCCAACCAATCGGCGTCGGCCAACTGGTCGAAACACTCGTCCGCGGCGGCGTGGATTGTCGCCGCACCGGCAAACGGGCGGCGAGCAGTCATCGCGCGGATCCACGCCTCGGCGCCGCAGCACTTGCGAAACTCCTCGGCGACCGCGGCGGGGTCGGCGGCGTTGAGAGCGGCGACGGACTCGGGACTCATACGCAGCGTCCTCGGGGAATGCCGGTCAGCGTGCCGCGGAGGAACGTGTTCTGCACAACCCCGTGGAGTCGCCGGCCGTGGTAGGGAGTGAGCGGATGACGGTGTTCGAGCGCGGCCCCGTCGACGTCCCACTGCCGATCCGCGGCGAAGACGACGATGTTGGCGGGGGCGCCGACGCGGAGCCCCGTCGCGACGCCGGCCAATCGCCCTGGCGCCTCGCTCATCCAGCGAACGACGTCGCCCAGCGCGAACCCGCGGCGTGTCGCTTCGGTCGCCATAATCGGCAACCCCAGTTGCAACGAGCTGATCCCTCCCCACGCCTCGTCGAACCGCCCCGAGTCGCGCGCCTTCATCGTCGGCGGACAGGGAGAGTGATCGCTCGCCACGAGATCGATCACGCCGTCGCGCAGGCCCTGCCACAGCCGCTCGCGATTGTCGGCAGAGCGAATCGGAGGGGCACACTTGAACTCCGTCGCCCCGTCGGCAATCTCCTCTGCCGCGAAGCAGAGATAATGCGGACTCGTCTCGACGGTCAGCGGCAGCCCTTCGCGCTTCGCGTCGGCCAACAACGGCAGGCAGTCGGCGTCGGCAAGATGCACGACGTGCGTCCGGCAGCCCGTCTTGCGGCACAGGTCGACCAACAGCTCGATCGCCCTGCGTTCGAACTCCGGCGGCCGGGAGGCGAGGTAGTCCGCATAGCGTCGCGGATCGGCGAGCGGCGGCTGCGGCGTCGCGATCTCGGCATGGGCGAGCAGCGGCACGCCGCGCTCGGCGAGCAGCGGCATCGCGGCCTCAAGTTCAGCGCGCGTCGCCGCGGGGAACTCGTCGATCCCGCTGTGGCACAAGAACGCCTTCACGCCGCGGACTCCCGCGTCGAGGAGCGGAAGGATCTCGCCGATGTTGCCGGGGACGAGCCCCGCGTGGAACGCCACGTCGACGAACAACTGCCCCGCGGACGCAGACCGTTTGACCGCCAGAGCCGCGACGGTCGTCGTCACGGGCGAGGAATTCAGCGGCATGTCGACGACCGTGGTCACCCCCCCGGCGGCGGCCGCGGCCGTGCCGGAGGCGAATCCTTCCCACTCGGTCCGCCCCGGTTCGTTGAGATGGACGTGAGGATCGACAAGCCCCGGCAGCAGCGCGCGACTGCCGAAGTCGATCCCCCGCTTGGGGCCGTACGGCTCGATCGCCGCGATGACGCCGTCGCGGACGACGATCGTCGCGGGGCGTTCGCCGTCGGGCAAGACGACGCGCGAACTGCTCAGAACCAACTCGTCCTCTTCGCCTGCTGCGACTTCGTCCCCGTCATCGTATTCGTACGCTTCGCCGAGTTGGTCGTCATCGCGGGCGTCGTCATCCGAATCGTCGTTCATGGTGCGGCGTGGCGTCGTCAAAGTGCGCGGATGTGCGAATTCGCTCAACGGGCGAAGCGTCGGCCCCAGCGCTACAGCCTCGCCGCGAGGTGTGCTATCTTACCCGCGGGCGGCTTCTTCCCATAGCGATCCCGAGCGAAGGTTGGACTGAATGAGCGTACGACTCACCTACAACTCCTATGGCAAGCACCGCGTCCGAGTGAGCAAGATCAAGCGCCCCCGCCAAGGGCCTCCGAACACGGAACGGCACGAGTTCATCGAAGCCGCGGTCGACGTCGAACTGGAAGGGGATTTCGCCGCGGCGTACACCGCGGGGGACAACACGCAGGTCGTCGCCACCGACACGTGCAAGAACACCGTCTACGCAGTCGCCAAGGACGACCCGTTCGACTCGATCGAATCGTTCGGGACGGCGCTGGCGTCCCACTTCATCAAGAAATACGCCCACGTGTCGCAGGCTAAGGCGACCCTCCTTGAGCATCGTTGGCATCGGCTGCTCGACTGTCCCCACGCGTTCTCGGGGAGCGACGGCGAGACCCCGACCGCGGTCGTCACGACTCGGCGGGGCGAACCGGTGCGCGTCTCGGCGGGGATCGAGGGGCTGGTGATCGCCAAGACGACCGAGACGGGGTTCGAAAACTTCCACCGCGACGAATACCGGACGCTCCCCGACACGGCCGATCGGATCTTTGCGACCGAGTTGACCGCCCGTTGGGACTACGCCCCCGAGGCGGCCGTTGACTACGCCCAAGCACGGGAGGCCGTGCGCCTGGCGCTCCTCAAACGGTTCATCGATCATTACAGCAAGAGCGTCCAAGAGACGTTGATGCTTATGGGCCAAGCGGCGCTCGACGCGTGCGAGGCAGTCGCGGCGATCACGCTCACGATGCCCAACAAGCACCACCTGCTCGCCCGGCTGGTTCCCGGCGATCGACCGAACGAAAACGAAGTGTTCGTGGCGACCGACGAACCGTTCGGCTGGATCACGGGGACGGTGACACGCACATAGTGCTCTGTCCCAAGGCATGGCATGGGCCGCGGGCCTCCGGGTTCATCCGTCGCACCCGCGGCGAGCGCCGTGCGGCTCCTGTCGGGGGACGAAGCCGCGTCCACCGGTCAGCTCGCCAGTTCGGCGAGGGTCAGCGCGAGCGTCGCCGCTCCCGCGGCGATTTGCTCCGGCGTGCTGAACTCGTCCGGCCGATGCGAAACGCCGCCGCGGCAGGGGATGAAGATCATCCCGGTCGGGGCGACCTGGGCGATGAACAACGAGTCGTGGTAAGCCCGGCTGATCATCCGCTGCCAAGCGTGCCCGAGTTGCGTGCAGGCGTTCTCGACCGCCGCGACAATCCGTGGGTCGCACGTCGCCGGCGGGTCGGCATTCACGGTTTCGACAGCGACGCTGACGCTGCGGCGGCACGCAATCGCGTCCGCTTCGGCGCGGATCGCTGCGAGCGCCGCTTGCCGCGTCGCCAGCGCAATGTCGCGCAGGTCGAGCGTCAGCTCGACCCGCGACGGGATCGAGTTGACTGCCCCCGGGTGGACGTGCATCCGGCCGACGGTGGCCACGAGGTCGGGGCTGGCGCTGCCGCGAGCAATCCGCTCGATCGCCAGCGTCAACTCCGCCGCTGCGCAGAGGGCGTCCCTGCGGCGCGGCATCAGCATCCCGCCGGCGTGGCCTCCCTCGCCGACGATCGTGATCCGAAACTGGGCGGGAGCGGCGATCGCCGTGACGACGCCGATCGGCAACTCCGCGGCCTCAAGCTCGGGGCCCTGCTCGATGTGCAGTTCGACGAACGCGTCGTAGTACCCCGCGGGCAAACGGGCGTCATCGAGCGAGCCGCCAAACCCCGCCGTGGTGCGGGCGGCGTCGTAGTCAATCTCGTCCTCGTCGCGGAGCATCGCGAGCTTGGAGCCGTCGAGCTGGCCCGCCATCATCCGGCTCCCCGTGCAGCCGACGCCGAAGCGTGTCGGCTCCTCCGAGGTGAACATCACCAGTTCAATCGAACGCCGCGGCCGGAAGCCCGCCGCCTGCAAGGCGCGGATCGCTTCCAGGGCGCCGAGCACGCCGACCGTGCCGTCGTACATGCCGGCGTGGAGGATTGCGTCGCAATGAGATCCCGTGCCGACGACGGCCGCGGCGGGGTCCGTTCCCTGCCACCGGGCGAAGGTGTTGCCGATCGGGTCGACGCGCACCGTCAGTCCCGCCGCCTCGTACAACCCGCGCAGGTACTTCCGCGCCGCGAGATCGGTCGGCGTGAAGACGACCCGCGTCACCGCCGGCGGGGGCTCGGGACAGGCGCTGAACCGGGCAAGCGATTCCAACTCGCCGATCAGTCGGGCCGCGTCGACTTCCACCCTCTGGAGATTCATGGCGCGAGCGGGCTCCGATGAATGTCCTTGTAGTAGATGTACTGGGCCGGCTCTTTGCCCATCGCCACGAACCACTGCGGGCAGTAGGCGGCCATCCAGATAACGTCGCCCTTCTGCACGGGGCGCCACGACTCGCCGAGTCGGTAAACCCCCTGCCCTGCCGACATGTACAACCCGTGCTCCATGACGTGGGTCTCGACGAACGGCAACGTCGCGCCAGGCTGATAGGTGAACACGTTGACTGCCATGTCGAACGCCGGCGCGATCGGCAACAGCGTAGCGAGCATCGCGTCGGGGTCGCCCAGGAACGGTTCGCACGGGGCGTCGGCGACGGCGCCGATCACCCGCGGGGGCGGCGCGACGCCGGGGAGCGGGACGTACGGTTTCTCGAACACCAGCAGTTTTCCCTCGCCGCGGCAGTGGACGACATCGGTCGAGCCCGGCGGGAAATACGCATAGTGAGCGGCGCCGAGCGTCTGGCCGGCCGCTTCGACTTCCCCCTCCAAGACGTAGACGAACCGCTGCAGGTCGACCGGCAGGGGGAGCGAGCTGACCCCGGGCTTGGCGTGGACCAAGTACTGGCAGAACCTCGGCGACCGCGGCCCAGCGCCCATCGCTGGGCTGATCTGCACGACCCCTTCGGCAGCGTCCCATCCAACGATCGGCGAGACCACGTATCCGTCGGGCGCAATCAGGGCATGATCCGCGGCGACGCGGGTTCGTGTCGAGCCGAAGGGGAAGGCGATCTGGTTCATGCGAGCGGCGCGGCGGCCAAGTTGAGGATGAAACGACGGAGCACCAAGATCGCCGCGGCGACGTCGGCGACGTCGGCCCGTTCGTCGGGATGGTGGCTCACGCCGCCGGGATGACGCAGAAACAGCATCGCCGTTGGAAACCGCTTTGCCAAGACCACCGCGTCGTGTCCGGCGCCGCTGGGCAAGGCCGGCGGATCGTACCCGCACTCGCAGCAGGCTTGCCGCAGCAGTTCGCACAGCCGCGGATCGACGCGCGTCGCGGCGTGGCCGTGACGATCGACGACCTCGAATCGCACCAGCCCGCGGTGCGCGATCTGCTCGCCGCAGGCGATCAGCGCATCGACGGCGGCCTCGCGCACCTCGTCGTCGAGATGCCGCACGTCGAGCGACAATTCGACCCGCGCGGGGACGACGTTCGAGGCGTTTGGCTCGGCGCGGATGAAGCCGACCGTCGCTCTCAGCTCGGGGGTCGCGCGGGCCAGCCGGTTCGTCTCGAGCACCAACTCGGCTGCCGCCGCCAGCGCGTCGTGCCGCAAGTCCATCGGCGTCGTGCCGGCATGGTCGGCCTTGCCCCGGAAGACGACCCGCAGCCGGCTCTGCCCCGCAATACCGGTGACGACCCCCACCGAACGACCTGCAGCCTCGAGCACGGGGCCCTGTTCCAGGTGAGGTTCGAGGTACCCCAGCACCGCGTCAATCGGGTACGCTGCGGCCGGCAGTTCGGCGGGATCGAGGCCATATGTTGTGATCGCCTGGCGAAGCGTCGCGCCGGCGCCATCGCGCCGCTCGAGCCAAGCGGGGTCGAACACGCCGGCAACCGCGGCGCTCCCCAAGTACGGCTGCGCGAACCGCACGCCTTCCTCTTCGCTGAAACCGATCACGTCGACGTGAAACGGAAGCAACGCATCGGCAAGATGCGCAACTGCCTCGATCGCCAGGACCACGCCGAGTACGCCGTCGTACTTGCCGCCATTGGGGACCGAATCGAGGTGCGAGCCGACGAGCAGCGTCTTGGCGCCGGGCGGCCCGGGGCGACGGCCGACGATGTTTCCTGCGGCGTCGACGCGGACCGTCATCCCCGCGTCGGTCATCCACCGCTCGATCAGGGCGTGGACCTCGCGAATCGCGGGACAGAGATACCGGCGCGTGACGCGGCCCGGCTCTTCCGTGCAAAGCGCCAGTTCCTCGCAGCGCTGCATGACGCGCGTGGCGGCGAGCTCAACGGGGCGGGGAGATGCTGCGGTCAAGGACTTCAATTCCGAGGGGGTGACGCCTCGAGGCGATTCGACGGTCTCGGGGACGATCTCGACGACGGGGCTCGCGACGGGCCGACGGGGCAATCCCGTTGCCCGTCGCCGCCAGCCGGGTTAGAGTAACCCAGAGGCGGCAGGTTCACGCAAGACGGGGTGCGCCCGCGCGCCCCGCGCCAGCATAGATTGCCCGGGCTTGCCATGCGAGACAGCCTTGTCCTCTTTCTCAACGGCCGGCGACACGAAATCGCCGACGCCTGGGCCGCGGCGACCCTTGCCGAATGGCTCCGCGAACGGCAGGGCCTCACCGCCACGAAAGTCGTCTGCTCCGAAGGAGACTGCGGGGCGTGCAGCGTGCTGGTCGGTCGGCTCGACGCGGCAAGCGAGGGGCTCGTCTATCGGGCGATCGATTCCTGCATCGCATTTCTGTATCAGCTTGACCGGACGCACGTCGTCACGGTCGAGGGGCTCTCTCCCGGCGGCGAGTTGTCGCCGGTGCAAGAGGCGATGGTCGCCTGCCACGGCAGTCAGTGCGGGTTCTGCACCCCCGGTTTCGTGGCGACGCTGCACGGGTTGTTCGAGGGGGACGGCGTCAGCGCCGACGCGGACGCGCCCCTGGCCGACGAAGAGCTGCGCTACGGCCTCTCCGGGAACCTTTGTCGCTGCACCGGTTACGTGCAAATTTTGGAAGCCGGACAGGCCGTCGACCCGGCTGCGGTGAAACGCATCGGAGAACTCTACGACCCGCGGCCGATAGTGGCCAAGTTCGCTCAGTTGGCTGCGACAGGCGTTGCGTTTGAATTCGAGGGGCCCGAGGGCCCCTGCCGCGTCAGTCTCCCCGCCGCGCTCGATGAAGCCGTCGCCGAACGCGCAAACCGACCCGATGCGCGACTGATCTGCGGCGGCACCGACCTGGGGGTGCAACGCAACCACGGCCGCGTCCAGCTTCGCGACGTGATTTGCCTCGCTCACGTAGCGGAGTTCGACCGGGTCGTTGTCGAAGACGACCAATTGATCCTCGGCGCCGGGGCGACTTGGCGGCAGGTCGAGCGCGCCGTCCGCGAGCCGCTCCCCGAGTTGTGGCGGGTCCTCACGCGGTTCGGAAGCCCGCAGATCCGCAACATGGGGACCGTGGGGGGGAACCTCGTCAACGCCTCGCCGATCGCCGACTCGCTGCCGGCGTTCTACGTGCTTGAGGCGACGGTGCACCTCGCCTCCCTGCGGGGCGTGCGCACGGTTCCGATCGCACAATTCTATTTGGGCTACAAGAAGCTCGATCTCATGCCTGACGAGCTGTTGACCGAGGTCCGCGTCCCGCTGCCGCGGGTCGAGCGGGGCGAGCTTCTGCGGCTCGACAAGGTCTCCAAACGCCGCGACATGGACATCAGCACGGTCGCTTCGGCTGTCTGGCTGCGGGTCGAGGACGACGTGATCGCCGAAGCGCGATTTGCGTTCGGGGGCGTCGGACCGGTCGTGCTTCGCTGCCGGCAGGCCGAAGCGGCGGCGATCGGCCGGCCCCTGTGCGAGGAGTCCCTGCGGACCGTCGGGGGCGTCGCACGCCGGGAAGTGACGCCAATCTCCGACGTTCGCGGCGGCGAGGCGTATCGTTCGCAGTTGGTCGAGAATCTGCTCGCCAAGGCGGGTCGGGAACTCGCACTTGCTCTGGCCCTGACGGAGGCCTGACGCATGGGAACCATCGGACGCTCGCTCCCTCACGATTCCGCCCGCGGCCATGTCGCCGGGTCGGCTCACTACATCGAAGACCTGCCGGCCGCGGTCGGCGAGTTGTGGGTGACGCTCGTCGGCGCCCCTGTCGCGGCGGGGAGGATCCGCGCAATACATGTCGAGCGCGCCGTCGCGACGCCCGGCGTCGTCGCGGCGTATACGCACCACGATCTTCCGGGACACAACGTCTTCGGGCCGATCATCCCCGACGAGCCGTTCTTGGCCTCCGAGCGAGTCAGCTACCTCGGCCAGCCGGTCGTGGCGATCGCAGCCGAATCGCGCCGCGCCGCCCGCACCGCGGCGAAGCTGGTCGCGATCGAGTGCGACGCCGAGGCGCCGATTCTGTCGATCGAGCAGTCGATTGCCGCCGAATCGTTCATCGGTCCCCGCCGTGTTATCGAACGCGGGGACGTCAACGCTGCATTCGCGGCAGCGCCCCACGTGCTGGAGGGGGTGTTCGAGAGCAACGGTCAGGAGCAGTTCTACTTCGAGTCGCAAGCGTCGCTGGCAATCCCCGAGGAAGAGGGGCGGGTGCGGGTGATCAGCTCGACGCAAAACCCCACCGAGACCCAGACCATGGTCGCCGAGGCGCTGGGGCTGGGGCTGCACGAGGTCGTCTGCGAATGCCGGCGGATGGGGGGCGGCTTCGGCGGCAAGGAGACCCAGTCGGCGATCCCCGCCGCCATGGTCGCGCTCGCGGCGGTCAAGACCGGCCGCCCTGCGCGAATCGTCCTGACCAAGGACGAAGACATGCGCGTCACCGGCAAACGGCATGCCTACAAGAGCTGGTACAAGGTCGCGTACGACGACGACGGGCGGCTGCTCGCCGTGGCGATCGACTTTTACTCCAACGGCGGGGCGTTCGCCGACCTGAGTACGTCGGTCCTGGAGCGAACCTTGCTCCACGCGGACAACGCGTACTTTCTCCCCGCGGCACGGATCACCGGGCATATCTGCCGGACGAACCTCCCCCCCAATACGGCGTTCCGCGGTTTCGGCGGGCCGCAGGGGATCGTCGTCATTGAGAACATCCTCCAGGAAGTCGCCCAGACGCTCGGGATCGACGCCCTCGACGTCCGGCGGGCCAATCTCTACCGCGACGGCGATGACGCCCGCAACACGACCCACTACGGCCAAGTGGTGCGCGACCATGTGCTGGTCGAGACGTTCGATCGGCTGGAGACGTCCAGCGACTACCGCCGCCGAATGGCCGAGGTCGAGCGGCACAACGCGACCCCGGGCGCGGGAACGGTGAAGGGGCTCGCCCTCACCGCAGTCAAGTTCGGCATCTCGTTCACCGCCAAGTTTCTCAACCAGGGGAACGCTCTGGTCAACGTCTACACCGACGGCACGGTCCAAGTCTCGACCGGCGGGACTGAAATGGGCCAAGGGCTCAACACGAAAGTCCGCCAGATCGTGGCCGACGAATTCGGCCTGGAGGTCGAGCGCGTGCGGCTGATGACCGCCTCGACCGAAAAGAACCACAACACCTCGCCCACCGCCGCCAGCGCGGGGACCGACCTCAACGGCGCCGCGGCGGTCGACGCCTGCCGGCAAATCAAGCAACGCATGACGGAGTTCGCGGCCGATCGGTTCGCCGCGGCACATCCGGAACTGCCTCGCTCGGCGGCCGACGTCGTCTTCGTGGACGGGTTCGTCGTCGATCGGCGACTCGCCGACCCGGCTCACCGGATCCCCTTCGACCGCTTCTGCGACGCGGCCCGGCGCGAGCGGATCGACATCGGCGCCCGGGGATTCTTCGCCACGCCGGTCGCAGGGATGGACTGGGACCAGGGTCAAGGTTCGCCGTTTTTCTACTACACCACCGGCGCCGCCGTGGTCGAGGTTTCGATCGACCGCTTCACGGGCGATCTGACGCTTGATCGGCTCGATCTGGTGATGGACGTCGGCCGCATGATCAATCCCGGCGTCGACCGCGGGCAAGTGATCGGCGGACTTGTCCAGGGCCTCGGCTGGTGCACGACCGAGGAGCTCAAATACGACGACCAGGGCGCGTTGCTCTCCACCGGGCCGACGACCTACAAGATCCCCAACGTCACCGACCTGCCGCGCACGATCACGGTCGACTTCATCGACAACCCCAAGCACGCCGTCAACGTGGCGCGCAGCAAGGCGGTCGGCGAACCGCCGCTGATGCTCGGCATCGCGGCCTGGGCGGCGGCGAAGCACGCCTTGTCGCAGGCCAACCCGGCCCACGTGGCGCCGCTGCGCCTGCCGGCCACCAACGAGGAGTGCCTCATGCGGCTGGTCGAAGCGCTCGCCGCCAAGGAAACGCCGCTCGCCCCGACCAATGGCCGCCCCCGGTCCGTGCCGGGAATCCCAGCGCCGCAGATGGACGCGGAATCCCGCTGAGGAACTGACGGCGATCGATTCCTCGTCCAAGTCGCCCACTCGCCTTCAAGCGTCCGACTTGCCCCGCGTCATGCCCACGTTCATCGAACGCTATGTCGAGTTGGCCGCCGCGGGGACGCCGTTCGTCGCCGTAACGCTCGTCGACGCCGCCGGGTCCACGCCGCAAGACGCCGGCAGCAAAATGCTCGTCACCGCCGCGAGGCTCGATCACGGCACGGTCGGCGGGGGGAAGGTCGAAGCCAAAGCGATCGGCGTGGCCCAGGATCTGCTCGCCTCAGGGGAGCGGACCGCGTTTCGCGACTGGAGCCTCAAAGCCGACGTCGGCATGACCTGCGGCGGCCGCGTGCGGTTGTACTTCGAGGCCGTGAACGTCGCCGCGTGGCGGGTCGTTGTGTTCGGCGCCGGGCATGTCACGCAGGCGCTCGCCCCCCTGCTGGCGGCGCTCCCCTGCACCGCCACGGTGATCGACCCCCGCCGCGAGTGGATCGAGCGGCTCCCCGACGGCGTCGCCAAGGTTGTCGCGGCGCACCCGCCGGACGAGGTTGCAAAGCTCGCCGACGACGCCTTCGTGCTTTGCATGACGCAAGGTCACTCGAGCGACCTGCCGGTCCTCGTGGAGATCTTCCGCCGCGAGCGACCGCTGCCGTTCGTGGGAGTCATCGGCAGCGACGCCAAGGCCGCCGTGCTCCGCAAAGATCTTGCCGCCGCCGGCGTTCCGACGGAGCGAATCACATTTCACTGCCCGGTCGGTCTGCCCCTGGGGACGAACCACCCGGCCGAGATCGCGGTGAGCATCGCGGCCCAATTGCTGCAAGTGCGAGATGCGCTGCAGGGGGCGATTCGGTAGCCTGGCAAGACAATCACGAAGGCCGGCAGGGCTCCGAGGCCTCCAGCAACTCACGTGGTCCGCGGTCCCATGGTCCTCGCTCTGCCTCACGCCGTCGCGGGCGCCAACGCGTCGATCCCCGCAAGGATCCGCGCGACGCTTTCCTCGGTGGCCCCGTGGCCCATGAGGCCGATCCGCCAGCATTTGCCCGCCAGGGCGCCGAGCCCGCCGCCGATTTCCAACTGCCGATCCGTCAGCAACTGCCCCCGCACCGCGGCTTCGTCGTCGACGTAGGAGGGGATGTTCACCAGATTCAGCATCGGCAACGAGTTGTCGGGGTCCGACGCGTAGGTAAACCCGCGCTCGACGAGCGCCGCCTTGAGTTGCTCGTGCACCCGGCGATGCCGCGCAAAGCGGGCTTCGAGCCCCTCGTCGAGCGCCAGCCGCAGGGCCTCGTGCAGCGCATAATTCATGTTGATCGGCGCCGTGTGATGATACGCCCGGTTGCCCGACCAGTAGTTGCCCACCAGTTTGAGATCGAGATACCACGAGTTGCACGGCGTCTTGCGGTTGGCGACCTTCTCCATCGCCCGCGGCCCAAGCGTCACAGGCGCCAGCCCCGGCGGACAGGAGAGGCACTTCTGCGTCCCCGAGTACGCCGCGTCGACCTGCCATTCGTCGATCTTCACCGGCAGCCCGCCGAGCGACGTGACGCAGTCGATGACGAACAGCCCCCCGTGCCGCCGGACCGCTTCGCCGATTCGATCGACCGGCTGCAACGCGCCGGTCGAAGTTTCCGCATGCACCAGCACGACGACCTTTGGCTTCAGCCGGTTCACTTCGTCGATCACCGCGTCCTGGTCGAACACCTGCCCCCAGTCGGCCGTGAGGTTGTGGACTTCCCCCCCGGCGCGACGAGCCTTGTCGGTCAGCCGCCCGCCGAACACGCCGTTGATCCCGACGAGACATGAGTCCCCCGGCTCGACGAGATTGTCCATCAGCATCTCGGCCCCGGCCGAACCGGTCCCCGAGCAGGCAAGGGTCATCTCGTTCTTTGTTAGGAAGACCGCCTGCAGCATCTCGCGGACTTCGTTCATGATCCGCATGAATTCGGGGTCCATGTGCCCGATGCAGGGCAACGCCATCGCCTCGAGCACCGAATCGGGAACGGGCGAGGGCCCAGGGCCGTGGAGATAACGCGTGGGGACGGACAGCATGACGGTCTCGCAATGGGGGAACGATCGCCAAGTAAGCGGCAAGGCGGGATTATAGCGACTCTCCCCCCGCGGCGAAATTCCGGGACCGTCTGTCTCGACCTGCGATCTCAAGGCCGCCGCTGTGCCAGGAGGTCGTAAGCGATTTCTACTCGCGAGACTTGCACCGGCGCCTGCCCGGCCGCGTTGCGAATCCGCACCACGCGAACGGCCGGATCGACCGCCTTGGCCCGAAGCAGCATCGGTTGCAGGTAAGCGTAGTCGCCGGCGCCGCGGCGGCGGCTCTCGCTCGCGGCGGCGAGCGGCGCAAATTCGACGCCGTCGGTCGATCCCTCGATCACGCACCCGTGGTCGGCCGATTCGGCGAACAGCCACGCCGCGACGCTCTCGACGGGGTTCGGCAACCGATACTCGATCGCTCCATCGGGGCCGAGTTCGACGCGGTGCATGTCCTCTTGAGCCCGCCGAGCGCGATCGGATCGGAAGGTCGCCGGCCCGGTCGTCCCCGCGCGGAGCGACTCGTCAGCCAGTTCGTCGACAAGCAGCCGATGGTCGACCCGCACGGGGCCGACGATGTTCGAGGGCGCCGACTCCCCCCCGGCGCCGCGGGCGATCACGCGGTAGTAGTAGGCTCGCCCGGGGCGAATCGTCGCGTCGCAGAAGAGCGGGCGATATTGCACGGCGGCGTCGCTCACGTGCCCGCCAATCGTCAGCCAAGGCCCCCCGGCCGCCGCGGACCGCTGGACGTCGTACCCCGAGGCCCCGGCCGAACCTTGCCACGAGATCCGCCCGGGATGCTCGATCGGCAGCAGCCGCGCCGCCGCCGGCGCCGTGAGGGCGGGCAGGTCGGCGTCGCTGATCCTTCGTGCCGCGTCGGCAAGCGTCTCCAGCAGCGGACGTTCCTCGTACAGATCGCCCGACGCGAACCCAGGCCAGTGGTACGCCTTGAACAGATTGGCCCCCAGCGGCTCGTCGTGCCAGTAGAAGCCCCCCTCGCGGCGATGAAACCGCAAACTCCAGTAGAGCGCCCCGGCGACGTCTTCCTCGATCACCGTCGCCAACACGCGGCGAGCCTCTCCGACGGGGATGAATCCGATCTCGCCGACGAAATAGGCTTTCTTCCCCCGCGCCAGCCCGGCGCCGGCGCGGATCTGTTCGACCATGTCGACTCCCGGGCCTGGGTAGTGGTGGGTCGTCACCGCGTCGACGTTCGGATCGTCGAGCGAGCCGACCGGCACGCCGTGCAGCGACCGGCCGTCGATCACGAGGTGATTCGGGTCGAGTTCCTTCAGATACGCCGCGATCTCGGCGGTCCATTCCGGGGGCGCGTCCAGCTCGTTGCCTGTCTCCCAGCCGAAGATCGTTTTGTCGTTGCGATACATGATGCCGTTGACCGTGTTGCGACGAGTCACGACGTGGCGGATCGTCGCTTTGAAGTCGTCGATGATCTGCCGATCGGTCCAGAACGCCTTCTTTTGTTTCCCGCGAAAGGCGGCGTACTCGTCGATCCCGCCCATCCAATGCCAGTTGTCGACCAGCGGCAGTATGATCCGTACGCGCTTCTCGGCGGCGATAGCAAGAGCCCGGTCAAGCGCGACGAACGCTTCCTCGTTGAACCGCCCGGGGGCAAGGACATGAACGTGCTCGCCCATGTCGGAGCCTTGGCGGCGGACGGTGACGACGTACGTCCGCGCCACGCCGCCCCCCAGTTGGCGGACCGACTCCAGCGCGTCGGCGATCTCGAACTCGTCGGGCCACCGCCAGGGGGACTCGCCAAGAAAGTCGAGGGCGTCCTCGATCGCGATCAGGTTGGGGATGTTCCAGGAGACGAACCGCAGTCGTCTTTCGCCGTCGAAGAACCGGCCGTCGCAGACCGTGACGAAATGCTCGAACTCCGGCCCCTCCGCCGCTTGCGCTCGCGGGACCGCGAAGCAGGCCGAGATCGCCCCGACCGCAATCGTCGCCATGGCCGCAACCATGCGGGCAATGCCCCTCGCACCGCCCCGACCCCGCCCGTCGCCGCCTCGCCTCGCGCAAGCCATGGCTCTCACCCCGTTGCTGCCGCTTGCCGAGCGGCGACGGGCGTCTCGACGCCGGCGATCGCCGCAAGGTCGGGCGGATAGTCCTCGATGCGGTCCAACCAGGAAATCTTCAGAAACAAGCTGGTCAAGGCGACGGTCGCCAACGACCACGCGAGCCCTCGCCAATCTTGCACGACAATGAAGACGCCGGTCGCAGTGAGCGCCGTCTGCCACGCGATGCCGACCGCCGAGTTGAGCATGTCGCGGCCGAAGTCGCGGTTCGGCTGCACCCCCGGCCGGTCGTCGGCGACCAATTCATGGATCGGCCCCCAGAAGCCCCAGGGACGGACTTTGAGGTAAAACCGCTTGAGCACGTCGAGATCGTCCGGCCTCGTTGCGAGCGAACCGCCGACGCACCCGGCAAGTGAAATGGCGAAGATAAGCGGAAAGCAGTAGATCTCGGCGTGGCGCCCGATGATCTCCGCCGTGGCGAGTCGCTCTGCGACGTTCGGCACGATCCCCGCGGCCGCCATCCCCGCGGCCATCCCCCAGAAATAGCCGTAGCTGTTGAACCTCCACCAGACCCACTTCAGCAGGTTCGCCGCCGTGTAGCCCCCGTACAGTGCGGTGACGATCCATTGGACGATCGCGCTGAGCGAGGTGACGTACAGCCCGATCGCCGTGCCGATCAGCACCACGACGATCGACACGGCATAGCTCATCGCCACATACTCACGATCGGTTCCGTCCGGCCGCACGTACCGCTTGTAGATGTCGTTGACCACATAAGCCGGCGCCGCGTTCACGGTGGCCGCGTAGGTCGACATAAACGCCGCCAACAGCGCAGCGACCAACAGCCCAAGCAGTCCGCTTGGCATGAACTCGCGCATCGCCAACGGCAAGACGGTCTCGAAGTCGACGGCGTCTCCCTTAGCCCGCAACTCGTCGGCAAAGAACGCCAGCGCGAGCACGGTCAGCCCGGCTACGAGCATGTACCGGGGCACGAGCAGCACGACGTTGACGATGCCGCTCATATAGGCCGCCTCGCGCGGCGAACGGGCCGACAGGACTCGTTGCATGTCGTAATTCGGGGCCGGGCCGGCGATGCTTTGCAGCGTTCCCTTGATGAGCATCAGCCCGACGAACCAGCCGAACAGCTGCCAACCGTCGGAGGCGATCTTTGCATCTGCGGCCGGAAGCAGCTTCGACCAGTCGAGATCGAGCCGGGCGCCAAACCGCAAGTCGCCCCACCCTGCCGGCGTCGCCGCCGCCAACGTCTCCGGGGCGACCTGCTGCATCGCAATCACGCCGACCCAAATGCACGCGATCGTCATGATCGCAAACTGCAGGATCTCGGTGAACACGACGCTGAACATCCCTCCCTTCACGACGTACGCCGTCGTCAACAACGTGATTGCAAGCCCGTAGTAATTCGCGTTCGTCGCCGGATCGATCGAAAGTTCCCAAGGCAAGAAGTTGGCCGCGCTCTTGCCGACGCCGATGAACCCGTACGCCAGGAATCCGACCACGTTGACCAGGGCAAACAACACGACCGCCATATGGGCAAGTTGCGCCCCGGGGCCGTCGCCGAAGCGAAACCGAATCCACTCGGCCCCAGTCATCACCCCTGACCGGCGCAACCAAATCGACAGAAACGCCATCATGAACACCTGGTTGAATACGGGCCACAACCAGGGGATCCAAACGCTCTTCAATCCGTAGACGAACAGCAGGTACACCATCCACATGGTGCCGCTGATGTCGAACATACCCGAGGCGTTCGACAAGCCCAGCGCGTACCAGGGAATCGAGTTGCCGCCGAGGAAGTAGTTCTGAATATTCTTCGAGGCCCGTTTCGAAATCCAAAAACCGATGCCGACCGTCGCGGCCAAATAGAGGCCGATGATCGCCACGTCGAGTCGGCTGAGGTGCAAGTCAGACATCGACCGGGCGCCCCTGCCCAGGGCGCGACGAAGGGGAACGGGGGCTGAATTTGAGCCGGGCGAACTCGCCCCCCGACCAGTCGCTGCGCGGTCGTCGGGATGCTAAGAGGTCCAGGCGAAAAGGCGAAGCACGCATTCCAAATTCCCAAGCATGCCCGAACCTCGAAATCCTCAAGCTCCAAACAACCGGGCGACTCCGTCGGATCGTCTTGATCTTCAGAGTGCGAATCTGTTCGGTTGCTCGTGCTTCGGAATTCGACCTATTTCGTTCACAGCACGAGAGACGAATGACATCCGCGCAAATCGTCCGGCAAGCGAGATCGCACGCGCGCTAGAAGACCGCGGAGTGCTCTTTCGTAAACGCGACGAGCTCGCTGAGATGAGCATACGCGATGCACGAGAACGTGTCGGCGGCGCCGTAATAAATTGCCAGCCGATCGTTCGCCTTGTCGACCAACGCCGCGCACGGGAACACGACGTTCGGCACGTGTCCGAAAACTTCGTAATCGGCCTCGGGGGTCATGACGTGCTGATTCGTGCGGGCGAGCACCTTCCACGGCTCTTCCAAATCGAGCAAGGCGGCCCCCATGCTGTAGACGAAGCCGTTGCAGGTGTCCATCACGCCGTGGTAGATCATCAGCCAGCCGTCGGCGGTCTCGATCGGGATCGGCCCGGCTCCGACCTTGGTCCGCTGCCACCACTGTCCCGTGCGATCCCCCCCTTTGCGCATCACGAGCCGATGCATGCCCCAGTGGCACATGTCGGGGCTCTGGCTCAGATAGACGTCGCCGAAGGGCGTGTGTCCGTCGTCGCTGGGCCGGCTCAACATCAAGTACTTGCCCCCGATCTTGCGCGGGAACAACACGCCGTTGCGATTGAACGGCAGAAACGCGTTTTCCAACCGCTCGAAGGATTGGAAGTCCTGGGTCTTGGCGACGCTGATCGTCGGGCCGTTGTGCCCGCCGCACCAAGTGACGTAGTACGCGTCATCGATCTTGCAAACCCGCGGATCGTAGGCGTACTCGGCCCCGTCGGGGGCGTCCTTGGCGCCGTGAAACGAGATCGGCGCCGGCTCGATGTGCCAATCGAGCCCGTCGTCGCTCCACCCGGCGTGCAGTTGCGGATACCGAGTCCGCAGTTCAACCCGAAACACGCCCGCAAAACCGTCGCCATACGGGACGACCGCGCTGTTGTAGATGCCCTGAGCCCCCGGCATGTGATGCCGCCCGATGACCGGATTTCCGGAGTGACGCCAAACGAGTTCACGGGATCCGGCGGGACGCTGTTGCCAGGGAATCGCCCCGGTTCCAACCTGGGACGTGCGTCCGTTTGAGCCGGCCTGCCCTGTCAGAGCGGCGGCGTCCGCTTCAAGCGATGAAGTCGTGTCTGCCATGGAATCCGTTTGCAGGTAAATCGGAGAGTCGATGCCGGGCGTCCCCGGGCGGTCCTGCGGTCGGAAGCAGTCGGACGGGGCTTGTCCAGTCGCCGCCCGAACAGGCGAGGAGCCGGTCGCAGCCCGCCTCGTTGCGGGATTGCGAACCGAAGGTTTAGCTTAGATCGGGTCGCGGGCATGTTCAAGTAGTTGAGCAGGTATTCTTTCGCGATTTGCCCCTGCGACGCATTGAGTCCGTCCGGCGAATCGCCGAATATGCTCCAAGATTACCGCTTCGCCGACGTGCTCGAGATTCAACTAGTTCACCTTCCACTCCCGCTCGAGGCTGCCACGAACTATGTCCGGCACCTCCGCACCCCGGTTGAAGGACGTCGCCGAGGCCGCTAACGTCTCGCTCAGCGCTGCCTCACGTATCCTCCGCGGCGAGCAGGAACGGTTCGGCGAGGAGACCTGTCAACGGGTCCTCGAGGCGGCCCGCAAACTCGGTTGGCGCCGCAATCTGCTCGTCAACGGCATCCAAACCGGCCGCACCAAAACGGTCGGCGTCATGATTCCGCCGTTCGATTCGTTCTGGGTCGACGTCCTCGCCGGGATCCACCTCTGCCTGGAATCGGCCGACTACTTGCCGATCACCGTCTGGGTCGGCGACTGCCAGGAGTTTCCGCACTTCGAGAAGGAGGAGGAACAAGGCCTACGGCAGATCAGCCGACTGCTCGATCGCCGGGTGGACGGGCTGATCCTGTGGCCGTCGTTCGCGGTGGCGTACTACGAACATTTTCGCGAGTTCATCGAGCGTCGCGTTCCGTGCGTGGTGATCGACCACGAGTTCTCAGAAGATCGGATCGCCGACTCCATTGAAACGGACGAACAGCGGTGCGCCCGCACCGTCGCCGAGCACCTGCTTTCGCTGGGCCATCGGCGGATCGCGTGCCTCTCGGCCCGCGAGACGGCTTGGCAAGCCTGGGCGGTGCGGCGCCGGGCCTCGTTCGAGGCCGCAGTTCACGAAATCGCCGGGCTCGACGTCTCGATCTGGCGACTCAATCAGTGGGGAACCAATGGCCTGGAAGTTGCCGCCGAGATCCTCTCGCTCGATCCTCGGCCGACGGCCGTCTTCTGCGTCACCGACCACGAGGCTGTCTACGTCTATGAGGCAGCCGAGCGAATGGGACTGAAGATTCCGTCCGACCTCTCTGTGATCGGGTTCGCCGATCTCGATTTTGCGGCGGCAATGCACCCCCCGCTCACCACCATGCGGCAGCGGCCGAAAGAGATCGGCCGTCGCGCGGCACAGTTAATTCTCGACCGCCTCGACGGCGACTACGGCGACAGCCCCCCGACGACGATCCGCGTCGCGGGCGACCTGATCGTACGGGCCTCGTGCAGCCCGTGCCATGCGCCGTAACGCGGGTGCGCCCCTCCGCTCCGGAAGTGTTTCTTGCGCTACGCTTGGGCGGACCTGGCGCGGCCTCGGGTGTCCTGTTCGACCCTCGCCGAGTACACTCGGCGAGCCTGATCGGTGTCCGGTCGTCGCTCCTGCTCTCTTGGACTGAGCCATGCCACAGCCCTCTCCCACGAGTCCCGTCGGAACCGTCCGCTGGGCCATCTGTCTTATCGCGGCAATCGGATTTGCGTTCGACATTTACGAACTGTTGATGCTGCCGCTGATCGTTCGTCCGGCGCTGTTGGATCTGGCCGGAGTGGCGCCGGGAACGCCGGAGTTCGAGAGCTGGGTGGGCAGGCTCTTCTTCGTCCCGGCGATGATCGGCGGGGTATGCGGCCTATTCGGCGGCTACTTGACCGATTTATGGGGCCGACGTCGGGTCCTCACCTACAGCATCCTGCTGTACGCGTTCAGCGCCCTGGCCGCGGGGTTTGCGACGAACCTCTGGTGGCTGCTCGCTTTGCGGACGACGACCTTCATCGGCGTCTGCGTCGAGTTCGTCGCGGCGGTCGCTTGGCTCGCCGAGTTGTTCCCCGAGCCGAAGACGCGCGAACGGGTGCTCGGCTACACCCAGGCGTTCTCGTCGGTCGGCGGAATGCTCGTGACGGTGGCCAACTTGCTGGCGCTCAAGTACGGCGACATGCTCCCGGCGATCTACGGCAATCACGAGGCGTGGCGATACACGCTCATCTCGGGGGTCATTCCCGCTTTGCCGTTGATCGTCATCCGCCCGTTCTTGCCGGAGTCGCCGGTGTGGGCGGCGAAGAAGGCGGCGGGGACCTTGCGACGCCCCAGCGTGAGGGAGTTGTTCTCGCCGCAACTCAAACGAACCACGATCGTCACGACGTTGATGTTCGCCTGCAGTTACGGCATCGCGTTCGGGGCCCTGCAGCACACGCCGCGAATTGTCCCGGGACTGCCCGAGGTGAAGGCCGCGGTCGCCGACATGCCGGTCCCCAGACAAAAAGTCTACGAGCAAGAGGTCGCCAACAATGTGAACCTGTTCCAGGAACTCGGCGGTCTGACCGGGCGATTCCTGCTGGCGATCCTTGCCGTGCGGATCGTCAGCCGCGTCAAGCTCCTGCGCGTGTTCCTCGTGCCGGCGCTGGCGGTCGTGCCGCTCTTGTATCTCTACCCGGCGCAGAACGATCTGCAGATGCTCAAGTGGGGAATCTTCGTCGCCGGTTTGCTGACGGTGGGGCAGTTCAGCTTCTGGGGCAACTATCTGCCGCGGGCGTTTCCGATTCACCTGCGCGGCACGGGCGAGAGCTTCGCCGCCAACATCGGCGGGCGCGTTCTGGGAACCTCCGCCGCGTTGGCGACCACCACGCTCGCCCCCTGGCTCAAACAGCAGTTCGGATACGAGAACCCGCTGGCCATGGCCGCGTGCTTCGTCGCCCTGTTCGCCTGCGCTTGCGGCACGATTCTCTCGTTCTGGCTGCCGGAGCCCGCAGGGGACGATCTGCCGGAATAAACCGCGCACGAATCTTCGCGATGCGCTGCCCAAGGCAGCCGCCGTCGGCGAGCAATTCTGCCCGCCGACGGGCCGGTCCTTGACTTCGCTTACAGTTCGCGGCGGCGACGGCGACGCGGGCGTCCCGAGGCGCCCCCGTCGGCAGGCTTGGCCGGAGCGTGAGCAGCGGCGGACGTCGTCGTCGACTTGCTGCGACGCGGCCGACCTGTCGTTTTGGCGCGGGCCCCGTGGGCCGGCCGATCGCCGCCGCGCGAGGCGCCTCCCTGCCGGGCGGGACGGCGGGCCGGACCGCGCCGGCCAAGCGAACCGCCGGAAGGATCGGCGATCTCCGCCGGCGCCGGCGTCAGCGGTTCGAAACCGGCCACGTTCTGCTCAACCGTGATCTTCGCCTTGATCAACCGCTCGATCTCGCGGAGCAAGCCCCGCTCGTCCCCCGAGCAGAACGAGACGGCAATCCCCTCGGCCCCGGCGCGGGCGGTGCGCCCAATGCGGTGGACGTAGGTGTCGGCGACCTCGGGCAGGTCGAAGTTGTAGACGTGCGAAATCTCGTTGATGTCGAGCCCGCGAGCCGCCAAGTCGGTCGCCACCAACACCGGGGGATTGTTCCCCTTGAACTGATCGAGTGTTCGCGTGCGGGCGCCTTGGCTCTTGTTGCCATGGATCGCCGCGGCTCGCACGCCGTCGCGATTCAGCCGTTTGACGAGCTTGTCGGCGCCGTGCTTCGTGCGGCTGAAGACCAACGTGCGCCCGCGGGGCGTCGATTTGAGCAGAGCCGTCAGGAGGTCTCCCTTGCGCTGCTTGTCGACCATGAATACCGACTGGGCGATCCGCTCGGCCGGGGCGCCGACGCGGGCCGCTTCGACCGACGCAGGAGAACGAAGCCACTGTTGAGCCAACTCGCGAATCGCCGCAGGCATCGTCGCCGAGAACATCAGCGTCTGCCGATCGGCGGGCACGGCGGCGACGATTCGCTTGAGGGCCGGCAGGAAGCCCATGTCGAGCATCTGGTCGGCCTCGTCAAAGACCAGGATTTCGATCCCCTTGAGATCGATAAACCCTTGCTGCATGAGATCGATCAGCCGGCCCGGCGTCGCGACGAGGGCGTCGACGCCGTGCCGCAAGGTCTTGACCTGCGGGTGCTGCGAAACGCCGCCGTAGACGACCGCGTGCCGCAGGGGGGTGTATTGTCCGTAACGTTTCAGGCTTTCGGAAATTTGGGCCGCCAGTTCGCGCGTGGGCGACAGCACCAGCGCCCGCAAACGGCGCGGTTTGGGCTGGCTCCCTTTCGGGCCGCGCGGCTGGTCTTGGGACGCGTCGCTGCGCGCAGGCCGATTCTGAGTCAGCCGATCGAGCATCGGCAGCGTGAACGCCGCCGTCTTGCCGGTGCCGGTCTGGGCGCAACCGATCAGGTCGCGGCCCGCCAGCACGACCGGAATCGCCTTGGCCTGAATTGGCGTCGCGACCTCATAACCGAGTTCGGCGGTCGCCCGGAGGAACGGTTCGGCCAAGCCGAGGGTGGAGAAGGGTGTCGTCACAGAGTGTCTTTCTGAAAAATGATCGCCGGCCAGCGCGAACGCAAACCCGGCGGGTTCGCCCGTTCGTTGCTGCACGACGGCCCCCAGGAAATAGGGGGCGTTTGCCATACTGCCGGCCTCCAGGTCCGTGAACGTCACAGGACCGGTCGTACGCCGCACGCGCAGCGGCGGTGCGGCGGAGGCCGCAAGGGGCAAGAGAATCAATCGCGCTCGAGGGCAGACGCCGGCGGCCAGGCAAATCCCGCGAGCGGGCGGACCGAAGACAGTCGGCCGACTCCCGCGGAGCCGGCTGCATCGAATGGGAATGACCACGACCGGCAATGCCGGAAGGTCTCACACCTTGAAGTTGCACAAAGGATAGCACACTGCCGGAGTTGGGCAAGGCGAAGTCGAGGCCGCGTCTTGGCTCTTGGTTCATCGCATCTTGACCTCCAGTGGTGAGAATGGAATCCAGCCCAGGATTGCCGGTCATTGCCGGTTCTCCTTTGTTTGCCGCGGGGAAGCTCGTGCAAACCCCTCAAATCGGCCCAGAAAACGGCACGCTTCGCCAAAAACGACCGGTCGGCTACAAGGAGCCAATTCCTGCCTGCATCGTGCGATGCGTTTTTTTCTCCTGTGTTTGCAATAGCGACCATGTGGCTGCAATCGCTTCCTCGGTTAATCTGGAATTAAGGAATCTGAAGTACGGGGCCGCCCACTCGGGAGCCCGCGGTTTCGCCGGTCCTTCTCCGGGCGTTGGCATTCCGGATTTTTGGACCTCCTTGTCGCAATTCCAGCCTGATCGCGACCGGGTCGGTCGCAATAATAGCCAGTATCAAACTGCCATCTGACGCCCGCTCGGTCGAGTTTGGGACACGGCAGTTCTAAGGAGTCACTTATGACGCCAGTGAGCAGCGAGGCGGCCGTACGCCGCGCGACCCCGTCCGCGTTGGGACTGGCGCCCAGCTTCGGGTTCGGCGATCGCTTGGGGGTCGCCACCCCCGGGCATTTGGCCGCCTTGCGCGAGGCGGGAGGCCCCATCCGCGGAATCTTCGCCCAGCAATCGATCCGCGAGATGACGCGCACCCAGCGTTCTCCCGAGGAGGTGATGCGGGCGGCGGCTGCGGTGCTGAGAGACGCGAATTTCGACGACCCTTGGTCGGCCGACGCGGATCATCTCAAGACGCTCGAAGACATTCGCAGCACTGCGGCCGCGGGGTTCGTCTTCTTCACCCTCGACCCGTCCGATGAGGTCGATCAGCAAGCCGACGGCTACGACGCCGCCACGCTCGCGGCCAAGTTCGCCGAGGTGCGCGATTCGGCTCCGTGGTTTGCGGATTACTCGGGACGAGTCATCCGCATGGTCGCCGGGACGATCACGCTCGACGAAACGACCCTCATGCGGGCCGCCGTCAAGTACGGCCGGGCGATCCAGCGCGCGATCGATTTGTCGCGGGCCGTCGAGACCGAGGCCAAGCGTCTCCGTCAACCGTTCGAAATCGAGCTGTCGGTCGATGAAACGGCCGAGCCGACGACTCCCGCCGAGCACTTCATCATCGCCGATCAGCTCCAACAAGCCGGGGTGCGGATCGTGAGCCTCGCCCCGCGGTTCGTCGGCGAATTCGAGAAGGGGATCGACTACCGGGGCGACGTCGCCGAACTGGAGCAACAGCTCCGCCTGCACGCCGAAATCGCCGCGGAATTGGGCCCGTACAAGCTGTCGCTCCACTCCGGCAGCGACAAGCTGTCGATGTACAGCCAGTTGGCGCAGATCACCCGCGGGCGATTCCACGTGAAGACCGCCGGCACCAGCTACCTGGAAGCGATCCGCGTCGCAGCCCGCCAGGACGAGCGATTCTTCCGCGAGATCATCGATTTCTCCCGCATGCACTACGACCGCGACAAAGCCACGTACCACGTCTCGGCTCGCGTCGAGGATGCGCCCAGCCCGGACGAAGTCCTCGACGTGGCGGTGCTCGAGCGGATCTATCTCGACCAGTGGAGCGTCACCCCCCACGGCAAGGGCTTCACCGAGCCGGGGCGGCAAATCCTGCACTGCACGTTCGGCTCGGTCCTGACTGATCCGCGGCTGGGCCCGATGCTCTCCGATCTCCTGGCAACGCATCTCGATACGTACACCGAGCTGCTCCGCGACCACTTCCAGCGCCACCTGCGGGCGCTGCAGTGGTCCTGAATTCAGCTGTGGTTCAGTTCGTCGCGCTGGCCCCGAACAGAAACGGCTCGTCCGCAAGCTCGGACCTGAACGTCACGAACGCGCGTTGCGGCGAAAATCTCGCGGGCTCACGCCGTACGCTTTTTGGAACGCGATCGCCAGATGCTTGCCGGACGAGAACCCGGAGAGCTGCGCAATGCGTTGCATCTTCACGCCTGACTGTTCGGCAAGCAGCCGCTTGGCGAGCGACAGGCGTTGTCGTCGCAGGTACTGGTAAGGCGTTTCGTGCAGCACCCCGCGGAACGCGTACTCCAACCACCGTCGTGAGACGCGGGCGTGCTTCAACACGTCGTCGATCGTGATCGGCGTGCCAAGCCGCTCGTGAATGTACGCCAACGCGTCGCGCAACCGCGGGTCTTCGACCGCGAACGTCGCAGTCGAGTCGCGCTGGACGACTTCCAGCGGCGGGATCGGGGTTTCGTCGAGCAACTGCGACTCGCCCCGCATCAGACGATCGAGCATCGCCGCTGCGCGGTATCCTTCGAGCCGGTCGTTGCGAGCGACGCTCGTGAGTCGGGGACGGGCATGCTCGCAGATGATCTGCTCGTTGTCGACGCCGATCAAGGCGACCTTCTCGGGAACCTCGCTCCCGATCTGGCGGCAAGCATCCAACGCCATTCGGGCGCGGTAGTCCGACACGGCGAACAACCCGCAGGGAGTCGCCAATTGGGCGAGCCATACGGCGAGCGCCCGGTGCTGCTGCAGCCATTTGTTCCCCCCCAGACCGAACGTGGGAGGGGACAGGAACTCGACGCAAGTCAGGTCTTCCGCTTCAAGTCGCTGGACGAACCCGGCAAGCCGCTCACGCGAGTACTGTACGTCCGACAGACCGTAGAACGCGAAGGCGCGAAAACCCTTCGAAATCAAATGCTCGGCCGCGATGGCGCCAATCGCCGGGTTGTCGACGATCGAGCGCGGCACCGGCGATTCGGCAAGGGCGCTGGAAATGTTGACGACCGGAATCGCCATGTTCGCGGCGCATCGTGCTTCTTCCTCCGTATTGAGCGCGGCGAGGATCCCGTCACCGGGCCAACCGACGAGATCGAGCACCGACAACGACAACGACTCGGGGGCCGTAATGTACGACCAGTTGCAGTCGTTCTCGACCGCGTACTTGAGCACGCCCTCGATGAACACCTCCTGGTGGGCGCCACGGGGAAATGCCAAGGCGATTTCACGAATTCGTGCCACGTTCGGGTCCCGATCGTGCAAAAGGCGGCAGGGGAATCGCGGGTTTGACTGGTCTCGCCGTCGGCAGTAATAGTTCGCCGCGGGCCTTGCGTATTTTGCGGAAATTATTGCAACAAAGCCTACTGGCCCGCAAACGCTTTCTGAGCAATTATGTCATGCAACAGGGGACAAAAACGCAAAAATCTGTGCGGGTTTTTTGCAGTTTGCCGCCGCTTGGAGTCGCATTGCGACGCCAAATCGCACTTATCACGGCCGATTTTTAGCTTTTCCGTCGCCGCCGCACGTCTTGCTGGAGAGGTCGTCCCGTGGTTGCCATCCTGTCCGCTGCATTTGTCTTAGGCGTTCGTTCCCTAAAAGCCGGAACCGTCGCCGCCGGTTTGGTCTGGGCGATGCTCGCGGGGTCGGTTTCGCCGGCAACGGCCGACGACCCCGGCGAGGCCTGGGCCAAGTTGGACGCGGTGTTGGCGTCGATCGCCGAGCCCGAGATTCCCCAACGCGATTTCGCGATCGCCGAGCACGGCGCCCAACCGACGACGAGCCCTGCCCAGGACGATGTCACCGGCCCCGACAGCCGTGACGCGATTCAAGCCGCTATCGAAGCCTGCCATGCCGCAGGGGGAGGCCGCGTGGTCGTCCCCGCAGGCCGGTGGTTCGTCAAAGGTCCGTTGCGACTGCGGAGCAAGGTCGACCTCCACTTGCAGAAGGACGCGGTGCTGCTGTTCAGCAACGATCCGAACGACTTTCTGCCGGTCGTGCTCACCCGCTTCGAGGGGGTCGAGGTCCGCAACTTCTCGCCGCCGATCTACGCCTACGACGAGCACGACGTCGCCCTGACCGGGGAGGGCGCCATCGACGGCCGAGCTTCCGACAAGAACTGGTGGAAGTGGAAAGGTTCCGGCAACGACGACGTGGCGCGACTCAACGCCATGTCCGACGCCGGCAAGCCGCCGGAGGAGCGCGTCTTCGGCGCCGACGGGAAACTGCGCGTCAACTTCGTTCAGCCCTATCGCTGCCGCAACGTACTGATCGAAGGGATCACGATCCTCCGCTCGCCGATGTGGGTGATGAATCCCGTGCTGTGCGAGAACGTGACCGTGCGCAACGTCACGGTCGTCAGTCACGGCCCGAACAACGACGGGTGCAATCCTGAGTCGTGTCGGAACGTGCTCATCGAAGGATGCCTGTTCGACACGGGGGACGACTGCATCGCGATCAAGAGCGGCCGCAACGCCGACGGCCGACGGATCAACGTCCCCAGCGAGAACATCTGCGTCCGCAACTGTCGCATGAAGGACGGCCACGGCGGGGTCACGCTGGGGAGCGAAATGAGCGGCGGCATCCGCAACGTGTGGGTCGAGAACTGCGAGATGGACAGCCCTCAATTGGACCGCGCGATCCGGCTCAAGTCGAACTTGGCTCGGGGCGGGTACCTGCAGAACATGTACGTCCGCAACGTGCGGGTGGGGCAAGTCGCCGACGCGGTCGTGCATATCGATCTGCGCTACTTCCGCGAGACCGGCAATCATCCCCCGGTCGTCAGCAACATCCACATCGAGAACGTCACGGCGGAAAAATCGAAGCGCCCCCTGTATCTTATGGGGACGCCGGAAAGCCCGATCACGGGGGTGACGATCGCCAACTGCCGCTTCGCCGGGGCGGCGAAGCCGAGCATCCTCGAAGACGTCGTTTCGTTGCACCTGCTCAACTACTCCCAACCGGAGTGAGCGCGCGACAGGGGCGATCGCCCGCAACCTCGGCGGCTGCGGCATGGCATGCGAAGCCCGTGGTTCATTCCGCGACGGAGGAGGTCGCCGAAGCTTCGACTCGGCGATCAAATACTTTGACCGCCGGCAGCGCATTCCCCTGGTCGTCGAACATGCCGCGGCCGGCGATGTGACCTCCCGCCACGGCCGGCTCCCACCAGAACACCCCCTTGCCGCGGCCGTGGGGGGTCGCCCGAACCGTCTCGTCCAGCGCCGCCAGAAACGCCCGCTGCCCTTCGGGCGTTTCCGGATACGGCGCCGGCCGATCGCGGTACTCCGCAGGGCGCCAGTTGTAGGCGGCCTCGACGATCACGATATCTTTCTCGTATCTAGCAGCCATGAAGTCGAGGTTCGCTCGCAGGTCGTCCAACGACCCGTGCCACCACGGATAGTACGACTGCCCGATGACGTCGAATTCGATCCCATGTCGGCGGCAGTTGTCGAAAAACGACTTGGTCGCCGGCAGATCGCCGCCGCGATCGATGTGGATCATCACCAGCGGCGGCTGGTCGGAACCGCTGCCGTCGCGAACTCCCCGCACGCCGGCCCTTGTCAACTCGGCGAACTCGGGCCACCGTTGCGGAAGCCGGCCAGCGGGCCACAGCATTCCGGCGATCACCTCGTTGCCGATCTGCACCATGTCGGGTGCTGCCCCCGCTTCACGAAAGGCGGCGATCACGTCGCAAGTGTAGGCGCGAACCGCCTCGACCAAGCCGTCATGGTCCAACTCGCGCCACGCAATGGGTATGAACTGCTTCGCCGGATCGGCCCACGTGTCGGAGTAGTGGAAGTCGAGCAGGAAGCGAAAACCCAGCGCCTTGGCCTGCTTGGCCGCGGCGAGCGTGTACTCCAAATCGTTTGGCAACCGGGTCGGCGTGTGGAACAACCGCAGTCGAACCCAGTCGTAGCCGTGGTCCTTCAGGATCTGCAATCCCGGCTTGACGACCCCGTCGTCCTTGAACTGGCGTCCCGTCTGCTCGGCGCTGAAGAGGAACGACACGTCGGCGCCGACGGCGTACCCAAGCCGCTCGGAGGCCGTTTCGGCCGCGGCCAGTCGAGAAAAATCGAGAGCCAGCACCAGGCCCGCGACGAGCCGCCCCTTGGCTGTCCGGCGCGCGACCCGCTGCTGTCGCACGCCTTGCTTCTGCACCGAGGCTCGTAACGGCAGAAGCGATTGCGGCGCGGGCATAGGGTTCTCGTTCCGGGCCTGAGCGATCAATCCGATCAATCCATGGTCGCCGTCAGTCCGTCGTTGCGGCAGGCAAAGTACTGCAGCACGACGAGGTCGACTGACGCGGCGACGTTGCGGGCCGAACCGTCGGCCATCGCGAAGTGGCACCCCGCGGCGTGCGAACTGCCGAAGCTGAGATCGCTGTGACACGCCTTCTTGGCGGTGACGTTCAGCACGTTCGATCGCTCCTGCAATCCCCAGCGAATCTGGGCGGAGTTGTAAATCCAGAACCCGTCCCCCACTCGCGAGGCGAGCCATTGCAGTCGCTCGGCGTTGTCGAAGTTGCCGGCCCAGAACCCGGCGCCCGTGTACCAGGGGGCCGCGACGCCGCCGAAATTCCACGAGCACTCGCCGACCAGAAACGTGTTGCTCGTGCCGTCGGTGATCTCGCCGTGCTTGGTCGTGCTGAGCGGGTACATCACGCCGTTGGTGGCGTGTCCGCCGCGGGCGTCGGCGGCGTCTTCGCACCTCGTCATCTTCGCAAGCGGCCCGCACGAGGTGAGCTGAAACGGTTCCGTGCCGGGGCAGCGGTCCTCGACCTTCGCTCCGTTCACGGCGTAGTAGTGCCCCCGCTTGGAGGTTTCCTCGGTCGTCTCGCTCGTGCCGTTGAAGACGACGGTCGGCTCGACCGCCTCCTGGCTAGGGCACCGCAAGAACGGGGTCTCGAACGGCAGCGTCGCGTCGCTGGGGCGCCGCGTGAAGTCGATCGCGGCGTACATCGCCTGCCCCTCGTAGTAAGGGAGGGTCGTCGCGAGATAGCTGTACGACCCCTTGTCGACCGAGGGGGGGAACTGTCGCCGCGCCGACTCGTAGTTCAAGGCCGCCATCGCAATTTGACGGATTTGATTGAGACACTGGGTACGTCGGCTCGCTTCGCGCGCCGCTTGGATCGCCGGCAACAGCAAGGCCACCAGCACGCCGATGATGGCGATCACTACCAGAAGCTCCACGAGGGTGAAACCATGTCGGCGCAGCGCGGTGCGATCGTTCCTCACAGACATGCTCAATCCTTTCTTCGCCCGACGGGACTTCACCCGAGAGAGCTCGTCCGTGCGATCGCCGCCAGTCCCCCGCCCAGCAAGACGGCGAGCGCGAACGACGCCGGCTCGGGAACCGCGGCGGCCGCAACGACCGCGGGCCCGCCCTGCCCGAAGTGCCGCTGCCACAGCAGGTAGTCGGCTCCGTCGACGATCTCGTCGCCGTTGCCGTCCGCCGCCAACGATGCCCCGGTCTGCCCGTACTGCCCGTTCCAGACAGTCAGATCGCCGCCGTCGACCGTTCCGTTGTCGTCGTAGTCGCCGGCGAGCGGTGCGCCAGGCTGGTTGAACGATGCGACAAACACGGCGTCCGCATACGGCGGGTTGAACGTGACGAGGTAAGTCCCGAACTCATTGGAACTGAGGAAATTGCTGACCGATTTGAAGTAATCAATCTCGGGATCGCCGTAATCGGCCGTCGGCGCCCAGACGCCCGAGCCGGGGGACGTCTCCGCATAGTCGGCGATCATCGCCGACACTTGCACCGGGATCAGCGAGTCGCCGCTGCGAGTCACGAAGATCGCCGCGTAGTCGTCGCCGAACGTCAACTCAATGCTGCTGAACTGAAAGGCAATGGGGTCTCCCATGGCGATCGAAGCGGTCGACGCGATCGTGTTCGTCGACAAACCGACGAGTTCCGTCGAAAGCGTCGTCAACTCGTCGAGATTGAGAAAGTAGTTGCTGACGATCGCGAGCTGGATATTCGCCGCCGAGTCGACGTTGCCCGACTTGTAGAACTGAAACGCGTCGAGCGCCACAAGATCGGTCGGACTCAGCCCCGGGTCGGGACTGGCGTTCTCCATCGGCGAGAACCCCTGGGCGTAAATCGTGTTCCAATTGGAACCCGTGGTGAACGACGAGGTGAACGGCGTTTGGCCGCGCGTGGCTTCGCCGGCGACGAGCAGCACCGCCCCGATCGTCGCCGCTTGCGCGGCACGGAGAATTCTCATCATGACCGACGACTCCCTATCAGGCGGTCGGCAGCGATCCGCCGACTGAAACGTTCCGTGGAAGAATCACGTGAATCAGAGAAGCCGGCGACGAAACAGCGCGGCGATCGTCGCCGCAACGGCCGCCCCGGCCAGCGTCTCGGGCTCCGGCACCGCAAACAGCGTCGCCCGAAAATTGGCGTCACCGGCGAACGAAAACGTGTTGAAGAACGAGCCGAATTGATTCGTCGCAATGAAGTTGCTGGTGGCGTATTGAAACTGATCCTCGGCCCCGTAGTTGGTCGCCGGGTGATAGCTGCCCGACCCCGGCGGGGTCTCGACGTAGTTGGTCGTCAGGGCCGAGACCAGCACGGGCGTCAACGCTCCCGCGCTTTCGGTCACCAGCACCGCCGCATAGTTGCCGCCGTAGGCGAGCGGCAAGTCGGCGAAGTCAAAAACGATCGGATCCCCCGTCGCGATCCCCGCGGTGCTGGCGATCGTGTTCGTCGACAAACCGACGAAGGCGCCGTGGCCCGTTGAAAGTCCCGTCAGATCGGCGAAGATGTTGCTGAGGATCGCCAACTGAAAGTCAGCGGCCGCATCGGCGTTGCCCGACTTGAAGAACTCGAACTTGCGGAGCGACACAGCGTCGCCGGCTCCGAGGGATTGGCTGGGCGTGTCGCCTAGCGAGGGAGAGAATCCCTGGGCGTAGACGGAACTCCAACTGCCGCCGTCCAGATACGAGACCGTGAACTCGCCGGCCCGCGCGACCGGGGCCGTCAGCAGAGTCGCTGCCAGGGCCAAACCCGCCAATTTGGTGCATCTCATGAGTCGCAAGCTCCCAAGCCGTCGATGAGAATGTTCGCCCAAACCGGCCGACTCAACGTCGGCTACGGCAGTTTGGGCCCGCCGTGACAAGTACGCCCGTTTCCCTTACGGATCGCGCAGGCAGGCAGGGCGTTGCCTCCACGAAATGATTCCCCGTCGACTCCAGACTCTTAGCTTAAAAAATCGGGATATCTTGCCGATCCGGAAGCTTACGGCGGCGCCCCGGGCCAGGCTCCGGCCCTTGGTCCGAGGCCCCCGTCCGCAACGGAACGTCGGCGGTGCACTCAGGATCGCGACACGCGGGCGCCCCCGTCCCTTCCCGCCGAACGCCGGCGAAAATCTCAGAAAATTCGCCTGGATCTTGGATAATCAACCGCGACCGAGGGGGGAAGTACTACGGGAGATTCTGCGCCTTCGTCGCGCACGCTCCTCCCAGTGACAGGCGGCGGACCAATGACCGACTCGCACGATGAGAACCGAACAGACCCCGGCGACGTCGCTCGCATGCGCGAGCTGGCGGGCGCGTGGGTCGGCGCCCAGGCCGTGATCTCGGCCTATGTCAGCGCCAATGTCGTCGATCGGCACCACGTCGAGGACATCGTCCAGGAGGTCGCCCAGGTGTGCGCCGAGAAGTTCCACGAGTTCGATCGAAGACGATCGTTCGCGTCGTGGGCGATGGGCATCGCGCGACACCGCATCCTCAAGTACTACCGAACCCGCACGCGCGATCGGCTGGTGCTGAACGAACCCGCGCTCGAGCAGCTTGAAGCGGCGCTCGAACGCCTGGAACCGGCCGCCGAAGAGCGCCGCGACGCCCTGCATAACTGCATGGCCAAGATCCAGGGACGCCGCCGCGACGTGCTGCAGATGCGCTACGGCGAAAACTGCCGCGTGGCCGACGTCGCCGTCCGCTTTGGCATGTCGGCCTCGGCCGTATCGGTGATGCTCCACCGCGTCCGAACCGAACTGCTGGATTGCATTCGACGTACTTTGGCTCAAGGGAGAGCCTGACCCATGACCGACGCCGACCCGTTGCGATTGCCTCAGGATCTCGATCCGCTCGTCGATCGGTATCTCGACGGCGTCGCCAGCGTCGAGGACGTGCGACTGCTGGAACGGCTCGTCGCCGAGGACGAGGCCGTCGCCGCGCGGATGGCGGAGCGGTCGCTCGTGCATCGCCAAATCCTGGAGCTGGTCGCCGAAGAGCAGCTTCATTCGATTATGAGCCAGTACGCCGGGGGGATGCCGGGGCCGGTGCGGCCGCGGACCGAAGCCGGCGGTTCGCGGTTCGAGGCAGGCGACGATGTCCCGATCGACTCCTGCGACGCCCCCCTCGCGCCAAATCGAGCGATGTCGCGGGGCCTGCTCGCCTTGGTCCCGCTGGCCTTGGCGGCCGCGGCGCTGGCGATCCTCGCCTGGCCCGCTCGTGCGCCGGACGCCCCCCTGGCCGAACTCGACGCGCCGGCTCGGACCTCGGTCGCGGCGACCGTGACCCAATTGTCCGACGCGGTCTGGACGCCCGGCGCCGTCCGCTACCGGCATGGCGAGCAACTCGTCGACGGCGCCGTCGTTGAACTCGATCGCGGGCTCGCCAAGATCACCTTTGAGTGCGGCGCCGAGGTCATGCTGCAGGGACCCTGCAGCTTCACGATCCGCGACAAAATGGTCGGGGTGCTGCGCCGAGGCAAGCTGGCGGCCAACGTCCCGCGGCGCGCCTTCTCGTTCGCCATCCTCTCGCCCGAAGTCGACTTCGTCGATCTCGGCACCGCATTCGGAATTTCCGTCGACGAGGACGGAGACGCCGAATTGCACGTCTTCGAAGGGGAGGTCCTCTACAGTCCCTCGCAGCGCGCGGAAGCAGACCGCTCGAAGTCGGTCCACATCCACGAAAATGGCGCGGTCAAAGTCGACAAGGGGGGAGCGGCGGTCGATATCTTGCTCAATGCGGAGGAATACTCGCCGCTGATGGCCTTGCGTAGGCCGCAGCGGAAGGGCGCCGACCCCTTCGACGGCTCCGGGCTGGCCCTGTGGCTGGCGGCCGACGCGGGGGTGTCGACCGATCGCGAGGGGCGGGTCCTCGCATGGCAAGATCTGCTATTGTCCGACAACCGCACGGCCGAGGACGCAACGCAGTCCGAACCCGCCGCCCGACCACGGTTGGAACCGCAGGCGATGAACGGCCTGCCCGCGATACGGTTCGACGGCGCGGCCAGTCATTTGGTGACGACGCCGCTGGAAACGACCGACGACCAGACCGTGGTCCTGGCGTGTCAATTCTCCCCTGGGGCGTTCGCACCAGGTCGCCAGTGGGGGGGGCAGATCATTAACTACGATGGCCCCCCTAGCCGCGAGGCGAGCAACACCCTCTCCCCCGGCATCCTGCAGATCGGCGAACCGCTGTTGGAAGCCGACTTTCGCCCCTCGCGGATTAACGCCCAGGTGTTCGCCGGGTTCATCGGAAGCGCCGTCGTCGAGACCGGGCGCGTCGACGCCGACCCGCTGGGCCCCGAACGCCCTGCGATCATCGCCTACCGTTACGACTATCGCCGCGGCAAGGCCGACCTGTGGATCAACGGCCGGCGCGTCGGCGAGTCGCGCGCCTTCGCCCCTCAGGCGCTCACCTCGCGTAAGATCATCGGCCGCCATGCGTGGAAGGAGCTGTTTTTCCACGGCGATCTCGCCGAGTTGATGATCTTCAACGACGCGGCGTCCGACGAACGACTGGCGGCGACTGTCGCGTATCTGTCCGAGAAGTACCAAATTCCGCTCGAATTGCATTCGGCGGACAAGGGCGCCGAGAGGGACTGATCGTGAACAGGCGAAGACTCTTCTTCCCCTCGTCGCCCCGCGGCGGACGACGGGCCAAGCGATTCTGTCGGGCAAGTGCGCCAGTCTGTGCGGCGGCAAGCTTGCTGCTCGGCGTCGCGCCGGCCGCGGCGGAGTTCATGACCGGCGCCGATATTTCGGCTCTTCCTGTACTTGAGAGTCGCGGCGCGGTCTACCGCGACGCGGGGCGCCCGGGCGACCTCGTGCCGATGTTCCGCGAGCACGGGGTCAACTGGTTCCGGCTGAGGCTGTTCGTCAACCCGAACGGCCAAGGGGTCGTCACGAACGACTTGGCCTACACGATCAACCTCGCCCAGCGAGTCAAAGCCTCCGGCGCCAAGCTGCTGCTCGACTTCCACTACTCCGACACGTGGGCTGATCCCGGGCGACAGACCAAGCCGGCCGCCTGGACGAATCTCACCGGCGCCGCGCTCGAGCAGCAGGTCCACGACTACACCCGCGACTCGATGGCCGCGTTCGTCGCCGCCGGCGCCGCTCCCGAAATGGTGCAGATTGGCAACGAAATCTCCAATGGGCTCTTGTGGAACGACGGCTACCCCTGGAGCGGCGGTTCGCACAACGCCGGGTTCGATCGGCTGGCCGACCTCCTCAAAGCGGGCATCGCCGGCGCAAAGGCCGGGGCCGGCCCGGAGCAGGAACCGCTGATCATGCTCCATCACGATCGGGGCGACGCATGGGGCACGACCTCGTCGTACTTCAACCGGCTCGTCGCACGAAACGTCGACTTCGACATGATCGGGTACAGCTACTATCCGCGCTGGCACGGGACGATCGCCCAGGTCGAGCAAAACGTCAACAACACCGCGGCGACGTATGGCAAACCCGTGGTGATCGTCGAGGCCGGGTTCCCGTCGCGGGGCGCCCAGTTCGAGCCGCAAGAGTACGAGTTCCCCGTCACCCCCGCCGGCCAGCAGGCCTATTTGCAGAGTCTGGTGGACCTCATGCAAAACGTCCCCGGCGACTTGGGCCGCGGGGTGTTTTGGTGGTATCCTGAGGCCGTTCCCGTCAGCGGACTGAGCGTTTACGAAGGGGGACGCTATGGGCTGTTCGACGCCGGCGGCAATCTGTTGCCGGCGATCGACGTGTTCCGAGCCGTGAATCCCCCGCTACCCGGCGACTTCACTTTCAACGGGGTCGTCGACGGCGACGATTTGGCGATCTGGTCCTCGATGTACGGCCTCGCTGGGCAAGGACTCGACGCCGACGCGGACGGAAACGGGCGCGTCGACGGGGCCGATCTCCTCGTCTGGCAACGAGCCCTGACCGAGTTTTTCCAAGCCCCTGCAACGACGATTCCCGAACCCAGCGCCTTGGCCGTCGCCGCATCGCTTGCGTTGATCGCCTGGCGTTGGCGCCGCTCCCCCTCACGGTGAAGAATGATTGGCTCGCCCCTTGCGTCGCGACTCCTTCCCCTGCCGACCCGCGCGACGCTCTCCGCTGCAGCGATCCTGGCGGCCGTGATCGCCGTGCCAAGTCCGCTCGCCGTGGCGGAGAACTCCCCTGCAACCCGCCCGGCCGGTCGCCGGTCAGTTGCGCTGACGCAGGGCTGGCGGTTTTGCCTAGGCGACCCTGCCGGCGCTGAAGCCGCCGAGTTTGACGACGCCGCGTGGCAAAAAGCGCGCGTCCCCCACGACTGGGCCGTCGCCGGGCCGTTCGATCCCGCTGAGAACGGCTACGCCGGCAAGTTGCCTTGGCGCGGCGTCGGCTGGTACCGCCGGCACGTCAAGCTCGACGAACCCGCCGGGACGCGCGTCTATCTCGACTTCGACGGGGTGATGGCGTTCCCGCAGGTCTACGTCAACGGCCATCTGGCTGGCGAATGGGATTACGGCTACACGCCCTTCCGGATCGACGCGACGCCCTTTGTGGATTTGCATGGCGACAATGTGGTCGCGGTGCGCGTCGACACGACCAAACATCAAACCCGTTGGTACCCCGGCGCCGGGATCTATCGCAAAGCGACGCTTGAACTCCGCTCCCCGGTGCACGTCGACTATCACGGCGTTTTCGTGACGACGCCCCAAGTCGCCGACGATCGGGCCGAGGTGCAAGCGGTGGTCGCCCTAGCCAACTGCGAGGCGACCGCCGCGCAGGTCGAGCTCGTCGTCACAGTGCTCGCCCCGGACGGCAAGCAGGTCGCCAAGCAGGCGCTCGCCCAAGAGTTCGCCCCCGGCGCCTCGGAGGCGACGGTTTCGTTGTCCGTCGCCCCGGTGCGGCGGTGGGACGTCGACCATCCCGAGCTGTACACGCTCGAAGTCGCGGTGCTGCACGCCGGGGAGCTCGTCGACCAGGTCGCGGTCCCCTTCGGCATCCGTACGTTCGAGTTCACAGCGGACGACGGCTTCCACATGAACGGCCGCCGCGTGCAGCTCCAAGGGGTGAATCTGCACCACGATCTGGGGCCCCTCGGCGCGGCCTTCCACGTCCGGGCCGCCGAGCGGCAACTGGAAATCATGCAAGAGATCGGCGTCAACGCCCTGCGCACTAGCCACAATCCCCCCGCCGCCGAGGTGCTCGACCTGTGCGATCGGATGGGGATCGTCGTTTGGGACGAGGCGTTCGACAAATGGAACGGCACCGCCGATCGGGTCGACGGCAAACCGTCGCACCGCGAGCACGCCGAGCGGCACCTCGGGGCGATGATGAAGCGCGATCGCAATCACCCGTCGGTCGTCGTGTGGTCGATCGGCAACGAGATTCCCGGCGATCGCGAGGGGGTGACGCCCGAACGGGTCGCCATGATCGCCGACCTCGCCCGGTCGTTCGATGCAACGCGCCCCGTCGGGCTGGGGTGCCACATCCCCCAACAGGTCGCCCAGGGGATGTTCGACAAGCTCGATCTCACCGGCTGGAACTACGCCCGGCGGTACGCCGCGTTCCGCCAGCGCTCGCCTCACCTGCCAATCATCTACAGCGAGTCCGCTTCGGCGCTCAGCACCCGCGGGTTCTACGAGTTGCCGCTGCCGGGGCTCAAGACCGAGTACTCCGCCCGCAAGCAGGTCGACTCCTACGACCTCAACGCGGCTCCCTGGTCCGATCTGGCCGACGTCGAATTCCGGCTGATGGAAGCCGACCCGTTCGTCGCCGGCGAGTTCGTCTGGACCGGGTTCGACTACATCGGCGAGCCGACCCCGTTCGAGCAGGACGCCAAGAGCTCCTACTTCGGCATCGTCGACTTGTGCGGCATTCCCAAGGACAGATATTGGCTTTATCGCAGCCACTGGCGCCGCGATGTCGAGACGGTCCACATTCTCCCCCATTGGAACTGGCCCGACCGGGTCGGCCAGCCGGTGCCGGTGTTCGTCTACACGAGCGGCGACTCCGCCGAGTTGTTCCTCAACGGCCGATCGCTCGGTCGGCGAACAAAGGGGGAAATCGCTCCCCGGCCGATGAGCCTGACCCAAGCGCAGACCGTCGCGATCAGCGCAAGCGCAGCAACCGAGCTGGCTGCGCTCGCCATCGACGATCGCGACGGCACGGCGTGGCGTACTGAGCGCGGAACCGCAACCGCTTGGCTGCAGCTAGACTTCGGCGTCGCGCAGCAGATCGGCTCGGTCCACTTGCGATTCCGCGGCGAAACGAAAAATTACGGCTACCGTCTGCAAGTCTCCGACGACGCCACGACCTGGGAGACCGTTAGCGCCAAGGCGCCAAGCGACGCCCCGATGTGGGGTGCGCCGCGCGAGGGGGTCCACCATCTTGCGGCGGCAGGGCGTTACCTGCGGGTCGACTTCACCGAGACGCGCAACGACGCTGCTCCAGAGATCGTCGACGTGCGCGTCTATCCCGCCCAGGTCGACAGCCCCTACTACGACGTCACGCGTCAGTATCGCTTGCGGTGGGACGACGTCCTCTACGAGCCGGGCGAACTGAAGGCTGTCGCGTACCGCGGCGAGGAGCAAATCGGCGTCGCAACGATGCGAACGCCCGGCCCGCCGGCGAGCCTTCGGCTTTCGCCCGATCGCGATCGGATCAAGGCCGACGGAGACGACCTGAGCTTCGTGCTCGTCGAGGCGTTGGACGAGCACGGCGTTACTTGCCCGCTGGCCGGCGACAAGGTCCGCGTCTCGCTGAGCGGCCCCGCCGAAGTCGTCGGCCTCGGCAACGGCGACCCGCTGTCGCTCGAGCCGTTTCAGGGGGATGCAATCTCGCTCTTCCACGGCAAGGCGATGGTCGTCGTCCGCTCGCGCGACGAAGGCCCAGGCGCGGCGGAACTGACGGCCGAGGCGACCGGCATGATGCCGGCGACATCGCGGATCACAGTCGGCGAGTGAGCGGAGCTAAATCAACCCCGCCCGTCGCGGCGGCCCTGCGCCCGCTTCCCGCGAGCCGAAACGTGGCCTCGCACCCGGGTGGACTTGCCGCTCACCTGGATGCGAGCCTGTTTGACCGCGGACTCGGCCTTGCGGAGCTTCGGCGTCTTGGCAACCTTCGCGCTCGTAAGGCCGACGGCCTTCTTCGGGGCGGGGGTCGAGGTCACCGACTTCTTGGTCGCCTTCTTCTTGGCGGCCGTAGACTTGGTCCCCTTCTTCGCGACCTTCTTTTTCGTCTTCTTGGCTGCCGCAGGGCCTGACTTCGGCGCGGCGCCCTTCTTCTTCGCTGTTTTCTTCTTCGCCTTCTTTGCCGGCGCGGGCGAAGCGTTCGCCGCCGAGGGACTCAACTCGTCGCGGACCTCGTCCAACTTGGCCCTTACCGCCGCGCGAACGGCACGGTGTCCCGCCGCCCGCTTCCGCTTGCTCGGTTTGGTCGCGGCGGAACGAGTCGGGGCGCCGGAGGTCGCGGCCGCGGCGGCGAGGCGTTCCAATCGCGCTCGGGCCGCGGTAAACAACGCCGCCTTCGCCTCGCTCCGCTTGGCGACCTCGACCTCGCGCGCGCCCTTGGCCTGCTGCGCGGCGCGGCGCTGCTTGACGGCAAGGCCGTTCCACTTGTCAGCCAGACTTCTCGCCCGCGTCGCCAACTTGGTGATCTCGCCCGCCGACTTGGACTTCGTCGCCGCGTCGAGACTGGCCCGCACGAGGCTCAGCTCCGCGGGGGTGCATAGTTCTTTCGCTTGAGCCGACTCGCGGGACGCTGTCATCGAAGTATCTCGCCTGGGGAGCAACAAAGATCAACAAGCGATCCCGCGGAGCTAGCGATGCCGATCGGCGATGCGCGGCGGGGTCGACGAATTTAGCAAGAGCACATGACCGCGACGAGATCGAAGGAGCATTGATCAACGACGTCGCCTACGATGTGCTTAAGCCCTTGCATGGTAACGGCTCTGCATGTCCCAGACAATACCGACGAGCGCGGCGCGGCGGAATCATGCGACTTGTTCATCCGATCGAGTCGGTCGACGACTAGCTATTTTCTATCAGGGGATCGCGGAGTTCGTCGCTCGACTTTCGCCGTCGGTTCGGCTCCGTCTGCAAAGCGAACGACGGCGCCTGGCGAGAGGCCGCAAGAACGCAAAGTCGCCGTCGGCAAAGCGCTCGCTCCGCCCTGACGGGAGTCGCTACGGAGTCGCGGATGCCGAAGCCGATGACCGTCGACGGCCTTCGGCAAGAGTCGAGACGTCGCATGCGATCCGGCATGAATTCGCAACGCGGAGGCATTGCGAATCCTGGCCCGCTAACGGGCGAACGCGGGAGACTCTGGGATCGAAGGGATCGGCCGCAAGAAAAAGCAGCCGCAGTTCGCTATCGGGAAGCGAACTGCGGCTGCTGAAGCATTCAAGCGGAGAGGACAGGATTCGAACCTGCGGAACCCCGTAAAGGGTTCACCGATTTAGCAAACCGGCGCATTCGACCACTCTGCCACCTCTCCCGGGCGTCGGCCCGCGGTTTGCCGGCCGAGCCAGGAATTCTACGCAAAACGGCCGGCGTTGCAAGGTCTGCGATCCCCGGCGCCTGCCGACCTGCCGACCGGCAAGCGGTCGTGGCGCGGCCGGGGCGGAGTGCGTCACTCGGTCGGCAGTTGCTCGGCCTCGCGCTGCCAGCGGTCGCCCAGCGATTCCTTGCCGGCCAAGCGCAAGGCCTCGGCCGCGGCTTTGCGGTACTTGGGGTTCTTTTCGTCTTTGAGCACGGCGAGGCTGAACATGTCGGCGGCTTGCTGGTACTTCTCCATCGCCATGTTCGCTTGGCCCGAGCGGTAGTAATGTTCGCCCACGCTCGGCTCCGAACGAATCGCGTTGTTGAAGCTCCCGAGCGCCTTGCGATACTCGCCGAGCTTCATGTAGGCCAACCCGCGGTTGACGTGGGCCAGCGTAAATTCGGGATCTTTGGCGATTGCCTCGGCGTAGTAATCGATGGCGGTCCGCAGGTCGTCGCTCTTGAAGTACGTGTAGCCGATCCACAGGTACACCCGCGGGTCGCGATAACCGTCGCCCGTGCTGGCGGCTTGCTCAAAGTCGCCCCGAGCCAAATCGACGTCGCCGATGTAGAACCAGTTGATCCCCCGTCGCAGGTACGCCTCGGCCAAGTAGGGCGCATCTTGCCCGGGCCGGACGATCTGAATGGCCTGCGTCAGCGTGTCGATGGAACGCTCGTACTGGCCCAAATGCCGCTGAGCGATCCCCCGACGAAACAGCGCGTATCCCGACTCCGGAAAGCGATCCTCGTACTCGTCGAGCACCGCGTCGGCGTCGGCGACGGCCTTCTCGAACGCCTCCTTGCGGGCGGCCTTGTCCTCCTCTTCCTTGCCGATCGCCAACCACGCATCGGCCCGCAGCAGGTAAGCGCCGATGTACGTCTTGGGGTCGGTCAGCTTCTCGGGCTCGTAGGCCCGGATCGCGTCGGTCAGCGCCCCGACGGCGCTCTTGTAGTCTTCCTGGAATTGATAAATGTTCGCCAGGGTCATGAAGTTGTCATGATCCTCGGGATCGACCTCGGTCGCTTTCTTGAGATCCTCCTCGGCCTTCGTGAACTCCTTGAGCATCGCCTGGGCGAGCCCCCGATCGCGGAACGAGCGGGCGTTCGACTCGTCGCGGGCGATCGCCTCGTTGAGCAGCCGGATCCCGGAGACCGGGTCCTGCATGTAAACCACCGAGATGTGCCCAAGGTTGGCAAGAATCTTGGGATCGTCGCGGTTCAGGTCGAGCGCATTGCGGAAATCGTTCAGCGCAAGCTCGACCTGGACCGGTTCGAGTTCGAGGTAGGCCTCGCCGCGGCCGTTGTAAGCGGCGGCCGAGTTGGCGTCGAGTTCGATCGCCTTGGTGTAGGCCAGCGCCGCGGCGCCATGCTCCTTGATCCCCCTCAAAGCGTCCCCTTTGACGACGTAGGCGACGTCGTAAGTCGGGTCGATCTGCAGCGCTTTGTTCACTTCGTTGAGCGCCTCGACGTACTTCTCGGCATCGAGGAGTTCGACGGCCTGCTTGTACGCCGTCTCGGCTTCCGGGTTGCGGAAGAGCTCCTGGGCGCGAACCGGCTCGGCAAATCCCCAGCCGACCGCGACCGCCGACAGCACCAATGCGAATCGTCCCACTGCAAGTCTCATAACGCCCTCATCGTCGTCGTAAAACTAGGCTCGGAACCCCAAGCGGCGCCGACGTTGCACCTTCTCCGCAACGCGACGTCGCCGTCCAAGGCCGGGCGGCCTCGAACTCGGCGGCCTCGAACTCGGCGGATCGCGGAGGAACGTCGAAGGGTCCGTATTATCGTAACACGGTCCGCGGCGCACCCGCACGCATTTTGCCGGGACGCTGGTTGAAAAGGGGGGCGGTTTGATCGTGCTGCGCCGTTGGCGCCGATCGCCCCGGGCATGCCGGTCGCAACGACCGCGTAACCGGAGCGCCCGCCACCGTGCATGCGACGGCCGAGCGTGAGCGCAGAGCGATTCAGCCCCCCTTGGCTGCGTTGTCGAACATCTGCGCCGGGGTCTCGTCCTGCGGCATCGCCACGGCGCGCCGACCATACGACTTGCCCGTGCGGGAATACTCGACGGCGAAGTTCACAGCGTCTTCATCTGTGAACTTGCGCGGAATGGTGCGACTCAAGACGCCGTGCTGATAAATATGCACGAGATGGTCGGCCGCCTCGCTGGGAACGTCCGCTTCGAGCGGCGAGGAATCGTCGTCCGCCGCCAGCGGGTCGTCGGCCGCATCGACCAGGGCCCCGGCCGGCTTGACTTCCTCGGTCTCGTCAACGTCTTCGATTTCGTCGGCGTCGAACAGCGGAGGTTCGGGCTCCTCGTCCTCGACCGGCGCGGCCTTCACGGGCTTCGCCGGGACTTTTTTGCGAGACCGGGTCGCGGGGGCCTTCTTGGCCGGCTTCGCGGCGGACTTGCTCCGCGGCGAGCGCTTCGCAGTCTTCTTCTTCGGCTTCTCTTCGTCGAGTTCCGAATCCTCGTCCGAGTCGGACGCGTCGATTTCGTCCTCGTCGACAAAATCGAAGTCTTCGCCGAACAAATCGTCGTCGTCGTAAGCCATAGCTAGACCGCCCCGCAAACCCGTCGTCAGGCAGAGAATCGCGACCGCAGAGGGGGATAACGCCGTGCGTTGGCGGTCGCCAGATGAAGCGTAAGTATCGGCGTCTGCGACCCTTCCGTCAACGGGGAGACCGCAAATCGCCGCTTTTGCCCGCCCCCAGACGCGCGGTCACCGCGTCGCCACCCGCTGCCGAGCCGCGTTCTGTACGGCTTCGATCCCGCGGCGAAGAACTTCATCTCCCAGCGGCGCGGCATGGCCGGCGGTCAAGTCGGGCTTGGCGACGACCCGCACCTCGACGTCGGGAGTCACCCCGGCCTTGCTGATCTTCTGGCCGCTAGGCGAGTAAAACAGGGCGGTCGTCAGCCGGATGCCGGCCCCAGCGTATCCCAGCGGGAAAATCCCCTGGACCGAGCCCTTGCCGTACGACCGCTGGCCGACGACGACCCCCCGGCCGCTGTCCTTGATCGCCCCGGCGAAGATCTCGCTGGCCGACGCGCTGTCGCCGTCGATCAGCACCACCAGCGGCACCCGCCACGTCCCGCCGTAGTGGGCCTGGTAATTAAAGTCTTCCTGCGGGCTGCGACCGCGGGTAGCCACGATGTTGCCCTGGGTGATGAACTTGTCGGCCACCTCGACCGCCGCGGTCAGCAACCCGCCCGGGTTGCCCCGCAGGTCAAGCACCAGCGACCGCATCCCCTGGCGATGCAGGTCCCACAGCGCGGCCTCCAACTCGCGGGCCGTCGACTTCTGGAATGCGGGAATCTTCACGTAAGCGACCCCGAACCCCGCCTGCACCGGTCCCTCGGCGGCGGAGAGCATGTGGACGTTCTCCAGCGCGGGAACGTCGACATGTTCGCGGCGAATCGTGATCTGTCGAGCGGCCTGTCCGGGGGATTGCACGCCGACTCGTACGTAGCTCCCCTCGGGACCGGTCAGCAGCGAGGCGGCCTCTTCGGTCGAGAGCTCCGCAGTGCTGCGGCCGTCCACGGCGACGATCAGGTCGTTGTCGCGAATGCCGGCCCGCTCGGCAGGACTGCCCGGGATGACGTGGACGATCAGCAGGGCCTCGTTGGCGGCCTTGAGCTCGACCCCCAGCCCGACGAAATTCCCTTCAATTTGCGAGTAAACGTCCCGCAGTTGATCGGCCGTGAGATAGCCCGAGTAATCGTCGAGCCCCCCCGCCGCGGCGGCGACGAACTCCAAAATGGCGGCCGATTGCGGGGCGCCAACCAGCTGCTCGGCGATCTTCGCCGCGTCGGCGGCCAGGGCCACCAAGTCGTCCGGCCCCAAGAGCTGCCGCCGGCTCAACGACTGATAGATCCCCTGCCGCAACTGGGCGATCTTCTCGGGGGACGTCTGCACGCGGTGCGCGGCCTGGAAGGCGGCGTCCGACAGGGCCGTCTCCAACCCGACCGCCCCACGGACTCCCAGCTCGGTCCAAGGGGGAGCGGTCACGTAATGCGTGTTGATTTTGCGGAGCAGTTCGCCGTAGAGTGCGAGCGACTGCTGAACCGACAGCGATCGCACCGAGTCGAGGAAGCTGCGGTCGTTGTACCGCCGCTCAAGGCTGTAGTGCAGCTTGGCCTGATCGAGTCGCTGCGCGAGTTGGCGATCCTCGGGAAACTCCCGCAAAGCCTGCTCGTAATGGGTCAGCGCGTCGCCCCAGCGGCGCTGCTGTTCCAACTGGGCGCCTCGCTCGAGCGCGACCGACGCCGCGGTCGTCACGGTCGGCGCATCGCCCGCGATCGTCAGCGTCGTTTGGGCTGAAACCGGCGCGGCAAGACCGGCCGCGGCGCACAGGACCAGAGACCGGCAAGAGTGGGCGAAGACCCGAAACTGCATGGGGGAATCCGTACCGTCGAGGGGAGAGGTCGTCGCTGCACATCCACGGCGAGCGCCGCTGACGCCGAGCGAGCGAACTTCAGGATGGGTTCGCTCGCTCGGCCAGGGCGGACCAGAAGCGGGTCTAGGCTTGCGGCCCGCGAAAATATAGGTCACTCGCCGCACGCCGTCAAAAAATTGCGGCGACGAAACCTGGGGATTTTCGCGACCGTCGGCCCCCACGACCGCTAAAGGCGTTGCGGCAATTCCCACCGGCGAGCCGATTCTGCCGCAATTGAGCGAACTGCGGGGGATCGGGGTTATGACGGCGGCGCCGCGGCACGTTCCCGCCCGGGGGAACAAGGGCTCGTGCGGACGTACGAAAAGCGACGGACGGGCGTCCTGCCAGAAAGGCCGGCGCATCTCGTCGCCGGCTCCACGGCCATTCCTACGCGAGGGACCGCGGGACGGTTCGGCGCCGCGTAAGCCGGCGCCGCTGGCGCCGTCAGGCGCGACTCGATCGCACCGCCGCCAGATCGCTCGCCCAGCACTCCAGCAGCGTCGCCTGATTCGCGTTGCGGTCGAGTTGCTCCTCGGCCGTCATGGTTCGGTCAAGCGCCGCCAGCAGGAACTCGACCTCCGTGCCGTCGGCAAGCTTCTCCCGCAACTCGACGCGCCACGACTCGGCGACCAGCGTCAGCAATTGCCGCAGCCGGGCGCGCTTCGCCTCGGCCTCTTTTCCCGCGGCGTTGACGAACTCCCCCAGTTCGTTGCAGAGCCGCGGCAGGTCGATCTGGTCGCGTCGCCAGGAAGCGACGAACCGGTCGCGCATCGACGCTAATTCGGGGCTGGCCAACTCGCGGGCTGCGGCGACGCTTCCCCCCGCGAGTTCCGCCAGACGCTGCGCCTCATCGGCATCAGCGGCCAATCCCTGCTCGACCAGGATGCTCGCCAGATCGCCCCGCTCCAGCGGCGCAAATCGCACGATCTGCGACCGCGACAGGATCGTCGGCAACTGGCGACTGCGGCTCGTCCCCACCAGGATGATGATCGCCCCCGGCGGCGGTTCTTCGAGCGTCTTGAGCAGGCTGTTGGCGCTTTCGATCCCCAGCCAGTCGGCGTCGTCGATGATCGCCGCCCGTCGCCGTCCCAACAGCGGACGCAGCGAAATGTTGTGGCACAACCCCGTCTGATTGCGATGGTCGCGATCGCCGACGAACAGCTCGATCGGCAACGTTCGCTTTCCTTCGGGGCGAGTCACCTCGTCGAGATCGGGATGATTGCCCGCGGCGAACAGTCGGCACGAGTCGCATTCCCCGCACGCGGTCAGTTCGACTTCGGAAGTCATCGTGCAGAGCAGACACTCGGCCAAGCGACGGGCGAAGGTTCGCTTGCCGACCCCGTCGGGGCCGACGAACAGATACGTCGACGCCAGCCTCCCGCAAGCGAGCGCCTGGCGGAACGATTCGACCGCTTCGTCATGTCCTCGAACGCCACGCCACACGCCGAGCTCCCTTGCGATTGGTTCGACTGCCGTTGAACGCGTCAGCCTAACATTCCGGCCGGAGGCCGTCGACGCGCTCGCAGCAGCGGCCCGGAGTCCGTTTGCATTTCCAGCGACGGGGGCTCGGATCGGAGCGCAGCCGCACGCAAATCGCCAACCGGCGTCACGACGGCCGCGGTCGATACACGCTGAACCGCACGCCCCAACGAGTCGGTTCGCGTTCCAACGCGAGATCGAGTTCCTCGGCGAGCACCCGGCGAAAAGGTTCGTTCATGCACGCGAACACGAGCCGCGCATCGCGGGGCCGCTCAGCGAGCGATTCGCGAATTCGCACCAGCGCCCCTCGCAGCACGCTGTCGACGAACGGGTTGAAGAAGAAAAACAGCGACTCGTCGCCGTGATACGCCATCGCCGCAGCATCGGCCTCGATCACTTCGCACGTCGCGGCCGACCGCGACCGGACCGCAAATCGACGCCAATTTTCTCGCGCCGCGTCACACAGGTCGCGGCTGAACTCGACGCCCCGGACGGTCGAAAAGCCGGCCAGCGCCGCGAGCATCAGCACCTTTCCTTTGCCGCAGCCGACGTCGACCAGGGCGCCCTGGCCCGAGGGAGTTCGCCGCAGATCGGTCAACAGGGCCCCCACGGCGAGAGTCCGGCTCCCTTCGTAGAAGCCCCCGAGTCGCCGATCCCCGTCGGCGATGGCGTGACCGTCGAGCGTCTCGACCGCCAGAGTCTCGACTCCCCACCGCCAATCAAACCAGAAGTCGGCCGGCCGCGCCGCCGCTTTGGCGACGATCCCCCGCACCCCCTGCTCGCGAGCGGCGTTTCCCAGTCGACGGAGCAATCCCATGAATCAACAACCTTCGTCTCGTTCAGGCACGCTCGCAGCGAGCTGCAGTCGCTCGGAACGTCTCCAATCGACAAGGCGCCCCGGGTGCTTGAAGTTTGACCTGCCGCGGGGCGAGAATCCAGTCGCCAGGCGCTCTTGAGCGGCTCCTTGCCTCCCGGTCTGCCGAATCCGGCAAGTCGTGAGACAATTTGAACTGACGCGTGCATCCTTTCTTCCGAGGCCACCCGCCTGTCCGACATGCCTGTGCCCGATCCGACTGTCGTCGCCCTCTCGTGCCCTAAGTGCGGGCAGCGGGTGGCGGTGCGCGCCGAAATGGCCGGCCGGAACGGCAAGTGCCCCCGGTGCGGCGAGGTGTTCCCCATCAGCGTCGTCGGCACGGGCCTCGCGCCCCCCGTCCCCCCGCCGAAGCCCCCGGCGCCGAAGCACGTCAGCTTCAACTGTTCGCTGTGCGACACGCGAATGACCGTCAGCGCGTCGATCGTGGGCCGCAAGGTCGCCTGCCCCGACTGCGGTCGCGTGCAGCGGGTCCCCCCTCCCCCGTCGCCGCCGGCGCCCACGATTCCCGCGGCGATGCTGGGCGAGCAGTACGAACTGTGGGGCCCCGACGAGGCGCCCCTCCCCGCCGAGATCGCCGCGCGACAACGGCCCGTTCTCTCCGTCCCCTGCCGACTCTGCGGCACGCTGATGCAAGCCGATCCGCGACAGGTCGGCTCGGAGATCGCGTGCCCCGATTGCGGGACCCTGACTCTTGTGAAGGCCCCCGCCGCACGGCCTCCTCAAGCTCTCCAAGCGGTCGCCGACGGGGACGAGTACGAACTCGACGAGGCGTCGGCCCCGACGCCGCGTCCCGTCCCCCGGATTGTCGCCCTGGTCGAAGCCGAACGGCACGATGCAGCGCGGGCCAAGCACGGCAACAGACCGGGGCACATTCCCGGCTACGCCGACCCCCGCGAGCCGGCCCCGCCGCCTCACCTCTGGCGGGCCTTTCGCATGCTGCGGACTGAGGGGATCCTGACCCGCTGGGTGACGCTGTCGGCGCTGCTCGTAGCGATCTCGTGGCTCGCCTCGCAAGCGTCGATGGCCATGGCGGGGGGGATGGGCGCCATCATGGCTCTCTGCTTCTTCGCCGCGGCGATCATGCTCGGCACCCTGTGGTTCCTGGCCTCCTCGGCCTTGTGGTTGGCGATCATCGCCGAGAGCTCCGACGGCCACGATCGACTTCACAGCCCGCCAGGAGCGAATTTCTACGATTGGCTGGGAGACGCAGGGGTCGTGTTCGCCTCGGGGGTGATGAGCGCCATCCCCGCTTGGCTCGCCTGGAAGTTCGTTCCGCTGGACTTCGAAGCTCGCTATGCCGTCGCGGCGGCCGTGTGGCTCGCGTGCCTGCCGGTCGCGCTGCTCTCGGCCCTGGAGCAAGGCTCGCCGCTGGCGATCGTTTCGCCGCGGCTGTGCGGAACTCTGGTGCTTCGCGCCGGAGCATGGCTGGCATTTTACGTCCAAGCGGCCGCGATCTGGATCGGCGCCGCCGCGCTCATTCAGGCCGCCCCGTCGGCTGCACTGCTGCTCGCCCCGCCGCTGGCGGTCGGCGCCTCGCTCGCCTACTTCCGCCTCGTCGGGCTCCTGGCGTGGCGTCTGGCCGAAACGACCCGCCCGCGCGACGAAGACGACAATTAGCGACAACGCCCTGCGGCGGCAAGCGCCGCGCAGAAACAGCCCCGCCGGGCCGCGGATGTCGTGAGCATGTCGCTGCTTGGAATCCGCCGTCAAGTTCGGCTGAACAGCGCCTGTTGAATCTCTTCTTTGAAGCTCGCCGCCCGTTCCAACGTCTTCGTAAAGTCAGCCTTGCCCAGCGTGTAGAACACCGACGGCTCGCGAGCGACGATCGTCGCGTTGCGCGGTTCGTCGCGGATGAGAGCCGCTTCGCCGAAGTACTGCCCTTCCTTGAGGACCGCGACGGTCCGAGTCTGCTTGCCGTCGTCGACCAGCACGTCGACGCTTCCCGAGCGGATCAAATAGAACAGTTCGCCCGGGTCGTGCTGGCGAATGACGACGTCCCCCTGCTCGGCGGTCTCGACCCGCATCTTGTCGGCGACCTCGGTGAGGGTCGTCGGCGTGAGACTGGAAAACAGCGGGAACTGCCGGAGGAATTCGCAGATGACCGAGGTCTCCTGCACCGCCGAGTCGGCCTTGATCCGCCCTCCCTCCATCTTCACGATGCGGTCGGCGACGTCGAGGATGCGGCTGTCGTGCGTGACCATGATGATCGTGCTGCCGTGGTCGTTGGCCATCTCCTGAAACAGCGTCACCACCTCGCGGCCCGACTTCTCGTCGAGCGCGGCGGTCGGCTCGTCGGCCAGCACGATCTTGGGGGTGTGCACCAATCCGCGCGCGACCGCGACCCGCTGCTTCTGCCCGCCGGAGAGTTGGTCCGGCTTGTAGTCGATCCGCTCGCCGAGGCCGAGCCGTTCCAACAGCGCGCGAATCCGCCGGTCCGACTCGCGCCGCTCCATGCCGACCAACTCGCACGCCATGTTCACGTTCTGATGGGCCGTGAGCGAGCCGAACAGGTTGTGTGCCTGGAAGATGAACCCCAACTCCTGCCGCAGCCGGTTGATCTGCTCGCGACTGGCGCCGTGGAGCTCGTTCCCGAGAACCTTGAGGCTCCCTTCCTGCACCGTCCGCAAGGTGCCGATGAGGGTGAGCAGAGTCGTTTTCCCCGAGCCCGAGGGCCCGGTCATGATCACGATCTCGCCCCGGCGGACGTCGAGATTGTTCTCGAACAGCGCCTGGCTGCGCAGTTCGCCCTCGCCGAAGTAATGGTTGACCCCCGCGACCTTGACGGTCTTGGGCAACTGCGCCCCGCCGGTGTAGACGCCGCTGGTCGCAGGAAAGGAGATGGTGGCGGACATGGGAGGTGGCAATTGGTGACTGGTGATAGGTGACGGGCGACAAGCGCCCCGCCTGCAAGTCCTAAAACAACGACGCCGGGTCGGCCGACAACAGTTTGCGTACCGCCAACAGACCCGAACCGATGCACATGGCCAAAGTCAGCCCAAGGACCGTGAGCGCCGAGACGACGGTCATCTTCATCAGCAAGCCCGTCGCTCCGGCCAGCACGTGGTACAAGCCGTAGCTCACTAGCGCCCCGGGGACAAACCCCACCAAGGCCAGCAGAACCGCCTCGGCGACGATGAGCCGGACGAAGTACCCGGTCGAGTAGCCCATCGCCTTGAGCGTGGCGAACTCCGGCATGTGATCGGCGATGTCGGAGTAAATCACCTGATAGCAGATGACCATCCCGACGATGAACCCGATCACCTTGCCGGCGAAAAACACCGTGCCGATCGGCGTGCTCGTGTCCCAGAAGGTCACTTCCTGCTTGCGAAACTGATCGCGCGTGAGCACGTAAACGCGATCGTCGATGATCGCGTCCAATCGATCCCGCACTTGGACGACGTCGGCGCCCGACTCGACGTGGACGATCCCCAGGTCGACGACGCTCAACGGATCGCCGAACTGCACTCGCTCGGGGAAAAAGTCGGCGAAGCTCCGGGCGCTCATCACCAAATTGCCGTCGTGAGCGAAGTCGGTCCCCAACTCGAACGAGCCGACCAGCCGAATCTGCTTGCGGGCCAGTTCCGCGGGGGCGGCCTCGAGCGCCGCGTCGTCGCTCACCGGGAAGTCAAAGTTCGCCTTCCGGCTGTAGACGTCGATAAGCGCCGACCCCGGCAGGTGGAGCTTGTCGAGCTGCCGCTTGATGCTCGGCGTGCGAAATACGGGGTCTTCCAGGTGGAACCCGATCGAACGGATCGGGAACCCCTTGCTCCGCCGGTTGGGGGACAGATTCTTCAGCCGCGACAACGTCAGCTCGGAGTAAAGCGGATACGCCCCGGCGACCCCTGTGACCGATGCGGCTCGCTTCACCAACGTCAGCGGAAACCGCTTCTCGGCGGCCAGCGTGTACTTGGCCCGGCTCACCAGGAAGACGTCCCCCTGCAGATCGTCGATGATCTTCACCTGGCTGTCGAACAGCGCGTTCTGAAACCCGACTTGGGTGAACATCAACAACACGGCGAACGCAATCCCCGCCAGCGCCACGGCCAGCCGGCGCCAATCGTGCGTGAGATTCTTCCACGCGAGCGGCGTTTTGCGGGGGGACAATCGCATGATGCTGGGTTTGGGGAGGACTGGAGAACAGGGGTTTCAGGATCGGCAGGATGAATGCTTGATGCGGACTTGCGTTTTCTCGGAACGTGGGCGGAGCTCGGCTAGTAAGGAGTGAATCTGATCGTCAGCCCCCCCAATCGTCATCCTCTCAATCGTGCCAATCCTGTGATCCTGTCCAGTTGTGATTCCATCGTGACAGCAACGACCGTTCAGAACAGGTCCGCAGGATCGGCCTGATACAGTTTTCTCAACGCCGCCATTCCGGACAGCACGCACATGACCACCGCCAGCACAAGCACCAAGCCCGCGATGCCCGGGGTGAGCGACATCGGCATGCCCGACGTCGCGCCGACGATCTTGTACAACACCCAACTGGCGACCAACGACGGCACATAGCCGATCAGCGCCAACAACACCGACTGCTCGAGCACCACGCGCGTCAGGTAGCGGTTCGAGTATCCCATCGCCTTGAGCGTGGCGTACTCCCCCATCATGTTGGCAATATCGGTCGAGAGGACTTGGTACACGATCGCCACCCCGACGAACATGGCCACCCACACGCCAAAGGTGAAGATCTTTCCCAGCGGCGTTTGCTCGACCCAGCGGTACTCCTCGCGACGAATCACCTCGTCCCGGGTCAGCACCTCGACGTCGGCCGGCGTGGCCGAGGTTTGCGGTCGCTCGGGGTCGGTGTCGGTCGGCCCCACCAGTCGCTGCAGCTCGCGCTGCATTGCTTCGGGTTCGATCCCCGGCGCGAGCTTCGCCAAGCCAAGGTTGATTTGATCGAGCGACTGCCACGGGCACGCCGTCGCGTACCCCGCGGGGCTGACCATGCACGCCCCGTTGCACGCCAAACCCGTCCCCAACTCGAACACGTCGATAATCCGCACGCGCCCGCCCCCCAGCACCGTCTCGACTCCCAGATCCTTGGCGCCGAACCGTCGGCCGTCGACAGGGCCGAAGTCGGCCTTGCTCTTCGAGTCGATCGCCACGAAACGCGGATCGGTCAGCCCGCGAGCCGTGGTGCGCAAGGCCTCGCTCGTGAACGGCGGATCATTCGGATCGGCGCCCAGACAGATAATGCCTCGCCACTGGCCGTCCCAATTCTCCGGCGGCAAGTCGCTGCGCTGCGGACGCTGCCACTCGCTGAGGCCCAGGTACAGCGGGCGCACCTGCGTCACCCCGGGAAACGACTCGGCCTGATAGATCCGCTCGGCCGGGAACGTCCCTGGGTCGGTCAGGTGGAGATACTCCGGCGAGCGGAGCATAAGATCGAAGTCCAGCGCGTCGTAAATCTGCGTCGCCGTCTTGCGAACCGCCCCTTTGAATCCCAACTGCATGAAGATCAGGATGACGGCGAACGCGACCCCGGCCAGCGCGACCGCGGTCCGCACCTTGTTATGCAGCAGGTTCTTCCAAGCAAGGGGCGTGTTCATGGGGACGCATGGCCGGTGTTCCGCAAGCGCTGTCGAACGTACGGGGCGAGGGTTTGCGAAGGACCGGCCGCCGCACCGGTGCGAGCGACTAGTCGCCCGCTTTCGGCGGCGCCGCTTCGTCGGCGACCGGCGTGAATTCCACCGTCGCTTGCATCCCCACCAGCCGCGCCGCCTGCGCGACGGCGCCAGGACGAGGATCGTTGATCTTGATGCGAACCTGAATCACGGACCGATCGCTGGGAGCCAGCGGATTGCGATTGGTCAGCCCGGGACTGGCCACCAGATTCCCGACCCGCTCGACGACCCCCTTCAGGCCCCCCCCCGCGACGTCGAACGGCGCCGCGAACGCCGCACTTTGGATCGTCGCCGCTTGCCCGTCGCGGACATGCTTGGCGTCCGCTTCGTACACCTCGGCGATGCAAGCCATCTCGCTTAGGTCGGCCAGTTGCAGCACCGGCAGTTGGGTCGCGGCTTCGCCCGGTTCGACGCTCACCTCAAGCACCGTATAGTCGACAGGACCGTCGGCGGGCTCCGGGGCCCGCAGCAGCGACTGGTCGCGAGACTGATCGGCCCCCTTGAGTTCCAATCTCGTCGCCTCATTGGCGTCGACCTTGCGAATCAATTCCAAGTTTGCTTCCGCGAGCTTGCGATTCGTCGCCGCCGCGTCCACCGCCTTGCGAGCGGCCTCGACGGCGTGGGGCAACATGGCCGCCGCGGCCGCGTATTCCGCTTTCGCAATCTGGGCTTGGCTTGCTTGCCGTTGGTATTGAAGTTCCGTCACTAACTCCGGGTCCGCAGCCCGCAGTTCGGCCAGCTTGGCGACGTCCGCCGCGGCCGACTCGGCCACCAGCGCAAGCGCGTCGACCTTGACTTGCTGCGAGGCCACTTCCTTCAACTTGGCCTCGGCCTGTGCGACGCCGACTTCGGCCTGATCGACCTGAGCCTCGGCCAGTGCGAGTTCATGGACGCGCCGTTCTTGGCCGATCGTGAACTTCTTCTCGATCGCCTCGAAATGCGTTTGCCGCAAGTCGTACGACTTGAGCCACGCAAGCACGCACCCCGATTGCACCTTCAGCCCTTCAACGACGCCATAGCCAGGGGCCGGTTCCGCGTCGGGATCGCGCATCCCGTTGCCGAAGCGATCGACGATCTCGGTCGGCAGCGAGCGGATCTCGACGACCCCGCCGGCCGGCTGCAGCCGGCCCAAGGCGACGATGCGTCGGGGACCGCTCGTTGCGGAGGAAGGATTGGCGCCGGGCGGCGCCTCGCGGCGACAGCCCGCGGCGAGCGTCGCAAACGCCAACAACGCCGCCGATGCGACGCGACGCCGGCGATGGCTTGGGCTGGTCGAACTCATGGCGGCAAGGTCGCGGCGGCATGCCGCGAAAGTTTGTGCGGGAAATCGGCTTCTGAGAAGTGTAAGTCGCGGCAAGCGCCTCCGGAGGGTCCGGCGTCCTATTCACCCAGAATTGGCTCGTTCCCCTGGCCATGTCAAGTAAGTCGGCTCCGCTCTTGAACTTGCGCCGAAACGGCCGGCGCGGCTGTAGCTATTTCAGCAAGAAGTGCGGTCGTGACGCCCCGGGCCGCGAACCGGCCCTTTGACGCTCGTCGACAGGCTGAGCCTTGGAAATGCCTAGCGACGAGCAAGCCGTTAAATCCAGTCAGGCTCAGCAGTTAGGGCCACTGTGCCGGCGAGTTGACGCCACGCCTGGTTCTCGCCCAATCTGCTCCGCCGACGTAGGGTTGTTGCTCGTTTTCGAGGAAATGCAAGGTCGGGACGACCCGCTGATGAGTTTCCGTCATTTCCAATCTGGCCCCGCGATTTCCCTTCGCCGCCCCACGGCTCGGGCAATTCGCGAATTTGCCGAGCGCCAACGCACGCTGAATCTCACCTACCCCGCGACGGTCGCCGGCAAATCGCCCCCGGCGGGCTTCACGGTCGATTTCCAACGCACGCTGGTGGGAACGGGCGAAGCAACCTTTCATGCCGCGTGCGACCTCGTGCATCGCTGGCGGCAGTTCCCTACGGCGTGGATCGCTCCGGTCGTCGACTCCTTGCCCGCCGCGGAAGGGGACGTCGTGGTCACGTTGGCTCGGTTCGCGGGGTTGTGGTGGCTGAACGCGTGCCGCGTGGTCGACGTGGTCGAGCCCGGCCCGGCGTTTCCCGGTCGCTCACGGCGGTTGGAGATCGCCTACGGCACGCTTCCCGGGCACATCGCCGCGGGGGAAGAACGATTCTCGATCGTCTGCGACGCCGACGACCGCGTGTGGTACGAAATCCACGCCTTCTCGCGCCCCGCTTACTGGTTGGCGCGACTTGCGCAGCCCTTGCTGCGACGCCTGCAACGCCGGTTCGGCGCCGAGTCGCTCGCGCTTGTCGCCGCAGCCGGCGCCGCCGCGCCTTGCTCGCAAGTCGTCTAGAGCGCTACACTGGCGGCACGTTCGTTGTTTCGGAGCGAAGCCGCTTTGGGCTGTCGGCTTTCGCCGTCGCCTGGCAGCGATAGCTCCCGCGGGCGCAGCTCTCGCATCCCGGCGCATCATCCGCGCACCCGATCTCCCCCCGAGCCTTCCATGCGACGCATCTCGACCTTCCTCATCGGCGTCGTCGTCGGGATCGTTCTGTTGTGGGGCGCCATGCATTTTCATCTCATCCGCTCGCAGCAGGGGTTTCATCTCGTCGCGAAACGTTCGGCCACGTTGGCCGACGCCTATGTCGACGCTCGTTCGTTCGGCCCGGCCGACTGGTTGCAGCGTCCCGCCGTCGCCGAAGCCGTGCTCCGATCGAACAACGACGCCCTGATCGACGCCCTCATGGGCGACGCCGTGCAGAACGGCCTCGACAAACTCCTCCCCCCCGCCCCGCCCAAACGGTGATTACGGCGTAGCGGGATTGTCGCCCGGACTCGCTCCAAGGCGCGAGTCCTGAGACGAACCAAGTCAGCGCCCCGGCTCGCTCCCCGTTGCGATCGGCACAATCGGGGCGAACCTCGCGGCCCGCGCAGTGCATTCGCGGCGTCCGTTTCGACCGGCTTGCGCGGCGCCGCAGCGAAAACCCGTGCGAACGCACGTCGGTCGGCGAGATTGAATCGCCGTTCGCAGCCGGACCGATAGCTCCCGATGCGGCAGTCGAGCGCAGCGCCTCCCCCCTCCCCCGCGGCGCCGGCGACGACCCCGCGCAGCCCTCTCGTTCTTGCGACAAGGATTGCAGTCATGGAGCTCAATCGCAATCAGTACTTCTTCATCGGAATGGTCGTCGTCCTGCTGGGCGCCCAGTTCCGGGCCGTGAATCATTACGTGCTGACCCCCGAGGCGACGCGGTTCCTCGCCGAGCGGACCGGCGGCGGCGGGGGCGACTCCACGATTCTCGCCCTCAGCGCCGACATGGGCGCCGCGCCGCGCAAGGTGATTCATCCGCCCGAGTGGCTCGGGTGGTGTTTGATGTCCGTCGGCGCCGTGTTCATTCTCCACAGTCTGGCGATGCGCAAACCGGGAGGCTGAACCGGCCGCGCTCGGCGCGCGTCGACCGCCATGTTTCGTCCTCCCTCGCCTTGGGTGCGAACCGTCGATGATCCGACTTCTCGAATCTCCGAGCCTTGCCCGCCGGCGTCAGCGCATTCCGCACACGACGGCGAGGTTTGCCGCGGCCAGCGCCGGCGTGTACGGTCTGGCCCTGATCGGGCTCCTTGCCCTGGCCGGGCGAACCGCGGATCGCAGCGCCGCCCAACAGCCGGCCCCCGCAGCCCGTTACGGCGACGGCGCCGACGACGCCAAACGCAACGCAACCGCGAACCGGCGGATCCGCGAAGGCTCGGTCATCCAGAACGTCATCGGCGTCTTTCGCCGCAACGGCGACACGGCCTCGTTCATCGCCGAGGACGGCATGGAGTTCGGCGGACTGCCGAATCTCAACCTCGAGCGCGTCGTCAAGCTGCTCAAGTCGGTCGAGGAGCCCGAGAGCGTCTACTGGAGCGTCAACGGCGAAGTGACCGAGTTCTCGGGACGAAACTACCTGCTGATCCAACGAGCCGTCTTCAAGGCCGCAGCCCCGCCCCCGACGCCGCAGGCGATCGCCGAATAGTCGCGTTCTCCGCGTGACTGGGGTCGAGCGACGCGCGCCCTCAGTTGAACTCCGCCGCGCCCGCCGCTCGGGTCAGGTTGACATCGCAGCCGCGGCCGATATTATCGGACAAGACCGCTTGCGGGCGGTTGTTGGCCCGGTCTTTCCCGGGGCGCGGGCTCGTCCCGACCGATCGCATCGCCCCTTGCTCCCCAGTCCTTTCGGCAACTCCCCATGGCTAATCGTCGCATCGACGTCAACGAATCGGCCGCCGTCAGCGTGGTTCGTTTTCGCGATCAGAAGATCATCGATCCTGAAGCGATTCAGGAGCTTGGACAGGAACTGTTCGATCTGGTGGACAAAGACCACCGCCACAAGATCGTGCTGAACTTCGGCAACGTCGAGTTCCTCTCCAGCGCCGCCCTGGGCAAGCTGATCACCTTCGAGAAGAAGGCCAAGCGCGAGGGGGCGAGCATCATCCTCACCAACATCTCGCCCGAGATTTATCAGGTGTTCGCCATCACCAATCTGAACAAGCTGTTTCAGATCAAAGACACCGAGGCCGACGCCCTGGCCGTGCTGTAATCGAGCGGAGCCTCCGCGAAGGGACGTTCGCGCGACTATAATTCAACACAGAGCTCACAGAGAGCGCACCAGGGGAGTCCCGCGGATCGCCGTACCGCATCCGCCGACGCCCGCCGGCTCGCTCTCTTCAACTCGGTGCGAACGCGATGCCTTCTCGCAACGGCGAATTCACGCGACACGTCACGCTGCCCAGCAATCTCGAGGCGTATCACCAGCTCATCGACGAGATCATCGACGAGCTCGAGCGCCGCGACTGGGTCCCGGAACACCTGTTCGCCATCCGGATGGCGCTCGAGGAATCGATCAGCAACGCCGTCCGCCACGGCAACAAGCACGATCCGAACAAGCAGGTGTTCGTCGACTGCCGCTGCAGCGATCGCTCGTTCTGGGTCCAGGTGCGGGACGAAGGACCCGGATTCTGCCCCGAACAAGTCCCCGACTGCTGCGCGGACGACCGGCTGGAAGTCCCCGGCGGCCGCGGCCTCGCCCTCATGCGGGCCTTCATGACCCGCATGGAATACAACGACCGCGGCAACGTTCTCACCATGGAAAAAGTGTTGCCGAAGTAAGCGAACCGAAGCTTGCGCCTTCGGCCCGCCGACGCTTCGCCAACTCTTGCCTTACGCGACGCGGCGAAACGTGAACTCGTCGCCGTCGCTGTCGATCTCGACGGTCGCCCCTTCGGGGTACTCCCCCTTGAGCAGCTCGGTCGCCAGCGGATTTTGCACCGACTGCTGGATGACCCGCTTGACCGGCCGGGCGCCGAACGTCGGGTCGTAGCCCAAGGCCGCGATCCGATTGCGGGCCGTCTCGGTGACGACGAGGTTCAGGCCGCGTTTGGCGAGCAGCTCTTCGAGCCGCGCCACCTGCAAATCGACGATCCGCCGCACCTGATCGCGCGCGAGCGGGCGGAACACGATCGTCTCGTCGATCCGATTGAGGAACTCGGGCAAGAATCGGGCCTTCAGCGCCTCTTTGAGCGCCGACTCCATGTCGTCCTCCGTGCCCCCCTCCTCGGCGATCTGCTGGATGAGTTGACTCCCCACGTTCGAGGTCATCACGACGATCGTGTTGGTGAAGTCGACCGTATGTCCGTGGTTGTCGGTCAGTCGACCGTCGTCGAGCACCTGCAGCAAGATGTTGAACACGTCGCGGTGGGCCTTTTCCATCTCGTCCAAGAGCACGACGCTGTACGGCCGGCGGCGAACCGCTTCGGTCAGTTTGCCCCCTTCTTCGTAGCCGACGTACCCTGGCGGGGCGCCGATGAGCCGACTCACGGAGTGCTTCTCCATGAACTCGCTCATGTCGATCCGCACCATCGCGTTCTCGTCGTCGAACAGCACCTCGGCCAGGGCCTTGCACAGTTCGGTCTTGCCCACCCCGGTCGGGCCGCAGAACAGAAAGCTGCCGATCGGCCGATTGGGGTCCTGCAGCCCGCTGCGGCTGCGGCGCACCGCGTTGGCGACCGCGACGACCGCCTCGTCCTGGCCGACGACCCGCTGATGGAGCCGCTCTTCGAGCACCAACAGCTTCGCCTTCTCGGCCTCCATCATCCGACTTACGGGAATGCCGGTCCACGCGCTGACCACCTCGGCGATCTCATCGGGGCCCACTTCTTGCGTAAGCAGCCTCGGCCGTTGCGAGCCGCTGCCGTCCCCGGCCGCGGCTTGGCGAGCTTCCATGTCCTCAAGTTGCGCGGCCAGCTTCTTGCGCGTCACGTCCAACTCGTACAGCGATTGATACAAATCCTCGCCGACAAGATCGCCGCGCGATTGGCGCTCCTTGATCGCCGCCGCGAGCTGTTGGTACTCGTGCTCCCCTTTCTGCAGCTTCTCGCGCACCTGGGCCACGTCCCCCACGCCCAGTTTCTCGCTTTCCCACTGCTCGCGCAGATCGGCCAGCTTGCGGCGCAGCTCGGCCATCTCGGCCTCGATCTCTTCCAGCCGCAGCGCCGCGTGTTCCTCGGTCTCCTCGGCCAACTGCCGGGCCGCGAGCTCCAACTGCACGAGCCGTCGCTGAACCTGATCGATCTCCTCGGGCACGCTCTCCAGTTCCATGGCCAGCCGGCTGGTGGCCTCGTCCATCAGGTCGATCGCCTTGTCGGGAAGAAACCGGTCGGCGATGTAACGGTGCGACAACTCGGCCGCCGCCACCAGGGCCGAGTCCTTGATCTTCACGCCACGATGGTGGGCCTCGTATCGCGGCTTGAGCCCGCGCAGAATCGCGATGGTGTCCTCCACGCTCGGCTCGCCGACGAACACGGGCTGGAACCGCCGCTCGAGCGCAGCGTCCTTCTCGATGTACTTGCGATACTCGTCAAGCGTCGTGGCGCCGATGCACCGCAACTCGCCGCGGGCCAGCGCAGGCTTGAGCAGGTTGGCCGCGTCGTTCCCCCCCTCGGCCGCGCCGGCTCCGACAACCGTGTGCAACTCGTCGATGAACAGGATCACGCCCCCCTGGGCGTCCTGCACCTCGCGCAGCACCGCCTTGAGCCGCTCCTCGAACTCGCCGCGGTACTTCGTCCCGGCGATGAGGGCCCCCAAGTCGAGCGCAACGACCCGCTTGTTCTTGAGCGATTCGGGAACGTCGCTCGCCACAATCCGCAGCGCAAGCCCCTCGGCGATCGCCGTCTTGCCGACGCCGGGCTCGCCGATGAGCACCGGGTTGTTTTTCGTGCGCCGGCTGAGCACCTGCACGACGCGGCGGATTTCCTGATCGCGGCCGATCACGGGGTCGAGCTTGCCCGCCTTGGCTCGCTCGACAAGATCGATGCCGTACTTCTTCAGTGCCTGATACTTCCCCTCGGGGTCCTGATCGGTCACCCGGGCCGATCCGCGGATGTCGCGCAAGGCCTTGAGTATGTCCTGCTCGGCGAGCGCATTGAGACGCAGCGTGTCGGCCGCCTTGGACTTCGTCTTGGCGAGCCCCAGCAGCAGGTGTTCGGTCGAAACGAACTCGTCCTGCATCTCCGCCGCAGTCGCCGCGGCCGCTTCGAGGACTTTCTGCAGGTCGGAGGAGACCTGCGGCGGGGCGCCCCCGGAGGTCTTGGGAAGCCGCTTCAGTTCCGCCTCGATCATCGCCGCAAGCTGCGCGGTGTTCACCCCCGCGTGATCGAGCAGGGGCCGCATCACCCCCTCCCCCTCGCCGGCCAGCGCCGCGAGCAAGTGGAGCGGCTCGATCTGCGGAGCCTGAGCGCTGGCCGCAGTCTCCTGGGCGCGCTGCAGGGCCTCTTGGGCCTTGGTCGTCAGTTTGTCGAAGCGGAAGGGCATGTTAGCCTTGCGTAATGTTGCAGCGGACTACTCATACTGCGCACATTCTCTGTCGTAGTAGTTTGCGATAGTACATTTATCGTCGAGCATCTCTAAGTAGATTGGGTTATCGACGATTGTACTCACACATTTATCAATGCAGTCGCACACCTCGGTTGTGAGGTTTTCGATGTCTGGGAGAACTACTGCTGTATTGTCCTTTCCATGCTCAAGCGCTTTTCGAAGCCCTTTTTTTCGTTCGCAAGAATAGAAACTCTTAACAAATTGATCGTCTATCAACAGCACGCCTGGCCGAACCACCTTCAGTGCTGTCAGCCCGGATGAACCTTCGAATACATATTCTGGATGATGAACAATCCATGCAAACTCTTTTGGATGCTTGAAAAAGTTAGCCCATCGCCGCACACGTCGTAGTGGCTCGAAATGCCGAGCGCGATATTCATCCGGAACACTTACGATGTCAAAAATGTCGGTTATTCTTTCCCAAAGCGTATTCAATAGAAACAGATATAGAGATACGGGGTGATGTGGCTTGTAGCCTACATCTTCATTCTGCATCGACTTTAAAAACCTTGATATCTGTTCTGAAAGGTCTTCGAGATTACACCCTAGGCAGTTGTGCTTCACCGGGTCGTCGCCAACGAATACCGAATGAATTCGGCACATTACCGAATCTGATGCGATACGCTCGTCGAAAATCTTCGAAGCAGCTTCGAATTTTATCTGCGCTGTAGCAGCAGTTGATTCTGTAATATTTTCAGTTGCCATCGTATCTTTCCAATTAACTCTTCACCTCGAACTCCGCGTCGATCGCGTCGTCGTCGGCGGGAGTTTCGCCCGAGTCGCTGGGCGCTGAAGCGTCCGCGCCAGGAGCGCCGGCGGCGTTCTTGTAGAGCGCTTCGCTCATCGCGTGGCTCGCGGCCTCCAGTTCGCTCACCGCGCTCTTGATGCGATCGGCGTCGTCCCCCTTGGCCGCTTCGCGGACCTTGGCGACCGCCGCCTCGAGCGCGCTCTTGTCGGAATCCTGGAGCTTGTCTCCCTGCTGCTTGACGAGCTTTTCAATCTCGTAGCACATCGAGTCCGCGCGGTTACGGGCCTCGACGAGGGTGCGCTTCTTTTTGTCCTCCTCGGCGTGGGCCGCGGCGTCGGACTGCATCTTCTTGATCTCATCGTCGCTCAGGCCGCTCGACTGCTCGATTCGGACCGTCTGCTCCTTGCCCGTGCCGAGATCCTTGGCCGCGACGCTGAGGATGCCGTTGGCGTCGATGTCGAACTTGACCTCGATCTGCGGCACGCCCCGCGGCGCGGGCGGAATCCCTTCCAGATTGAATTGCCCCAGCAGCCGGTTGTCGGCGCACATCTCGCGCTCGCCCTGGAACACCCGCACCGTGACCGCCGTCTGGTTGTCGTCGGCCGTGCTGAAGACCTGCTTTCGCTCGGTGGGGATCGTGGTGTTTTTCTCGACGAGCTTGGTCATCACGCCGCCGAGGGTTTCAATGCCCAAGGAAAGCGGCGTGACGTCCAGCAGCAGAATGTCCTGCACCTCGCCCGACAGCACGCCCCCCTGAATCGCGGCGCCGACCGCCACGACCTCGTCGGGGTTGACCCCCTTGTGGGGCTCTTTGCCGAACACTTCCTTCACCAAGTCATGCACCTTGGGGATCCGCGTCGACCCGCCCACAAGTACGACCTCGTCGATCTCGCTGGTCGAGAACTTGGCGTCCTTGAGCGCCTGCAGCACCGGCCCGCGGCATCGTTCAACGAGCCCGTCGACGAGCTGCTCGAACTTGGCCCGCGTGATGTTCATCTGCAGATGCTTCGGCCCCGTGGCGTCGGCCGTGATGAACGGCAGGTTCAGGTCGGTCGATTGAGCCGAGCTGAGCTCCTTCTTCGCCTTCTCGCACGCCTCCTGCAGACGTTGCAGAGCCATTTGGTCGGTGCGCAGGTCGATCCCCTGCTCCTTCTTGAACTCCTCGGCGACGTAGTTGATCAGCGCCTCGTCAAAGTCGTCGCCCCCCAGGTGGGTGTCGCCGTTGGTGCTCACCACGCGGAACACGCCGTCGGCCACCTCGAGAATCGACACGTCGAACGTGCCGCCCCCCAGGTCGAAAACGCAGATCTTCTCCTGGGTCTTTTTGTCGAGCCCGTAGGCAAGCGACGCGGCGGTCGGTTCGTTGATGATCCGCGCGACTTCGAGCCCCGCGATCTGGCCGGCGTCCTTGGTCGCCTGCCGCTGGGCGTCGTTGAAGTACGCCGGGACGGTGATCACCGCCTTGTTGACCTTGTGACCCAGATACGCCTCGGCCGATTCCTTGAGCTTGCGGAGCGTCTTGGCCGAGATCTCCGGCGGGGTGAACTCGTTGCCGTCGACGTCGACCTTGACGTAGTCGTCCGCAGCGCCGGTCACCTTGTAGGGGACCATTTTCTCCTCGGTCGCGACTTCGCTGTGCCGCCGACCCATGAACCGCTTGATCGAGTAGACCGTCTTGCGCGGATTGGTGACGGCCTGCCGACGCGCGGGCTCGCCGACCAGGGTCTCGCCCTTGTCGGTGAACGCGACGACGCTGGGGGTCAGCCGATTCCCTTCAGGATTGGGGATGACTTTGGCCTCTTTGCCGTCCATGACGGCGACCACCGAGTTGGTGGTCCCGAGGTCGATGCCGATGATTTTTTCGCCTGCAGCCATTGTGTGTTCTCCTTCTGCCCCGTCTTGGCGGCGCGGGGCGACGCGTGTTGGTCCTCGTCATGCAACGCTGTATTCGCGAACGCCGCCGGAGCGCATGCGCAAGCCGGCGACGGCTACGACCGCTGGAAGCCCCTTTTTGCAAAGGATGTGCCGACCGCCACACGGCTTGGCGAATCAAACGCAACCATCTATTATGAAAAGACTTACAAGAAACTGTGTCCACCTCGCCTCCTGGCAGTCCCCCCCGGCTGCTGTCACAGTGGCAGGATTCCCCCTCTGCCAGCCAGCCCCCCCGATCTCCACATCCTGCCAAAATGACAGCCCCTGGCTTTCCACTTCGACATTCCCCCTTCCCCGGTAGCTCCCTCCCCCCTCGCGCCGCGGCGATCTAAAGTAAGACGTCGCTCGCCGTCCCCGCCTTCTCTCGCCCCCGCCCGCAACCACATCGCATGACGGCCGGCCAACTTGCCAAGGGCAGCAAGCACTTTGCCGCCGTCGATCGGGACCATTCGCTCCTCTCTCCGAGCTTCCTGGCGTTGCTCGTCACCCAACTGCTGGGGGCGACCAACGACAATATTTTGCGGTGGCTGATCATCGGCATCGGCAAGCAGTATGCCGAGAATTCCGCCAGCGTCGCCGCGATCCTGACAAAGGGAACCGTGGCGTTCGTCGCCCCGTACCTGCTGCTCGCCTCGATCAGCGGTTACTTGGCCGATCGCTTCAGCAAGCGGCAAGTGATCGTCGTCTGCAAGGCGGCCGAAGCGGCGATCATGCTGCTGGCGATCGCGTCGATCCTGCTGGGGCAAGTCTGGGCGATGCTTGTCGTTTTGGCGCTGATGGGCGCCCAGAGCGCCCTGTTCGGGCCGGCCAAGCTCGGCAGCATCCCCGAGATCCTCGACGACAGCCGCATCTCCGCCGCCAACGGCATTCTGGGACTCACCACGGTCGTCGCCACCAGCATCGGCGCCGTCGTCGGCAGCGTGCTGGCCGACGTCACAGGTCATCACGGGCAGGAGCGGTGGTGGTTGTCGGCCGTCGTGCTGCTGGGGGTGGCCGCCGTCGGTTGGCTCACGAGCCTGGCCATCCGACCGCTCCCTGCGGCCGACCCGACGCGCACCTTCCCCTGGGATGCGGCTCGGCAAACGTGGCGCGATCTGCAAACCCTCGCCCACACCCCGGCCATGCTGCGCGTGGCGCTGGGGATCGCGTTTTTCTGGACGCTCGGCGGCTTGGCGAACCTCAACATCGATCAGTTCGCCGTCGAGGGGCTCGCCACCAAGCAATCGCAAATGTCGGGGCTGTTGGTCTGCTTGGTGGTCGGCGTCGGGGTCGGCAGCGTGTTGGCCGGCTTCTGGTCCAAGGGCAAGGTCGAACTGGGGATGCTCCCCCTGGGCGCCGGCGGGCTGGCGATCGTCACCTATCTGCTCTTCACGATCGAAGGAGAGCTCTTCGACCCGAGCGGCGAGTGGACCCTCAGCTACGTCGCCGCCGCGGCGCTGCTGTTTCTGTTGGGGTTTAGCGGCGGGTTGTTCGACGTGCCGCTCGCCGCGTACATGCAGCACTACAGCCCCCAGGACCGCCGGGGCTCGATCCTCGCCGCCAGCAACTTCCTCACGTTCAGCGGCATCGTGCTCGCCTCGGGGGCGTTTTGGATGCTGCGGCTGCCGACCGCCGAGGCCGAACTCGAGCACGTCCAATCGGTGCTGACGACCCCCGCCGAGAAACAATTGGCCGGCGAGCTGTGGGACGCCATGCGCGCCGCCAAGACCGCCGGCGAGCCGATCGACGTCGCCGCGATGATGCGCTCGCACCCCGAGTCGCATCATGTCGTGGAAAAGGTCTACGACGAACTGCTCGGGCATCCGCTGTTGTCGGCCCGGCAGATCTTCCTGCTGTGCGGCATCCTGACCGTGCCGGTGTTCGTGTACATCGTGGTGCTGATCCCCCAGGCGACGATTCGGTTTCTCGCCTGGCTGGTGACGCACACCGCGTACAAGATCCGCCAGTTCGGTCGCGTGAACCTGCCCGAGGAAGGGCCGGCCCTGTTGGTTCCCAATCACGTGTCGTGGCTCGACGGGCTGCTGCTCGTGGCGGTCGTTCAGCGGCCCTTGCGAATGATCGTGACCGGCAGCTTAGTGAACCGCTGGTGGTCCCGGCGACTGGCGCAAATCATGGGGGTGATTCCCATCCTGCGGACCCCGAAGGCGGCCCGCGGCGCCATCGAAACTGCCCGTCAGGCCCTCCGCGACGGCGAGTTGGTCTGCATCTTCCCCGAAGGGGGCGTCACGCGCAGCGGCCAGTTGCAGCCGTTTCGCCCCGGGATGCTCGAAATCCTCAAGGGGGTCGACGCCCCGGTCGTACCGGTCTACCTCGACGAGTTGTGGGGCAGTATCTTTAGCTTCCGCGGCGGCAAGTTCTTCTGGAAATGGCCCCGCGCTTGGGGCCGAGCCGTGTCGATCTGGTTCGGCAAGCCGCTGGTCAAACCCCGTAACATTCTCGAAGTCCGCAGCGCCGTGCAGCAGCTCGGCGCCGATGCGGTCGTCGGCCGGAGACAGCACGCCATGGTCCTTCCCCGCGTGATGATCCGCAAATGCAAGCGGGCCCTCTTCCGCTGGAAGATCGCCGACTCCACCGGCGCCGCGCTCACCGGCGGGCAATTGCTGATGCGGTCGCTCATTCTGCGCCGGCTGCTGGCCCGCGAGGTCTTCCGCGGCAATACCCCTGCCGACGAGAAGTACGTCGGCGTCCTGCTCCCCCCCTCCAACGGCGCGGTGGTCGTCAATGCGGCCCTCACCCTCGCCGGGCGCGTGGCCTGCAATCTCAACTACACCGTCAGCGCCGACGTGATGAACGCGTGCATCGCCAAGGCGGGCATCAAGCACGTGCTGACCAGCCGGCGGGTGATGGACAAGCTCGACATGCGGATCGACGCCGAGGTCGTGTTGCTCGAGGACTTCGCCCCCAAGGTGACCCGCGGCGACAAACTCGCCGGCGTCGCGCTCGCCTACGCCGCCCCGGCGACGGTCCTCGACCGCATGCTGGGTCTCACGCGCATGAACGGCGACGACGAACTGACGGTCATCTTCACCTCCGGCAGCACGGGCGAACCCAAAGGAGTCGTGCTCACTCACCACAACATCGGCTCGAACGTCGAGGCGATCGACCAAACCGTTCATCTCCGCCCCGACGACGTCCTGCTGGGGATCGTCCCGTTCTTCCACTCGCTGGGGTTCACCGTCACGCTGTGGACCGTGCTGGGGCTCGACGTGCGGGCCGCGTATCACTACAGCCCGCTCGAAGCGAAACAGGTCGGCAATCTGGCCCGCGAGCGGGGCGCCACGGTCCTGTTGGGCACGCCCACCTTCTTGCGCAACTATCTCAAGCGGTGCGAGAAGGAGGACTTCGCCAAGCTGGAGATCGCCGTCGCCGGCGCCGAGAAACTGCCGATCGCCCTTTGCGAGGCCTTCGAGCAGAAGTTCGGCGTCCGTCCCGTCGAGGGCTACGGCACGACCGAGCTCTCGCCGCTGGTCAGCGTGAACGTCCCGGCGAGCCGCAGCCACTCGCGCGAGCAGGATTGCAAGGAGGGGACGGTGGGCCGCTGCGTCCCCGGCGTCGCCGCCAAGATTGTCGACCCCGACACGTTCGCCGAGTTGCCGGTCGACGCGCCCGGCATGTTGCTCGTCAAGGGCCCCAACGTCATGAAGGGCTACCTCGGCGAGCCCGAGAAGACCGCCGCGGTCATCCGCGACGGCTGGTACGTCACCGGCGACATCGCCAAGCTCGACAAACTGGGCTTCATCGAAATCACCGGCCGCTTGAGTCGCTTCTCGAAAATCGGCGGCGAGATGGTCCCCCACCTGCGGATCGAGGAGGAACTGCAAAAGTTCTTCGGCGGCGATAACCAAGACGATACCGTCGTCGCCGTGACCGCGGTCCCCGACGAACGCAAGGGAGAGCGGCTAGTCGTTTTGCACCTGCCGACCGACAAGACCCCCGGCCAGGCGTGCCAACATCTCCAAGCCGCCGGCCTGCCGAATCTCTGGATCCCCGATGAACAGGCGTTTCTCCTCGTCGAAGCCATTCCGCTTTTGGGCACGGGCAAACTCGATCTCAAGGGGCTGGCGGATACGGCCCGCGCCCGCATGAGTTGATCGCGCTCGCGACGTGCTGGCCGAGGCCCGGAGGCCGATCCGAGCGGATCGCCCGCCGCTGGCGTCGCCAAAACCACGCCATCTCCGCAATCGACCACTCTTAAGTCGCATTCCGGCCCCCTTCAACTTGACCCCCTCGCAACGTCTGGGGATGGTGAAATTTGAGATCCGCGGTCGTTCTGTTTCTTTCAGAGGCAGCACAGAACGACCGTCCTCGTCGGATCGAGGCTGTCGCCTCGGAAACCGGCTCGTTCATCTCGCCCGTCGCGATGGTCGCAACGGCGGGCGTCTCGGTTCAGGAACAGTCAACCAGCGGCAGCTCGCGCCGACCGACGGTCGGCGCTTCGAACCCGCATCGTGCCGGCCCCCCCCTCGTCAGGGCGACAGCCGGCTCGCGCGGGCTTCGTCGTCGCGTCCGCCCGATAGGAAAGCTCGATGCCCTCGTCGCTTCTCGCCCGCACCGTTCGCTTGGCAATCTTGGCGCTCGCCGTCGCTCCGGCCGCGACCTTCGCCCAGCTTCCCTCGTTCCCTGGCGCCGAAGGCTTCGGCGCCCTCGCCACCGGCGGGCGCGGCGGCAGCGTCTACATCGTCACCAACCTCAACAACTCCGGAGCCGGGTCCTTTCGCGACGCCGTCAGCCAGCCCAATCGCACCGTGGTGTTCGAGGTCGGCGGAACGATCAACATCACCTCGCAGTTGGTCTTTTCGAACAACATCACCGTCGCCGGTCAGACGGCGCCCGGCGGCATTGCCGTCTACGGCCACGGCGCGTCGATGAGCAACCGCAGCAACATCATCGTCCAGCACATGACCTTCCGCCAAGGAATCAACTCCCCCAGCGGCACCAAGGCGCTGGGGATGAGCAACGGCAGCAACATCATGCTCGACCACGTCAGCGTGAGCTGGGGTCGGTGGGACAACATCGGGTTCACCGAAAACTCGAACAACATCACCATCCAAAACAGCCTGATCAGCGAGCCGATCGATCCGCAGAACTTCGGCGGCCTGATCGACGCGGCCCGCAACATCACCGTCGCTCGCAATCTGTGGGTCGACAACCACAGCCGCAATCCCAAGGGGAAGGCGGACATGCAGTACGTCAACAACGTGGTGTACAACTGGGGCAGCAACGGCTACGTCGGCGGCCACTCCTCGGCCCCCTGGAAGCAAGATCTCGTCAACAACTACTTCATCGCGGGGCCCAACTCCTCGCTCGGCAACGCGCTCACCCAGTTCTCGAGCACCGATCTGGTCCACCACGCGGGCAACCTGCTCGACACGGACCGCGACGGCGTGCTGGGGGGCCGGGCGGTGGTCGATTCCGACTTCAAGGGGAACTCGACCGGCGAAGCCCCCACGTTCATCTCCTCGCCCCAGAACTCGCCGACGATCCCCGTCACCGTGACGTCCCCCCTGGAAGCCTACGACTACGTGCTGGCCAAAGCGGGCAACTACCGCTATCGCGACAGCGCCGACCTGCGCGTGGTCAACCAGGTCCAATCGCTCGGCACGGCCGGGGCCGTCATCGTCAACGAGTCGGTCGTCGGCGGCCCTCCGACGATCGTCGGCGGCGTCGCCCCGCTCGACACGAGTCGCGACGGAATCCCCGACGCCTTCAAAATCCAGCATGGCTTCGGCGTTCACGACGTCATCCACAACGTGAACTCGGGCAACGGCTACACGTGGCTCGAACGGTATCTCCACTCGCTCGTCGACGCCGACCTGCCGAACGTCGAAGCCCCGTCGACCTCGCCCTGGACGATCAGCACCGCGTTCGGTCGCGGCGCCGACGCCGAGGTCTCGGAAAACGGCGTCCCCGCCGTCAGCGGCGGCAACGGTTTGGGCCCTTCGATGAACGCGCGCTACGTCGGGGCCTCGGGCGACCGCAACGAGTACGTTCTGCTGCGGTTCGATCTCGCCGGCGTCGAGGCCGATTCGATTCACGGCGCCAACCTCCAACTCACCGCCTTCCGCGACATGGCGAGCCACAACCTGCGGGTCTGGGGGCTCAAACCCGAAGCCGCCGGCCAACTGTGGGACGAAGCGACGGTCAAGTTCGACTCCGCCCCCGCCTTGGCGTTCGACGGCAACAGCGGCACCCGCGGCCTGCAACAAAGCCAAGTGACGCTGCTGGGCGAGTTCTCCACGGCCGGCGTCACCGAAGGAGGCTCGATCAACTTCGCCAGCGCCCAATTCGCCGACTACCTGAACCAACTTGCGGGCGTCGACGTCGGCGGCGCGGGGGGCCTCGCGACGCTGATCCTTGAACGCGTCACCGAGAACACCGGCCAATCTCGCTTTGCCTCGAAAGAAGCGACCAATCTGCAATCGACGAGCGCCGGCAGCGTCGCGGACGGGACCTATGCGCCGCTCCTGCAATTGCAAATTCTCGATCCCGAGCTGGCCGGCGACTTCGACGGCGACGGTCGCGTCGACGGCCGCGACTTCCTCCACTGGCAGCGGGACCCCGGCGCCGGCGATCTCGCCGACTGGATCGCCGACTACGGCGCCGGCGACGCTCCCTCAGCCGCCGCCAACGTCCCCGAGCCGCAAACGCTGGCGCTGATGACGTTGATCGGCATCGCCGCGATCGCACGCCGCCGCTGGTCGGTCTGAACAACGACGTCGCCCTGAGCACAAAGCCTGCCGCCGCCTCTTGTCGAGGGTTCGAGTGCAATGCGCGTCCGCCCGCCTTGCGAACCGCGCCGGAAAGTTTGCGCCCAGGTCGCGAGTGCTTCCGTCGTTCGGTCCCGTTTGCGATCCAGCGCCCTGTCGTTGCGTAAATCAGTCCGCCTGCAGTGATTCCGCTCTAATCTTTCTTGCCACGTGCGCAACTCGCGCTTATTCTCCAACTGCGTTGCAGGACCAGCGGTCTGCGACGTGCCGCACTTTTCGACTCATACAACTGCAGCCGCTCCTCTCGTCGTTGCTCTTCCCCTGCGCACGCTGCTTCGCGGTGCGCGTTCGCTTGTCACATCTCGTCCGTGGAGGCCCCCCATGATGATCAGCAGACTCTCGTCGCACGCCAACCGTGCAATCACGTCGATCTGCGTCTGTCTCGCGCTCGCGCTGGCGTCGTCGGCCCGCGCGGAACTGAAAGTTTACGAAGGCTTCGACTACACGGTCGGCAACCTCGCCGGCGCCGCCGGTGGGACCGGATTTGCCGCCGGGTCCTCCTGGGGCCTCACCGGAGGCCCCGCCGCCGTCCAAGCCGGCAGCCTCGGCTACACCGACGCCAACGGCAAGCAGCTCGTCACCAGCGGCAACAGCGCCATGATCAGCGGCGCCAGCGGCACCAACGCCCAAGTCGTCCGCGCCCTGGCCGACACCTATTCCGAGGGAACGACGTGGTGGAGCTTCGTCGGCGTCCGGCTCGAGCCCCACGCCACCGATCCCTCGTTAGGCGACAACGTCAATCGCGCCGCCAGCCTGCAGATCCGCAACGGCTCGAGCGAGCGGCTTGCCGTCGGCAAGGGGACCACGGCCGCCAACGCGCAAACCAACTGGTCGATCCTCCACAGCGGCGCCGTCGCCAACGCGGTCTATTCAACCGAATCGGTCCTCACCCAATCGTTCCTCCTCGTGCGAATCGACCACTTCGGCGATTCAAGCGCCTTTGACGACGTCTGGCTGTGGGTCAATCCGCTGCTGGACGCCGAGCCGTCGACCGTCGACGCCGACGCCCGCTTCGAGAACATCCTGGACTTCACCTTCAACGGCCTGCGGATGTTCGCCGGCAACACGACGTCGCCCAATCTGTGGGCCGAGATGGCGCTCGACGAAATCCGCATCGGCACGACCTACGACTCGGTCACCCCCTACGTCACCGGCGGCGGGTTCCTCGAGGCCGACTTCAACCAGGACGGCGTCGTCAGCCCGGCCGATCTGACGATCCTGCAAACCAACTACGGAACCGGCACGACCAACGCCCAGGGCGACGCCGACGGAGATCACGCCGTCGGAGGAGCCGACTACTTGATCTGGCAGCGCCAGTACAACGCCGCGGCGCCATCGACCGGCGCGATCGGCGCCGTCCCCGAGCCCGCAACGCTCGGCTTGGCGCTCGTCCTCGCTGCAGCCGCGCTCCCGCTGCGGCGACGACGTTAGCCCTCGGCGGCTCGCAGTTCGTCCGCTCGGCGATCGCGCCGGGGCGGGGGCAGCCGGCCTCGCCGGGCCGTCCCCGACGCGCGCCGGGGCGCCGGAATGCCGGACGATCGCTCCGCTCCGTGGCGCTCCTGGCCTCAGCGGCGTTCCCCCAGATCACGAGACTCCTCTCTGCTACAATCCTCGCGGAGGCGCACCTTTGTTGCCGCGAGTGTCAGGAGGAGTCATGAGCTTCGTCGTCCGCAATCAAGTCGCGCTGGTCACCGGCGCCAACCGGGGCATCGGCAAGGCGATCGTCGAATCGCTTCTCGCCCACGGCGCCGCCAAGGTCTACGCCGCAGTCCGCGACCCCGCCTCGGCCGAGCCGCTGGTCGCCGCCCACGGCGCGCAGGTCGTTCCGCTGGCCCTTAATCTGGCCGCTCCCGCGACGATCGCCGCCGCGGCCCGCGTCGCGACCGATGTCACGCTCGTGGTCAACAACGCCGGCGTCCTGCGATCCGAAACGCCCCTCGCCCCCGGCGCCCTCGACGCGTTGGCGTTCGAGTTCGACGTCAACGTCTGCGGCCTGCTGCGCGTCGCCCAGGCGTTCGCCCCTGTGCTGGCCGGCAACGGCGGGGGGGCCTTCGTGCAGCTCAACAGCGTCGCCTCGCTCCGGGCATTCCCCCCGTTCAGCACGTACTGTGCGTCGAAGGCCGCCGCGTACTCGCTGACTCAATCGCTCCGCGCTCAACTCGGCGAACAAAACACCCTGGTCGTCAGCGTCCACCCTGGACCGATCAAGACCGACATGGGGCGCGACGCCGGCCTGGAAGAGATCGCCGAACCCCCGTCGGTCGTCGCCGAATCGATCGTCGCCGCCTTGGCCGCGGGCGAGTTCCATGCCTTCCCCGACGCGATGGCCCGCCAAATGGGGCAAGCCTACGAAGGTTTTGCTCGCAATGTCGTCGAGGCCGAAGGGGAGGAAGGGTGAGCAGGACCACGGGCCCAAGACGCGCAAACTGGCTGGCGACGCGCCCCGTCCCCTGGCCATTTTTTATGGTCGCAATTGGCCGCGCATTACGAGATAATCCCCTGTGTTCGACGACGGAGAAGCGTCGTTCGCAGCCGCGGCGAATAGAAGCCGTCGGCGGATTGGCAGGCTGAATTCGCCGCCCGGCGCGCCGGCGGTTCCCGGGGGCTTGCCGAGCCGTTCGACGCTTCGCTCGCAAGACGCGGCGCGACGCCTCCGTCGACCACGAGCCGCCGCTGCTGACGTCACTTCCGCTTTCCTACGCGGCAATACGCTCCAGAGAGGTCGCTTGCTTCGAGCGTTGGGATCCCAACTTTTTTTTTCTTTTCCGTTTGAGAGGACGACGCAATGCGAGAACCGCGGCCGAAACGGGGCGACGCTCCGCCCCCTACTCCAACAACGGCGTGAACGCGAACTTGGCCCCGTCGAACAGGCCTTTGTCGCTCAGCTTGAGCGCGGGGATGACCAGCAACGCCATGAAGCTGAGCGTCATGTACGGCGCCCGCAGCGTCGAGCCCCAGCTCTTCACGGCGGCGTCAAGTTCCTGGTACGCATGCCCGACTTCCTCGCACGTGCCGGTCGCCATCAATCCGGCCACCGGCAACGGCAGCACCCACCGGTCCCCGCCGCGGTGATCGACCGCCGCGAGCCCGCCCCCCGCGTCCATCACGGCGTTGATCGCCGCGGCAATGTCGTCGTCCGTGGCGCCCACGGCGATGACGTTATGCGAGTCGTGCGCCACGCTGGACGCCATCGCCCCGGCGTGCAATCCGAAGTTCTTCACGAACGCCACGGCCGGCGGCGCCTTGGCGTAGCGATTCACGACGACCATTTTCAGCACGTCGCGCGGCGGGTCGCTGACGACCTCCCCCTCGACCACCGTCGGCTCGACGGACAGCCGATTCGTAATCAATTGCCCGTCGAGCGCCTCGATCGTCTGCAGCGTCAGCCCCGTCCGGGCCGGCACGCGCAGATCCTCGGGCCGGACGTGCGTCGGCACGAATTTGTTCGCCACGGGGGGCTCGACCCGCTCGATGAGCGTCCGACCGTTCTCCGCGACGAGGCGCCCGTCGATCCAGGTGCGCCGCACGCGGAACTCGGTCAGCGAGTCGACCTCAATGAAGTCGGCCGGATCGCCGACCTGCAACCGCCCCACGTCGAGCCCGTAGTGCTCGATCGGCACGAGGCACGCCGCTTGCAGCGCGTCGAACGGGTCGATCCCCCCGGCCACGGCCCGGCGGACCAGCGCGTCGATGTGACCCGCGAGCAACTCGTCGGGATGCTTGTCGTCGCTGCACAGCATGACCATCCCGGGGTGCTCGCCCAGCAGCGCGTAAAGCGCGTCGAAATTGCGCGCAGCCGAACCCTCGCGGATCGAGATCTTGCACCCCGCGGCCAGTTTGTCGAGCGCCTCCTCTTTGGTGAAGCACTCGTGGTCGGTCGTCATCCCCGCGGCGACGTACGCGGCGGCCTCCGCGCCTCGCAGCCCGGGGGCGTGGCCGTCGACCGGCTTGCCGCGCGACTGGGCCGCGGCGATCTTCGCCAGGCACTCGGGGTCCCCGTGCAGCACGCCGGGGAAGTTCATCATCTCGCTCAGGTAGCGAATCCGCGGGTCGTCCAGCAACTGCTCGACCTCGGCCACGGTGATCGTGGCGCCGGCCGTCTCGAACGTCGTCGCCGGCACGCACGACGGGGCGCCGAAGTTGAACTTCAACGGACACTGCGCCGCGTTGGCGAGCATGTACTCGACCCCCGCGACTCCCAGCACGTTGCCGATCTCGTGCGGGTCGCTCACCGTGGCGACCGTGCCGTGCACGACCGCGGCGCGGGCGAACTCGGTGGGCACAAGCATCGAGCTCTCGACGTGGACGTGGGCGTCGATGAACCCGGGAAGCAGAAAGCCCGCGTCGGCCGGCGCCTCGGCGAGCGGCTCGACCGCCGCGATCCGCCCCTCGGCGACGGACACCAGGGCGGGAAACACGCGCCGGCCCGCGACGTCGACGACACGGCCTGCGACCGAAAACGATGCGCTCATGACGATCCTGCGAGTGAGTGCAACACGAACCGAGCGCGCACGAACCGCGTGCGACGCGAGCGGCTGCCGCCGCAAGCCGCGTGCGATCCCTTGCACAGGGCGAAAACTACGACTTCCGTCGCCGCCGGCCGCCGCGGGGCCGGCCGCCGCGCGCGCCGCTTCCGCCGCCGCCGCGTCCGGGATTGGCCTTCCGCGCCGCCATGTTCGTCTCGACCATCACGCCGATCGCGTCGGACCAAGTCGGAATGTTCTTGTGCGAGGTCGAGCGCGTCGGGCCGTGGTCGTCATCCTCGTCGCCGTCATCGTCCGCATCGCTGCGCGAGGATCGTTCGCGCGCCGGTTCGTCGTCGTCCTCGTCGTCCTCGTCGAGCGGGTCGCGCTTCGCGCGACCCGGTTTGTCGTCTCGCTCGCCGCCGCTCTCGTCCCCCTCGCCGCGCCGGCGACGCCGACCGCGCCGACGACGCCGAGGACGCGGTTCTTCGGACGAATCCTCTTCGCGATCCTCGTCGTCCGCGGCCCCGTCGACCGGCTCAGTCGCCGCATCCTGTTCGTCGCCGTCGAGGTCCGGCTCGTCGAGTTCGGTTTCGGTCTCGCGCGCCGACCGACCGCGACCACGACCCCCGCGACGCCGGCGACGTCGACGACGGGGCCGGTCCTCGGAGCCCTTTTCCGAATCGTCCTCGCTCGACTCGTCGCTCTCTTCGTCCGCCGACCGCTCCGCCTCGATCTGAGAATCGTCCTCGTCAATCACCGACGACGCGTCCTCGTCGATGTCAACGAACGCTCCGCGGCGGGCTTCTTCGGCCTCATCGATCTCAAACGCGCTGCCGAGCGTGGCGAACGAGCCCGCTTCAAACAGCGCGTCGAACGCGCTCCGCGCCGCCTCGCCGCTCAGCTCCGGCTCCGTGCGGGCGGGATCGTCGCTCTCGTCCGTCTCCTCGACGACCTCGACGAGATCGTCTTCCCAGGAATCGTACTCTTCCTCATCCTCCTCGACCGCGGCCGGGACCGGGGGCTGCGGAGCGGGCCGCTCCTGCCGAGGGGGCGCCGGTTTGGGCGCCGGCGGAGCGACGGCGGCTTGCGGGGGCGCGGCGCGGCGCGGGGCCGGCGGGGCTTCACGAGCCTCGACCCCGAGCTCGCCGGCCAGGGCGTCCCAATCGCCCGGCTTGGTGGTCGGGGCCTCGTGCCGCGGCGTCTCCGAGACGATTGTATGCTCGATGGCCGGGCGACGACGCTCCGCCGCGTCATCGGCCGGCTGGGCCCCGATGGCTTCGGCCAGTTGGTCCCAAGTTGACTTCGATTTCGGTTGATCCATAGCCGCCGAATAGTGCGAGACCGCCGCGACCTGCAAAGCGCGGCAAACCGGCCCGCCGTCACGGCGTCGGGCCAATCGCTCAATATAGATTCTCCGCCACGCCCGTGAAAGGACGCCGCGAACCGTCCTGGACATCGACCTGGTCCGGCTTGATCAATCGCCCCTTGGTCGCATTCGACCGTGAGCGAGAGAAATAGCTTGCATTCGCACGGCAATCGGTTAGTGTACATATGTTTATATCCTAAAATCCGAACGCCGTCGTTGACCCCGACCATCGCCTGCGCTGCGAGCCCGTCGCATGTCGATTGAAGTTCCCCTTGAGCAGTTGCAGGGCGTGGTCGAGGAGGTTGCCGCCGACCTGCTGGCCGAGGGAGGACTGTTGGCGCCGCCAGTCGATGCGTTCGCGCTGGCCGACCGGCTGGGGCTGGCCGTGGCCCGCGACGGGTGGGGGGCAAGTCGGGCTCGGCTGGTGCGACTTGCCGGCGGCGGAGGCGCGCCGCGGCCGGCGATTCTCGTTGCCGACGACCCGCGACCGGAGCGTCGCCAGTGGGCCGTCGCCCACGAGATTGGCGAGAACGCCGCCCATCGCGTCTTCGCAGCGTTGGGGCTCGACCCGCACCACGCCCCGACCGGCGCGCGGGAAACGATCGCCAACCATTTGGCCGGCAGCCTGCTGCTGCCGCGAGAGTGGCTGGTCGACGCCGGCGCCGCGTGCGACTGGGACCTGACGGAACTCAAGAGCGCCTTCGCCACCGCCAGCCACGAACTGCTCGCCCGGCGCATGCTGGAGATGCCGCCGCCGGTGATCGTCACGCTCGTCGACCAGGGTCGACCGGTCTGGCGCCGCAGCAATGTGCTGCCCCGCGCCCCGCGGCTGAGCGACGCAGAGCTGGCCGCGTGGCGAACGGCCCACCAGCGCACCGCTGCGGTTGCCTGCGCGCCCGAGCAGCTGCCTCCCGGCGTGGCCGACGTGCGGGCGTGGGCGATCCACGAACCGCATTGGCGTCGCGAGATCGTACGCACGCAATTGGAGGAGCTCTGGTGAGCAAGCCGCCCGGGTCCTGCGAAGACGCTTCGCGCCGTTCGCGGCTCGCGCGGTTCCGACAAGCGGAAACGGGCGAGCTATGCCAGGTTCCGCTGGCCGACCGCGCGGGCCAGTTCCTCGGCCAGGGCATCGACGCAGTACGGCTTGCCGAGCACGGCGCAGGCGCCCGCGGCGCGGACGGCGGCGTGGTGCTCGGCTCGGGGGAAGTCGAGCAGGGCGACAACCGGGGCCGCGCGCGGGGCCAGTCGGCCGGCAAATGCGGTCAGGGCCGCGGTCTCGACGTCGTCGAGTTGCCCCCCGTCCCAGATGCCCGCGACGGGCGCCGCGTCCGACGCCCCCCCGGTGCGGTGCGTGTTCCACACCTCCGGCCGATGCCGCGGCTGCCACACGCAGCGCCAGCCGTGGGGCTTGAGCGCCAATTGCAGGGCAATGAAGCTTTCGTAGTCGCCGACGTCGATCGCCACCCGATTGGCCGCCGTTTTGTACTCGCCGTTGCGAGTTCCGTTGGCCCCGGCAAGCCGGCTGCGCCACGCCGGCCAGCGCGGGTCGACCAGGGGATCGGCCCACGCCGGCTGGCGCCCGCCGTGGCGATCGGCAAGCGCTCGACGCCACCAGGCGGCGAACTCGTACCAATACAAGCGCGGCAATCCGGCGAGCGGGCGGCCGGTGCGCCACTCCCCCTCGCACCACGTCCCGGCAACGACGACCACCCGAGTGAGCGGCGCTGCGCGGACCAACGCGGCCGCCTCGTGTTCGGCAAAATACCCGGGCCGCGGCTGGGCAAGCAGGACGACCTCCGGGGGATTCGGATTGCCGTCGATCCGCTCGATCGCCGCGGAGAGCGTGTCCAACACGGGGCTCGGCGCCTGATCTCCCAGCACGGTCGTCAGCACGCCGAACTCCCGGGCGTGCCACGGCCCGACGCCCCATGCAACGCTTTGACCGCCGCCGTCGGACGGCTCCGGCTCGGCATCGATCGTCAAGAGGCAGGGGTCAGCGTCCATGTCGCACGTTCGCGGGGTTCATGTCGCCGGGGTCAGGTCGAGGTCGTCAGCCCGCAAAGTGAGCGTCGCGCTGGAGCACCAGTTTTCGCACAGCCGCGGCGTCGGGCGCCGCGCGCAACTCGGTCAGCCATGCGGCGTCGTTGATGATGCGGCTCAAGCGGGCGAGGATTCGCAAATGTTCCTGGTCGTTGGTCGCCGCAATGAGAAAGAAGATGTCGGTGAGCCCCCCGCCCCCGCCTCCGAAGGGGATCCCCCCGGCGACGATTCCCAGCGCGACCACCGGCCCGCCCAAGATCGACGCCTGGGGCCGACGAGGGTGGAGCAGAGCGACGCCGACGTCGAGCGCGGTCGACATCATCTCCTCGCGCGCCGTGATCGCCTCGGCCATTTTGTGCGGGTCCCACAGCAACCCGGTGTCGGCGGCGAGTTCGGCCATCGCGGCGATCACCTTCCCGCGGGTGCGAGCGGCCAGCGGCGCCGCGACCGCCTCGGGGGGCATCAGCTCGGCCAGCGGCGCGTGCGACCCCATCACGTCGGATCGTTCGAAGCTCGATTCGAGCGCCGCCAACTCGACCTCGTCGCTCGCTCCGATCCGCTCCTCAAGCCACTGATTGATCTCCGGCCGCGAAAATCGCCACTCCCCCCCGATACGACGCCCCGGCACTTTGCCGCGCTCGGCCATCCGCGCCACCTGCGCCGGCATCAGGTGCAGGTACACGGCGAGCGTGGCGATGTCAAAGTCTTCGTCAGCCATAACGCGATGCGCAATCATGCACGTCACGAGAGAAGGGAAACAGCCGAACCGTCGGCGTGACAGCAATTGTCAGCAGCCGCCGCGACCGTGTCCAGCGAAAACTTCCCAGCGCTTCCCCCGCCTTGCCTCTCGCCGACGTGCATCGCTGGACAGCAATCGCGAAGGAACGCAGCGGGACGCAAATCGCACTCGCAAGGGAAGACCCGGCTCGCGACCGGTTCGATCTCGCGGTCCGAGAAGCGCCGACAGACTCATCGCGTTCGCGCCGACCTGTGCGCTTTCGCGACATGGCGCGAGATCGCCAGACGCAGGCGTCGCGGCCCGACCTCGCTAGCAACGGAATTGCCCCGCGGCGAACTCGCCTTGACGCATCGGGCGGAATGCGGTCAACTCCCGCCGCTCTCGCAACGTCGTCGCGACCCAGGCGAACGACGCGCCGCAGCAGCCAGGACGGCCGCTCGGCAAGCGACGAGCGGAGCGAACGAGAACGGATTCTCGTTCCCGCGACGACACACTGAGTCGACGGCGTTCCCGCCCGCAAATCGGGGACGGCGCTGACCGCAGGCAAGGAGGCCTGTCGCCATGTCGCTAGCGCCCAACTCGTTCGGCGTCTCGCTCGACGCCCTGTTCGCCCTCGCCGACCGCACCGGAGCCCCCGGAATCCGCGTCTCGGCCTGCACGGCCGATTGGCGCGACGTTCAAGCGGGCGATGCGTTCGTCGCCGTCCTGAGCGACGACGACGACGGACACGATCACGCAGCCGAAGCAGTTCGTCGCGGCGCCGCCGCGGTGATTTGCGATCGTCCGGTCGCCGCGTTCGGCGTCCCGGTCTATCAGGTCGAGGATTCGCGCATCGCCTACGGCGAGTTGTGCCACGCGTTGGTCGAACACCCCTCGCGACAGATCAAGACGATCGGCATCGTCGGCACGCACGGCAAGACTGCGGCGGCGACGCTGCTGGAATCGATCTTCCGCGCCGCCGACTTCGAGTTCGGCGTTCTCAGCTCGACCAAGACGAGCGACGGCATCTCGGTCGGTCCCGGTTGGGGCGAAGCGCCCTCCCCTGTCGAGTTCGCCTCGCGCCTGGCTCGCATGGAAGCGGCCGGCTGCACGCACGCGATCGTCGAGACTTCGAGCGCGGCCTTGGCTCAAGCCCGGTTGGCCGGCGTCGAGTTCGACGCGGTCTGCGTCACCTCGATCAGCGAGCGGCGGCTCGACCTGCACCACACGCGCGAAAACTATCGCAACGCCGAGCGGCGCGCCCTGGATCTGCTCTCCCCCACGGGCATGGCCGTGCTCAACGCCGACGACCAAGTCTGCTGCCGGTGGCTGGCGGAACTCGACGCTCCCGCGCTGACCTACGGCTTGGGCGACGCGGCCCAGATCATGGCGACGATCGTCGAGGAAAATGCGACCGAAACTCTGTGGGTCCTCGCGGCCGGGGAGGACTCGGCCGCGATTCGCTCGACCGTCGTCGGTCGCAAGCATGTCGAAAACTGTCTTGCTGCAGCCACGGTGGCGCTGGTCGAGGGGATCGATCTGGAGACGATCGCCCGCGGCATCGAACAGGTCGGCGTCATGCCGGGCCAGATGGAACGAATCGACTGCGGGCAGGAATTCCCGGTGTACGTCGACTCGGCCGCCGCGCCGCATTCGCTGGCCGCGGCGCTGCGGACGGCTCGTCAGTTCGCGGCCGGGCGCGTGATCTGCGTCTTGGGCGACTCGTTGCCGAACTCCGTCGACGAAACGGCTTCGCTGCGCAGCGTGATTCGCAAACTGGCCGACGTGGCGATCGTGACCGATCGCGCCGCCGGCAATCTGAATCCTGACGACCAGTGGTTGTCGACCGACCGTTTGCAGGTGGTCGCCGACCGCGGCGAGGCGATCGCCTGGGCCGTCGCCATGGCCGACGCCGGCGACGTGGTCGTCGTGGCCGGCAGCTTCGCACGACCGCGATTCGCGTTCGGCGAGCGTTCGGAAACAATTGGCGACGTTGAGGCGGTGCGCGAAATGCTTTACGCCCGCAATGTTCCCGCCCTCCGGCTTGCGGCCTGAGGGGACTTCACGAGGGAGTTGACATGAATTTGATCGTCGAACAAACGCCTCTTGCGACCGTCGGCGAGTGCGGCACCCGCCGCTCGTTGCGGCCGCGGCTGATGGCAGCCCCCGGCGCCACGATTCTGTCGGCCCCGCACGCATCGCCGGTCGTGGCCGAAGCCGCGCTCGACTCGCTGCGGCAGTTCCGGGCCGCGGGACGTCGCGTGATCTGGTGCGATGCGACCGAATTGGCCGATTCGCCCCATGTCGATCTGCACGCCTGGGGCGCGCGGTTCGTCGAGGACGGCCAAGCCGACGCCGTGATCGTGAGCGGGCACGGAGCCCGCGAGTTGGCGACGGCGGCTCGCGACGCAGGCCTGCCGGTGGGCCGGGTAGTCGTCTGCAGCGACGATCCGACTGCACGGAATCTGCTGAACGATTCGCTCATCCCTGGCGACACGGTGCTCGCCCTGGGGATCAGCGCCGCCAGTTGCGACAAACTCGCCGAACGGCTTGCCTCGCGATTCGAAGTCGCGGCGCACGCCGCCTAGCGGGGAAAACGAGAAAACGAGAGAAGGTTCAAGAGACAAGGGCGAGAGTCGTTTCATTCGACGGTTGCGGGTCAGCTCCCGGACCTCCGACCTCTCGCCATCGTACTCGCCTTCGCCACAAACCATTGCCAAGTTCCATCGTTGGTTCGTCGGATTGCGGGGTCTGGCGAACCGCCCTCCCTGGGGTTGGAGCATGATGTCCTGGCGAGCAGCATCTGGGTCTGCGGCTCGCTCGGGCGCTTCACGATGGAACTTACGTCCGGGGGCTGGGGCGATCCTTGCGATCGCCCCAGTCGCCCGGCGGATCCACGCCGGCTTCCTCCCGAGTCGGGCGAGGGGCAAGGGACCTGCGATGCGGTCGCGCCGCGTCGCCGCTCCCATCGCCCCTCCCCGGCGAGGCGAGGGGCCGCGTCGGGCGTTCCCATGCGCTCCGCACGTTCTTTCCGACCGACCCATATCATGACGCAAACCGAAGCGCTGCCGACCTCGGCCTGACGGCCGTCCGCTCCGCGCAGCGTGCGACCCGCTCCGACGGTCGCGCCGCCGGCGCCCCGATTGGCCGTGTCGACCTCCAGGACGTTTTTGCAATGGCTATGAATCCCCACGTCTTGTTCGCCGGCGGCGGTTCCGTCGGGCACCTTCATCCCGGGCTGGCCGTCGCCGAGCATCTCGCGGCGCGGATGCCGGGGATCGACCTCACGTTCGCCGGGGGCGGGTCCGCGCGCGAGCGGCATGCCGTCAAGACCGCGGGCTTTCGCTACACGGTCATCCCTTCGCAACCGACGCCTCGCAACCCCGTGCAGGCGCTGCGGTTCGTCACCGACAACGTCGCGGGCTACTGCGCCGCAAGGTGGATGCTGCGCGAACAGCGCGTCTCGCTCGTCGTGGGATTAGGAGGCTACACCAGCGCGGCGATCGTCCGTGCGGCGGTGGCGCGGGGCATTCCGGTCGTGCTCCTCGAGCAAAACGCGGTCCCCGGATGGACGACGCGGTGGCTGTCGCGCGGAGCCTCGCTGGTGTGCGCGGCGTTCGAGGAGGTGCGGCCTCACCTGCACGTGCAAGCCCCGGTGCAAGTGACCGGCAACCCGGCGCGGCCGTCGTTCGAGCAACTCTACCGCCGATTGCAGCAGCGCTCGACGTCGGCAAGTTCCGCGGCAACAGGAAGCGCCGACTCGTCGCTCGAACTGGTGGCTAATCAGCCGTATCGTCAACGCCGACTGGTCGTTCTCGGCGGCGCGGCGGGAGCGCGGTCGCTGAACGAAGCGGTCCCCGCGGCTCTCAAGAAGTTGGGAGATCGGCTCAAGGGATGGCAAATCGTCCACCAGACGGGCGAGGGGCAACTGCAGGAGACCGAAGCCCGTTACGCCGCGCTGGGACTGCAGGCGTTGGCCGTCACTTACATCGACGAGATCGCGTCGGTGCTGTTCGCCAGCGATCTGGCGATCAGCCGTGCCGGCGGGATGACGCTGGCCGAGTTGTCGCTCGCCGGCACGCCGTCGGTGCTGGTGCCGTACCCGCAAGCGGCCGACAATCACCAGATCGCCAACGCCAAGGTGTTCACCGCCGCGGGGGCGTGTCGGATGATCGACGAATCGTCCCAGGCCGGGGCGCTCGACGCGGCGCTGACGCGCGAGCTGGAGCCGCTGCTGGCCGATCATCACGTGCGGGCCGAGATGACCCGCAACATCCAGCGGTTGGCGCGGCCGCAAGCCTCGGCCGAGATCGCTGCGGCGATCCGCGATCAACTCTGCGGCGGGTCGACGGTTCGGTTGGCGGCCTGAGAAATCGGCGCCTCGGCGTCGAGGCGCCGGGAAACCAAGTGATCGCAAGTCGCTCATCGAGCCGACTTGCCTTGCACGTTCCGCGGGAACACGATTCCGCCTGCGCAGGCGCACTCGCCTGCGCTCCTGCGACAATGCGGTGCGCAGTTTTCGTGTGCGCCGCTCTCGCGTTTGCGACCGGGCGAAGATTAGGATGAGAATCGACGTCGCAACAAACGTTCGTCGAGCCCGCCTCGCCGATCGTCGCTTTGTCGCCCAGCCGCCTTGCGCCGCGCCGCTCGCAGCGAGCCGCCGCACCGGGGCCGCCTCCTCACACGTCATGCCGCAGAGTGAACATCGAGGACGCTTGCCATGCAAGTCACGCCGCTGCGTTGTGCGCACTGCGCACCGAGGTCGCGCCGCCGATCTCGGGGCTTCACCTTGGTCGAATTGTTGGTCGTCATCGCGATCATCGGCGTGCTGGTGGCGCTGCTGTTGCCGGCAATCCAAGCGGCGCGCGAGGCGGCGCGCCGCAGTCAGTGCCTGAGCAACCTGCGTCAAGTGAGCTTGGGGCTGTTGAACTACGAGTCGGCCAGGAAGTCGTTTCCCTCGGCGTTTGACTTCCCGGCCGGGACCAACCCGGCGACCTCGCCGAACATCGGGCCGAACTGGATCATCCGCGTGCTCCCCTACATGGAGCAGCAGACGGTGTACGACCGGTTCGATCTGACGAAGTACATCTCGGACACGGCGAACGAACCGGCGCGGACGACGGTGATCGACGCGCTGCGGTGCCCGTCGGATTCCTTCGCCTATCAACACATGGAAGTCCAAGGGCCGCGGACGCCGGTCTACTGGGCTCGCGGCAACTACGCCGCCAATGCGGGCAACGGACCGTTGCTGACGACCAGCACCGGGGCCACGATCGGCATCTTCGGGCCCGACTCTCCCGGGTGGAAGGACGACAAACGCCGCGGCGTGATCGGCCCGAACGTCGCGGTGAATCTGCGGCAGATCACCGACGGCGGCAGTTCCACGATCCTCGTCGCCGAGGTTCGCTCAGGCGTCACCCCGCGCGACCGTCGCGGCACGTGGGCGATGGGCCAAGCGGGGAGCAGCGTCCTGTTCTGGTTCGGATCGACCGGCGACGCAAACGGCCCGAACGTCTGCAACGCCAATGCCGACGACGTCGCCGGACCGACCAGCGCGGATCTGACGATCCTGGAACAGGAGTGCATGCCCGACTACACCGGCGACGACTGGGCCGATCAGGCGACGACGCGCAGCGCCCACCCGGGGGGCGTCAACCTGGGCATGGCCGACGGAAGCTCGCACTTCGTGTCGAACGAGGTCGAGACCAGCGGACCGTACGGCGCCTGGGGGACCGTGTGGGACAAGATGATCGCCAGCGCCGACGGGCAAGTCATCGGCGACATGCCGTTCTGACCGAGCAACCGCGGACGGGCGCGGAGGAATGCGGTCGTGATCGCTCCGTCTGACGTTGCGTCCGTCTGCTGAAGTTCGCCGCATCGATGAGTTTGACTTGACCACACCCTGAATCAAGGCGCGTCCGCCGCATGTCACGTAATGCGACAGGCCGATATGTCATTATGAATCGCACCTTCAACTTCGCCCTCGCAGCCTGCTTGTCGCTCCTCGGGACCGGGTGCGGGCCGAAGAGCGGGCTGATTCCCGTGACCGGTACGGTGAAGGGCGCCGACGGAGCGCCGCTGGGAGGCGAGAACGCGCTGGTCGTGTTCCAACCCGTCGCGGGGGGCAAACCGGCCGTCGGCGACGTCGCCGCCGACGGGTCGTTCGCTTTGACCACGACGACCCCCGGCGACGGAGCGAACCCGGGGGAGTACAAGGTGGTGCTCAAGATCTGGAAGAGTTACCGCGACCAGACGCTCGCCGTGCCGGCCCGTTACGGCGAGGCGTCGACGACGCCGCTGAAGGCCCTCGTCGACGCCGCAACGACGAAATTCGACTTTGTCGTCGAGCAGTGACTGGAGGCCCGGCGATCCCCACGAGCGAGGGAATTGGCCGCCGAGGCCACGAAGGGATCCCCGTGCCGACAATCGCTGTTCGCAACGGCGCAGGCGTCCAAGCCGGCCGGAGGGGACGCGCATCGCTCGATTCGCGTCGCCGAGTCGCTTGCCCGCTGCGGAGTCTGCGCCCCCTGTGGCGAGTTTCTCGGCCGCGGCCCGGCGGTGATACCCTGCCAAATTGAAGGGTGGCTCCCAGGGGCTCCCCTAGGGGCTCTGCTGCGCTGCGCCCCCAGCCACTCTTCCAAGGGCGCAAAGGCATCACGACCGGAAGCCCGCAGCGATTGGCGGCGGCGCGCCCTGGGTCTACAATCAGGGGTCTCGCTCTCCTGTGCCCTCCCCCGCTATACGCCGAGCCCCTCCGTGTCGTCGCAATTTACCGAGAATCTCCAGCGCGGACAGTCGAAAGGCCGTTACGCCTTCGTCAGCCTGGGATGCCCGAAGAACCTCGTCGACAGCGAGCGGATGCTGGGGATGTTGCGGCTGGACGGCTACGAGCTGGTCGCCGAGCCCGAGGGCGCCGACTTCGCCATCGTCAACACATGCGGCTTCATCGAAGCGGCGCGGGCCGAGTCGTTCGGCGCGATCGACGAGATGCTCGAGCTCAAACGGCAAGGCAAGCTGCGCGGCGTCATCGTCAGCGGCTGCCTGGCCGAGCGGCAGAAGGAGTCGCTGCTCGAGGAGCGGCCCGGGATCGACCACCTCGTCGGGGTGTTCGGGCGCGAGGAGGTGACCAAGGTCGCCGATCGACTGGTCGGGGGGCTTGAGGAACAGCGAACCGTGTTTCACCCGGCGCCGGTTCGCCCGCTCCCGGACACGGCCCGGATGCGGATCACGCCGCGGCATTTTGCGTTCCTCAAGATCAGCGAGGGATGCGATCGGCTCTGCACGTTCTGCGCGATCCCCAAGATGCGCGGGCGTCACGCCACCAAGCCGATCGAGGAGGTGATCGCCGAAGCTCGCGAACTGGCCGCCGACGGCGTGCGCGAACTGGTCGTCGTGGCTCAAGACACGACGTACTACGGCATGGACCTGTACGGCGAGCCACGGCTCGCCGAGCTCTTGCGGCAACTCGAGCAGGTCGAGGGGCTCGACTGGATTCGGCTGATGTACCTGTACCCGATGTATTTCACCGACGACGTGATCGACGTCATCGCCGGCAGCGAGCGAATCGTGCCGTATCTCGACATGCCGCTGCAACACGCCAACGACGTGATGCTGCGGCGGATGCAGCGCCGCGTGACGCGGGGCGAGACGGAAACGCTGCTCGCCAAGTTGCGCGAGCGGATTCCCGGGCTGGTCATGCGGACGACGTTCATCACCGGCTTTCCCGGGGAGACCAACGAGCAATTCGCCGAAATGGTCGAGTTCGTCCGCGAACAGCGGTTCGAGCGGGCCGGAGTGTTCACCTACTCGCTGGAGCCCGACACCCCCGCGGCCAAGCTGCCCGACCACGTCCCCGAGGAGGTTAAGGAGCAACGGCGCGAAGAGTTGATGGCCGTCCAGCAGGAGGTGGCGTTCGCGTGGAACGAGTCGCAACTGGGACGGCAGTTGGACATGCTGATCGACGCGCCCGTGCCCGGGGAGCGCAACGCCTGGGTGGCCCGCAGCTTTGCCGACGCCCCCGACGTGGACGGGGTGGCGTACGTCACGGGCGCGGGACTTCGCCCCGGGGCGCTGGTAAAATGCGAAGTCGTGGCGAGCCAGGGATACGACCTGATCGCCGCCGCCTGCGGGAAGCCGAGGTAGGATCCGAACCACGAACGCCGAAACAAATCCGATCGTCGCCTAGCGAATCACGCAAAGGGAGGTCGGCCGCCTGTCGTTTCTGAGTTTCTCGCTTCGGGCTTGTTTCGGATGCCGTTTTCCTCCGCACAAATCCCCCTCCGTCCCCTGCCCCGCCCCGGGCAGCGAAGCAATCGCCCGCAATGCCTGATTCCGCCGAACCGACGCAGCGACTGTGGAACGTCCCCAACCAAGTGACGGTTGCGCGGGTGGCGCTTTCGGGCGTGCTGTTCGTGTTGTTGTCGCTGGGAATGTATCTGCCGGGGTTGGTCGTGTTCATGATCGCCGCGGGGACCGACTGGGTCGACGGATACTGGGCCCGCAAGTACGGGCAAGTCACCAAGCTCGGCCGCGTGCTCGATCCGTTCGCCGACAAGCTGATCATCTGCGGCACGTTCATCTACCTGGCCGCGGCGCCCCGGCTGCTCGACGGGAAGCTCGTCTCGGGGATCTACGCCTGGATGTGCGTCGTGATCGTCGCGCGCGAATTGCTGGTGACCGCGCTGCGGAGCTTTGTCGAGGGGGAGGGGGGCGATTTTTCGGCCAAGTGGGCCGGCAAGTGGAAGATGGTCGCCCAATGCGCCGCCGCAGGGTTCAGTCTTGCCGTACTCAGCTACCTTGACCCGCGCCGCGGCCTGTGGATCGACGGCCCGCCCCCGGGTTGGATGACCTACGGCCTGACGGCAACCGTCTGGCTGGCGGTGGTCCTGACAGTGCTGTCGGCCGTGGGGTATGTTCAAGCGGCGTGGCGTCAATTGACGGCGCCGTAGCGCGCCCCCTCGGCCGAGCGAACCGGGGGCCGCGTTTCGCCACGTCCCCGGCCGCCCTGCGGCCGCTCCTTCCAGCCGCTGCCGCCGCATGAACTCGCTGGCCGACAACTTGGCGCTCGCCACGTACGTCGCGGCACCGACGGCCAGTTTGCTGGCGTTGGCGGCGCTGTTTCTGCGCCACATCGACGGGCGCCCCCTCGTGCCGTACGAGCCGCGCCGCCGCGTGCCGTGGAACGGTTGGGCGGCGCTGCTGTTGGTGACGCCGATGCTGCTGAACGTCGTCTCCCGGCTCGCGACCATGGAACCGCCGGCCGGAGACTTTGCAGCCCCGGCCAAAGCCGACGACGCCGCGCACGACGCGCCATCCGGGGACGACTCCGAGCATTTCATTCGCGATACGGCGCTGACGTCGCTGACGCTGACGCTGCTGGCCGTGGCGGTGTGGGCAGGACTCGCCACGTTGACCGGGGCGACGGCGCACGACCTGGGATTCCCCGCGAATCGCCGCCAACTGGCTCGCGACGTCGGCCTGGGGTCCGTCGCGTTCTTAGCGACCTTGACGCCGATCTACTTCCTGCAGATCGTGCTGAGCTACGTCATCGAGCCGGAGCACGGGCATCCGTTCGTCGAAGAGTTTTCCCGCGAGCCGTCGCTGGGGCTCATCCTGGGAATCGGGTTCGCCGCGGTCGTCGCGGCGCCGGTGTTCGAGGAAACGGCGTTTCGGTTAGTGTTGTTGGGGTGGCTTGAGAAGGCGGAGCTTGCGGGGAAGGCGGTCGAAGTTTCAGCAGAGTCGGAACAGGCGACCGCGGCGGAGGACGTCGACGGCGCCGCTTGCAGCAGCGATATGCACGTGGTCCAGGCGGATCCCTCGCCGTCGCGGGGGTGGCTTCCGATCACGGCAAGCGGGCTGCTGTTCGGGCTCGCGCACTGGGGCCACGGCGTGGCGCCGGTTCCGCTGGCCCTGTTGGGAATCGTGCTGGGCTACCTCTACCACCGCACGCATCGCATCGTGCCCTCGATCACCTGCCACTTGCTGTTCAACGGCTTGACGATGTGGCTGTTGCTGCTGGAGTATTTGCGTACCAAGGGAACCTGATTTCGATCTCGCACAATCGCACGAAGCCACACGGATTGCTTGTTCGGTCGGTTGACGCCGTGCGATTCGAGCTGTTGTCTGTGCGTCTGAGCGCCTTTGCGCGAGTTTCAACGAGCAATGCGATGAACATCCCCCGCAATCCGACCCGTGAGGTTCGCATCGGTTCGATCGCCATCGGCGCGGCGCATCCGATTGCCGTGCAGAGCATGACGGCGACGCACACTCAGGACGTCGACGCGACCGTCGCACAGGTCAATGCGCTGCACGCCGCGGGGGCCGACGTCGTACGGATCGCGGTCGACAACGCCAAGGACGCCGCCGCGCTCGCTGCAATCCGTCGGCAAACCACGGCGAACCTGTCGGTCGATCTGCAAGAGAACTACCGCATGGCGGAGCTCGTCGCCCCGTACGTCGACAAGATTCGCTACAACCCGGGGCACCTGTACCACCACGAGCGCGACAAGCCGTGGCGCGAAAAGGTGCGGTTCCTCGCCCAGGTCGCGGCGGACCACGACTGTGCGTTGCGAGTCGGCGTGAACTGCGGCAGCGTCGATCCCGACAAGCTGGGGCGGTATTCCGAGGAGGACTCGATCTCGCCGATGCTCGACAGCGCATGGGAGCATTGCAACTGGCTCGACGAGTTGGGCTTCACGCGATACTGCGTGTCGCTCAAGGACTCGGACCCGCAGAAGGTGATCGAGGTCAACCGCCGCTTCGCCGAGCAACGTCCCGACGTGCCGCTCCACCTGGGAGTGACCGAGGCGGGGATGCCCCCCGACGGGATCGTCAAGACGCGAATCGCGTTTGAGCAGCTCGTGAGCCGCGGCATCGGCGACACGATCCGGGTGTCGCTGACCGTCAGCAACCCCCGCAAGCCGGAGGAGATCGCCGCGGGGCGGGCGATCTTGGCGGACATCGCCGCGGGGCGGGTCCGCTCGGTCGTCGATTACGGGCTCTCGACGCTTAACATCATCAGTTGCCCCAGTTGTTCGCGAGTCGAGAACGAAGCGTTCATCGAGTTGGCCGAGCAGGTTAAGGAGATGACGAGCTACGCGGCCGATCACAAGCTGACGATCGCCGTGATGGGCTGCCGGGTGAACGGCCCGGGCGAAACCGACGACGCCGACCTGGGCCTGTGGTGCGGTCCGAACTTCGTGAACCTCAAGCGCGGCAGCGAGGAACTGGGGCAGTTCCCGTACGACGCGATCCTGCCGCGACTGAAGGCGGAGCTCGATGCGCTGATTGCGACGCGGACGTGAGACGCGGACGTGGGTCGTGATCCCATTTGCCAAATTGACGGGTGGCTGGGGTCGAACGAAGTGAGCCCCCAGCGGATTCCCTGGGGGCTCCGCTGCGCTGCGACCCCAGCCACCCTTCTAGGGGCGCAAATGGTATCACTACCCGGACGTGACGAAGCCGCAGGACCGGGCGGGACGGACGTCCGGACGTTGGTTTCCGCCGCGCCGGCGGAATCAGGCCGCTCCGTTCGCGGTGCTGGACCTGCCGATTGTCCGACCCGATTCAACCGGCGCTCGGGTCGCCGGTCGGCGACGGGGCGAGGTCGTCCGCCGCGGGAGGGCCGAGCAATTCGCGCAGGATCGGCTTCAACCCGTCGGCCCAAATCTGATACGACTGCTCGGTGAAGTGGAGCCCGTCCTCCGACATTCCGGGAAGCAGCAGCCCGTTTGCGTCGGCCAGCTTGTCGCCGAGGTCGAGGAAGCGAATCCGCTTGCCGTCGGCCAATTGCGCCAGCCGCTCGTTGACGCGGCGGATCGCGGGAGCGAGCTGCGGGTTCTGGCTGCGCGGGAAGAGACCCGTGAGGATGATCGTCGCTTCGGGCGCATGTCGCCGGAACTCGCCCATGATCGCCTCGATGCCGGCGACGATTTCGTCGACCTTCGCTTCGTCGGCCGGGCCGGTCCAGGGGAGGTTGTTCGTCCCGGCCTGCAGGACGAAGACCTTGGGAGCGGTCCCGTCCAGTTCGCCGTTCTGCATCCGCCAATGGATATTCTGCGTTGCGTCGCCCCCCCAGCCGAAATTGGCGGCATTCCAGCCGTGAAAATTGCGTTTCCAATTCGCGAGGAAGGCGGGGTAATCAGTCGCGCCCCAGCGGCGCGTGATCGAGTCGCCGACGAAGTACACGTCGATCCGACCTTGCTTGGCTTTAGCGACGAGTTGGCGATGGGCAAGTTGCGAGTTCGGATCGGTGCGCGGCACGCCCGCGACCCGCGGCTGAGCGGGAGCGCCAAGCGCCGGGCGATCGGCCGGCGAGTCGGCTAGGAGCTGATTCGCCCACTTCACGAAGCGTTCAATGTTCGGTTCGTCGGTGTGCCCGCCGTCGTGCTGCCGCCAGGCGAGGGCCCCGTCGAGCAGGCCCACGTTGACCCCCGGCATCGTCTCGGTCCGCCAGTCGTCGCTGCGCCCTAGGTCGCGCGCTCCCAGCAATCGGAAGACCGACTGGGCCGCGACGGCCGCCATGAAGCTCCCCCGATGATCGAGCCACTGGGCGTCTCCACGCTCGGGGACGCCGTGGCTGATGAACGTCGGCCGCGGGGCGCACAGGGCGAGCGTCATGTGGGCGTCGACGGGCAGGTCGTCGGCGGTGCGTCGGCCGAAAGTCGCTTCCTCGGCGGCGTACTTGAGAAAGTTGCCCGCCATCCAGTGATACGCCCCCGAGCCCGCGAGGTTCTCCAGGGTCTCGCCGAAGTCGCGGCGAAGGAGCTTCGTGCCGCCGGCCCCGGACGAGGCGATCAGCCCCGCGGCGAATCGTTCGTCGAAGGCCATCGCCACGAGCGCGGCCTTGCCGAAGCGGGAGACGCCGGCGATGCCGACGCGATGCGAATCGACGGCCGATTCGCTTTCCAAGTAGTCCAACCCGCGCGACGCCCCCCAGGCCCACGCCCGCAAGGCGCCCCAGTCGTCGGGCTTGCGCGGCCGGCCGAGGTTCGCAAGACCGATGATGCCGCGCGTCAGACCGGCGCCAGTCGGCTCGGCGTCGGGAGAGACGGTTCGGCCCCAGCGATTCCGCTGCAAGCCGCCGACGTCGTCCTGCACCGTCGTCGGGTTGAGGATCGCGCTCCCCCAACCGGCCGCGATGAGCCGCTCCTCGCGCGACGGTCGCCGGGGGCCCGACTCCTCGTCGCGTCCACCGGGCCCGCGCGGACCGAACGGCGACGATTCGAACGGCGTCCACCCAAAGCTCATCAAGACCGGAACAGGCCCCGTCGCATCCCGGGGCAGGGTCAACGACATCGAGATTTCGACGACGATCTCGGGACAGGCCGCATTGTCGACGACGCCGACGATGCGTTTCTGGATCGCCGGCGTGCCGAAGGCGTCAATCTCGCGCGTCTCGCGGACCTGCCAAACGACGGCGGGGACGTTGTCCGGGACGCGACCGTAGACCTCTCGCGCGAGCGCCTCGACGATCTCGGGGCGCCGCAGGTTTCGCCATTGGTCGGCCGTGGCGACCTGTTCGCCGCTTTCCAACTTGAGCACGGCGGGCAGCGTCGGGTAGGGGTTCGCACGGGCCTCGTCGTAGTTGGCGGCGTTGGGTGCGCTCGCGTCTCCGCTGCGGCCGGGGCGGAGCTTCGCAATGCCGAGTTGCCGGAGCATGTCCTGGTGATCTTGCTCGGTAGTGAACACGACCGGCTGCCGCGAGGCGTCCGTCGCCGGCGTCGCCACGACGCCATCTGACGCCGCCGCTCGGGCGGTTATGAACGCTGCGCCGAGGAACGACGCCATAGCAGTCAGTGCAGTCGATGCGAGACAGGTCATGCGCACCATGATCGACCTTTGTGACAAGCGGAGTTGCGATTCCGTGAGGAGACGCCGCAACGACCGGGATGATTAGGGCCTGCGGGCACGTCGTTTGATCGTGCTCCGACGATGAAGAGAGCTGCCGGAACTTCCGCGAATTGTAGTCGGCCGCGACTCCGAGGAATACGCGGCGACCTCGCGAAATGCAGCCGGCGCCGCATGTCCCAGTGTTTGCCCTAGTCCAGATTGTCGATATCAAGAACGCAAGTATTGAAGATGCGTCGCAGCGCCCGGGGCGACGCGACGCATCGATCGACGATCCGCAGCGGCGATCGGCGACCATGGCCCTCGATTCTCCCGCTCCCATCGCGGGCATGGCGGGTCGCCTTCGCATTTGCGGACCTGCGCATGCGCAAGGATTTTGCCGACTCGCGCCGACTTCGCGTCGCAATCGCTTTCATTGCTCAACGCATCGAGAATTGCAGTGCCGGGCGCCTTCTTCGGAACTCCGCATGCCATTGCACCGATGCGCAAAGCGCTGATCTTCGCGGAATCTTCATGCTGACGACACCCGTTCTTCACGGACATCGCTAGGATTCGCAGCTTCATCGTGCGACCGCGCGCAAGTCGGAGGACTCGCGGTCGATCAAGTGCACACCTAACAGGATTTCGCATGTCTACGGAAGTCGGCCGAAACGCCTCGCACGGGAGTCGTCGTCTCGGATTCACCCTCGTCGAACTGCTGGTGGTGATCGCCATCATCGGCGTGTTGGTGGCGCTGCTGTTGCCGGCGATTCAGGCGGCACGCGAGGCGGCCCGGCGGATGCAATGCAGCAACAACGTCAAACAACTGGCCCTGGGAGCGCTCAACTTCGAGTCGGCGAAAAAGCGGCTCCCCCCCAGCGGGCAGTGCGACTCGACCGGAGGCGCCTCGACGACGTACACGATCCACTCGACCGCGACTCACGTGCTGCCCTACATCGAGCGACAGGCGATCTACGACATGTTCGATCATCAGGCTGATCCGCGAACCGTGTACTCGGCCGCCCCGAGCGGCGAATCGCTCCGAACGCCGACAGGCTGCTTGCTCCATCCGAAGACCACGGGTCGGAATTACGACGACCCGGCCCATCCGAACGGACAACTCGCGGCGAAGACCAAGATCGACTCGTTCGTCTGTCCGTCGACTCCGGTGTCGAACGAGGCGCGCGACCCGGTGCACGGGTACGGCGGCATCGACTACATGATCGTTGCGCTGTCGGACGTCGACTCGCAACCCGGTTCGGCGACCTACGGCATGCGGACTCCCGGGGCGGGGTCGGACGCTTGGAAGACGCAGGTCGTCGCTCCGCTGTTGAACTGCGACGGCGGAGGGTTCAGCCGCGTCACCGACGGGGCCAGCAATACGATCATGTGGATCGAGGACGCCGGCCGCTCGCATCCCGACGTCGACAACTACGGCTCGTACTCGAACCGCTTTACGCCGGTGTCCGGCGCCGCCGATCCGATCGACATGTCGAGCGGCCCGAACGGCCGACGGGTGTTTGCGTGGGCCGACGCCGACGCGGTGGGGAACGGCTACTCGGGCCCCAGCAACGCGATCAGCCCCGGTTCGCGCGCGGCGAAGCTGAACAACTACGCCAGCCCCGACGGCGGGCCGCCGGAGTGCCGTTGGTCGGTCAACAACTGCGGACCGAACGACGAGCCGTTCGCTTTCCACTCGGGGGGCGTCAACGCCGCCATGGGGGACGGGTCGGTCCACTTCCTGGCCGACAGCATGGACGGCGTGGTCGTCAAGTGGCTGGTCGGCGCCGAAGACGGGCAACTCGCGGATTTCGACCTGTAACGACCGCGGCGGAAGCGGACGATGCGTTGCTCTCGATCCGCGGCGTCCGCACGCTCCCCTGTTGCCGACGTCGCGGACTCTCGACACGACTTGCCGAACGTCGACCGTTCGGGCAACAAATCACGGCACATCACGCGACAATTGTGGTCCAGGAGGAACGTATGCGAACGATTGTCATGACGCTCGCTTGCACGATCGCCCTCGGTTGCGGCGAGCCGATCGGATTGAAGCAGGCCCCCACGACCGTCTCCGGCAAGGTGACCGCAGGGGGTCGGCCGGTGGGCAACGTCGCCCTGGTCCTGCAGCCGCTCGACCACGGCCACCAGAAGACGCTGCCGGTCAATCCGGACGGCACGTTTCAGGGCGAGCTGATCGCGGGAACGTATGCGTACTCGCTCGCCCCGTCGCCAAGGACGAATTCCGCCTCTGCGCTGCGCGCAATCGGCCCGCAGTATCTCGAAGCCGACCTGCAGCGGACGATCGCCGTCGAGCCGGGGCAGGGAATCGAGATCGCGCTCGACTAGCCGCGGGCGCGACCCCCAGGGGTCGCGTCCCACGCAAGTCGAACCGAGTCGCGTCGCAGGCTTGGACCGCGGCGCCTCGGCTCGTCTGGCAGGATACGAACAGAGCCCCGACCGCGCGGCCGGGGCTCTGCATGACGCAACATCAGTTCCGATCGGCGCCGCTCGTGCGGCGAGCCGCTCAGTCTTTGAAGTACTCGGGATTCTTCCGGTCGAAGTCGGCGTCGGTGAAGCCGTTGTTGACCTTCAGATTCATGTAGGTGTAGGTCTCCTCCAGCGGCGGGGCTTCGTTGCCGCGGGGCCAGAGATAGGCTTCGTACCGGATCGGGATCCGAAGTTCGTCGTCGATGTAGACCCGGGCTTTGTGGAAGCGGAACGTGCCGATCCGCTCGATCGGGTGGGTGACCTCGAGCATCGTCACCGGTCGCTTGGGGCCGGTCTTAGGGCCGAGTTCGGTTTGGAGGTGCTTCACTTCGCACTCGCCGAACTTCACGTCGTTGCTGGCGACGGTGACCAGTTCGTCAGTCAGGGCCTTCACGCCCAGCTTGGTGATCGGGTACTTCTGCCCCTTCATCGCCAAGCGGCCGGTCGGATCGAGTTCGAACACGCCCAGCTTGCGGCGAAAGCCGCAATCGCGGGCCAGCAGTTTGCCGTTCGTGCCGGCGGGGCCTTCGGAGTACAGACACTCGCGGCCCTTGTTCGGGGCGAGAAAGAACATGTAGACGCTGAACGGCTGGTGGCGAACTTTGACGAAGGCGACCTCTTGGTCCATCAGTTCGCCGTCGATCCGCTCCTGCTTGTAGACGATCGCCGAGTAATCGCGGATGTTGCGATCGATGTCGGCCAGCGAAGCTTGGGCGATCCGCAGCGCGGGAGCCAGCGGGTGCTCGCCCGGGCGTTGGGTCAGATCGAACGCCGCGGTCGGGGCGCCTCCCGGCACGACCCGCGACGCCACTTGGGCCGGTTGCCGCTGGTCGGCGGGCTCTTCGTGGGCGACCCGGACGATCGGCTCGACCCAGCGATCTTGCTGGCCGAGGCTGACGGCGGCGGTCAGCGCCACGCTGGCAAACAGCGCCGAGCGGGCGGCGAGGCAATTCGTTTTCGACATCTCGGGGACTCTCCTCGGGCGGTCCTGCGGATCCTGCAGTTCGCCGCGGCGGGAAGGTGGCGGGTTAGGGATCGAGCTGACAGGCCCGCAAGGCGGGCGGTTCGGCAGTAGCGGGTGCGTGCGGTCGGGTTCGTCGCGGCGCCGTCGGGGCGATGAAATCGTCAATTATGCAAGTCGTGTTCCCAACTCTATGCTGGCCGACGTGCGCCCGCGGGCAACCCCCGGAACAGTCACGCGCCGGCTCGCCCGACGGCGGTCGACGCGTCACGAGACAGCGGACCCCAGGGAAGTTATCGCATGGCGCAAGCGAAATAATTACAATTCACGGCACGGGAGGTCGGCTTTGCCTAATTGGACTAGTTTCCAGGCGAGCGGCCCCGAGGCCGTCGGGGGGCGAATCGTACCGACTGCGGCCGCTGGAAGGAAGGGGACCTTGACCGCGATGAAGCACCCGCGCCTCGATGTTCGGACCGTTGTCTCTCCCCTGTTCGAGGAGAATGCATTCATCATCGCGGCGCCGGGCAGCCAGGAGTGCGTGGTCGTCGATCCGGGGCTCGATCCCGAGGGGATTCTCGCCGAAGTTAAGGAGTTGGGGCGACGGCCGGCAGCGATCCTGAACACCCACGGCCACGCCGACCACATCGCCGGCAACGGGCCGCTGAAAGCCCAGTGGCCCGGCTGCCCGCTGGTGATCGGCGGCGGCGATGCTAGCAAGCTGACCGACCCGGTCGAGAATCTTTCGGCCGGGTACGGCATTCCGGTCACCAGCCCCCCGGCCGACCAGTTGGTCGACGACGGGGACGTGCTCGAACTGGCCGGCGTCCGCTGGACGGTGCGCGACACGCCGGGCCACAGCCGGGGGCACGTGGCGTTTCTCGCGCTGGACGAGTCGCCGATCGTCGTGCTGGGGGGCGACGTGCTGTTCGCCGGCAGCATCGGCCGGAGCGATTTTCCCGACAGCGACCCAGCGGCGCTGTTCGCGTCGATCCGGCAGGTGCTGTTCAAACTGCCCGACGACTCGATCGTGCTTTCCGGGCACGGCCCGCCGACGACGATCGGCCGCGAAAAGCGCACCAACCCCTTCGTAGGCGAGCGGCGAGCTTAGCCGGTCGGCTCATGCCGGTCGGCCAAGCGCTATCCGTCGGTCGCCGGTTGGGCTTCGCCGAAGTTCTGGCCCAGCTTCACCTCGAATTTGCCGGCAGTCGTCTCGTAGAGGACGCGTCGCTCGTCGAGCTCGAGCAGCTTCGCTTCGAATGTACCGAAGCGCACCGTGTCGCCCGCCTTGTATCGTTCGACCTTGCCGGTGTCTTCGCGGCGAACGTCGACGATCCAGCCGTCGCGGCCGCCGAAGAGGAAGGTGACCTTCGCCTTGCCGGCTTGGTTCCCCGCGTCGCCGTTCGGCTTGGCCGAGGGGGGTTGGAACGGGTTGCGAGCCGTGATCGCGGCGATCGAGGCGGCGAACTTCTCGACCGCTTTGGCGTCGGGGGGAAACGCATCGTCGGCCGCCAGTTCAGCCGTGCGCGGGCTGTCGGACAGCACGAGGGCGTCGATCCGCAACGTGCCTGTGAGTTGCTGTCGATCGGGCGTCGGGGCGAGCGTCGTCTCGCTCAGCCGATGGAGGTGCGGCCCCGCGGCAAAACGGCGGAAGAACTCCAGCCATTGGGCCAGCGTCCCTTGGCCGCCGACGTTGAAGGTGAGTTCGGTCGCCCCTTCGCCGGCTAGGGCCCGGGCGCGGTCCGCGACCGAGGGATTCGTGATCCCCGCGGCCTTCAGTTCGTCCTGCAACCAGTCGCGGTAGAGCGACTCGGCGACGTCGGCGTCGGCGGGAAGCGACTGCTTCTGCCACGCCCGCAGTTGCTGACGGGCCTTCTGGCCGCGGTAGGCCTCGACGCGGGCGTCAGAGAGCGCCTGTTGCGCCGCGATTCGCTGTTGGTCGTTCACGTCGAGCTGTTCGCGGTACGACGACACGCCCCGCGAGACTCCCCACAGCAGCCCGGCCGCCGCGACGGCCGCCGTCAAACGAGCTTCGCGCGTGGTCATCGGTTCGCCCCCGGTGCATTGCCCTCGGCGGCGGGAGTTTCCCGAACCAGCGTTTCGACGGCGCCGACCGCGTACTCGGGAACGACATTGGCCGTCGGATTGACGGTCCCGCGATCGACCCGATACCCCGCGGCTCGCAGCCGGCTTTCGAGCGGTCGCAGGGCTTCGGCGTTCTTGGTCGCCATCTCGACGGTCGCCTTGGCGCCGACGAGATTGACCCGAGTCACCACCACGTCCTGATCCGCGGAGAAGCCGTCGGCGTCGGGGGGAAGGGGACGGAGACTGGCGGCGATCTCCTCGAGTCGCTGCGTCGCCTCGGCGCCGCCGGCGAACCAGCGGCTGATTTCCGCGACCCGTTTCAGGTCGCTTTGGAAGCCTTCGATCGTCTCGGCGAGCGAGGTGCGTTCCAACTCGGCCAGTTCGGCCTCTTCGAGCGGTTCTTGCAGGTTGCGGTTGGCTTTCCAGCCGATGAGTCCGCACGCCACGAGCGCCGCAACGCCGGCAAGCGAGTAGATGCGAAGTCGCGAGGGGGGCGCCGGCGGGCGGCGGGGGTTGAGCAAGTCGAGCAGCGGGCGATTGCGACTCGCCAGTTCCGCAGCCAGCGACGCCAGAGCGCCCCAGTCGTCGGGGCTCGCCGGGACAGCCGCGGCGTCGAACAGATCGCGGACCCGTCCGACCTGAACCTCGCGATGGAGCGCCGCACTGAGCCGCTCGGCCAGAGCAGTCGCGTCGTCCCCTCCGGCGAGCCAAATATCAGCGGTCGCCGCGTCGGCATGCCATTGACCGAAGGCAAGCAGCGTCCGACGCAATTCGCCGGCCAGGATCCCGGCGCACGCATCGAGATCGTCCGCGTCGGGCAAGCGGACCGAACGCGCAAGACGAACGGCTCCCCCCGAGTCGGCCCAGATGGCGGCCCAGCCCGGTTCGGCCGCGACGCCGACATGGGCGCCGTCGCCGGCGACGGCTCCCGGCGCAGCCTCGGCGCCGGCGAGCGCCCGCGCGGCCAGCGGCTGCCAGCCGAACGGCTCCGGAATGACATGCCGCAGTTTTAGTTGAGCCGCTTCGCACGCCTCGAGCGCTTCGCTCCACGCCTTGGGGCCGAGTCCGACCCCGAGCACGCGACGCGGATGCTCGGCGTCTCCTTCGAGCGGCAGGAAATCGAATCCGACCCCGTCGGCGGGGAGCGACAACTCGCGCTCGGCCTGCATAAGCACCAAGCCGGCGAGGTCCTCGTCGGGCGCAGGGGGAAGCGAAAAGTTCTGCCAAGCCAACGCGTCCCGAGCCACGGCCAACACCGCCGGCAATCGCGACTTGCGGTACGGCGCCAGCGCCTCGGCGATCAATTCGCCGCGCCGACGAGGCGAGTCGTCGGCCCCCAGCGGCACGCGTACGACCGCCTCGACGATCGGCGTCGCCTGTGCGGCGACGACGACAGCGACCGCCTCGGTCGATTTCAGTTGCAGCGCCACGGCGCGGGACATGTCGGGCTCGGACGGGTGAGTGGTGTTGCGTTTGCGTTGAGCTTGGCGGCGCGCCGCGCTATGGGCTTGAAGCGACCGGCGTTCAGCCAGACGGGCTCAAAGACCGGGAGGTCAGGGGAAACAATCCATTGTACTTGGCGAGCGGGGCGGGTTCCAAACGACGACGAGGCGCGGCTTCGACCGCGCTACGGACTCGACTCCTGGGCTCCGACGGCGGTCGGGCGGAATCCGCGACCCAGGGGGGCGAGGTCTTCGATCCGGACCACCTGCGGGGTCGCCGCCGAACGGTCGACGACCACGTGGAAACGGGCCAGATCGTTGCCCGCGTCGAAGTAGCCCAACACTTGCGCGCTGAAGACGCTCCCATCGCCGGTGACGTACGGCTCCAGCGCGCGCATCGTCGCCAGATCGACGACCGATTCGACCAACAGCCAGACCGCGTGCCGACGCGGTCCGGCGATCGGATCGTAGACGCCATCGCGACGCATCACAATTTGCTCGATCGTCGCGGCGTCGATCCCGGGAATCGAGCGAAGCACGGCCCGGGGCGCCCGGTTGACGTTGATCCGCCCCCCGACGCGCGCCACAGGGGCCGCGGTCGCCGCGTCGTACAGCTTCATCAATTCCGCGTATCCGGCGCCCTCCTGCCAAGGCGACGTCACGGTTTGCGGCGGCGAACCTTCGGCGGCGATTTGCACGGTGGCGCCGACGACGTCGAGCAGCGAGCCGATGTTCGCCGCCGGCTGACGTTGGAAGTCCAGTTGCACCGCGGCGGCGCTGACCATGTTGGCGCCCTGCCGGGGATCGCCCCCGCGGCCCTGTCGTCCGCCTCCGGGTTGCTCCCCGCCCGACTGAACGATCGAGGGCTGTCCCGCGCCAGGTTGCTGTCCGCCTCCCCGTTGACCGCCGGGTCCGCCGTCGGGAGGTTGTCCTTGCCCCCCCGCGAGGTTCTGCTGAGCGCCGTACTGCCGCATGAGGATGAGGAACTTCGCTTGCTCGTCGGTGAGGACCTGGCCGAGTTCGCTATACAGCGTCTGCAGGTTCGGACCGTTGAGGTTAATGCGTTTGCCCCCCGAGGCTTGCGGGAAGGATTCGACGCCGTCGACCGTCAGGTACGCCGCCCAGCCCCGCGTGATCTCGCCCGTCGAATTGTCGAGTTCCGCGAGCATGCCCCGCGGCGTCTCGCCGGGGTCGATCGCGAAGTTGCGGTTCTGGTCGATTCCGTAGAGCAACTCGGGCGTCACGCCACGGATCTGCAGCAATTCGTCAAGGTGGCCGATCGGCCCGTTCGCCGGCAGATAGGGAGGATTGAGCCCCTGGTAATATTCGTCCTCGGCGCCGCTGACACGGACGTTCGAGTCGGCGTCGAGCCAGTCGAGAATCGCGTCGGCGATCTCGACGGTCATCCCCGGCAGGGCGAGGAGCCGGTTGCGCGGGCCCTCCTCGTCGGTCTCCCCGGCGGTCACCAGCGAATTGAGATGGAGCTTCGACGACTCGTCCTCGAACCCGTACGTCCAACCGGAGTAGATGCCGTCGACCATCGTCGGGGCGATCACCGAGAACCGGCCGCGATCCATCGGCTCGGCGGCGTCGATCACCAGGGCGCCGCAGAGATTGGTCGTATTCTGGAAGGGCCCCCCCACAGCGGCGAGCGATTCGTCAGTCTTGGCCAGCAGGACCTGGGCGTAAGCGATCCCCGACTTGGCCAGAGACGTGCAAAGGGCCTGTCGGCCGTGCCGCCGTACGGCGCGATGCTCGCCTTGCATGAGCGCGAGATAGGCCCCCGTCCCCAAGGTCAACGCCACGACCGCCACCAACACCAGCAGCAAAATGCTGCCGCGGGATTTTGGAATCGGGTTGGCAATGGGCGCCGGCATGTCGAGCGGGGAAGAGACGCGAGGTTTTGTAAGTATTGCAGGTGTTGCTTATGGAGCGACAGAGGCTTGGGATTGTCGCCCGCTGCGGCGATGGAGGCGACTTGAGAGGCGGATTCTTGCTTCGTGCGGCCGCACCCCGACTTTTCAGACCACGCCGGACTCTTTCCGCGAGTTACGGCCTTAAGCGGCGGGAACTTGTCCCTCTCCCTCCTGCTGGTCGCCTCCATTTTGTCCGCCGCCGGGGCCGCCGCCGCGACCTTGGCCGCCTCCCTGGCCTCCGCCCTGACTGGGCCGCAGCAGCATTTGGTCAGGGGGCGCGGGCGCCGCGGACGGCATGCGGATGAATCGCCGATACACGACCACGTGGCGTTCCTCAACGAGTTTGCGCTCGAGCTGCGCGTTCTGCTGCGCTTCGACTGCAGCCTCGTACGAGGTCTCCAGCACCCGGAGCGTTGCCTCGATCCCCACGGGCAAGCCGGGCGTCACGGTCGGGTCCCATTGCTCCAGCAGGTTCGTGCCGTCGAAGTACGCGAATTTGAGTTCGAGGATCTCCGGCGCGAGGAGTTGCGTGTCGGCCTTGGCGGGGAGCTCGAGCGTCGACCCTCCCACCGGGGCGGACGACGCGATCGATCCGATTCCGCTGCTCGATTGGGCGGTCCTCGCGGCGGCGGTGGCGATTGCGTCGCGGTAGAGCCCCGAGATTCGCTTCGTCGGTTCGGCCGTCGCACCCGCGGCGGCCAGCGCGGCGGCCGTCCGGCGATCCTCGTCGAGCAACCAGTACCGCACCGTCGCGGGGAAAGTCTCGGCGGCGGTCGGCTCGGCGGTTTCGAGTTGCCGGGTCAGGCGTTCCCACCCGCGCGCGGCGCCCCGGTCGAAGCGAAGCTCCGTCGCCGTGCCGACGAACGGAGCTGCTTGCGATGAGGAGGGTGACGACGATCCGGTCGGCGATCCCTGCTGATCCGTCGCCCCCGCGCCGGCGCCCGGGGACGCCCCGCCGGAGTCGCCGCCCGCGCCAGTTCCCGAGCCGCCGCTGCCCCCCGCGCTGCGCGGCGGCGGGACGACGCGCAGCGCCTGCAGGTCCTGGTCGAGCCGGTCGAACACGGCCCGCGCGACCTGGGCCGCCTCGACGCGCGAGCGGCTCGAATCGACGCGGAACATAAACAACTCCATCGCCGTTGCGAGGAGATACAACACCCCCGTCGACAGCGCAAGCGCCAGGACGATTTCCAGCAGCGTAAAGCCGCGGGACGCGGCGAATCGACGCGTTGCGTTCACAGACTGCCTCCGCCTGATCCGCCGCCGGCCGACGACGAACTCGCATCCGCCGACGGCGAGATCTCAGCGAACCACCGCACGAGCCGATATCGCACCGGGTTGAATTGCTGTTCGAGGTCCTGCTCGACGAGCACCTCGACCGGGACGATCCCGATGATCTGCGATGTTCCCACGGCCACCGAGCAGACCCACGGGCCGTCGGTCGCGACCGTTTCCGGATCGACGGCCGACAACGGCTGCCGAGTGACCGACGCGAGATCGGCGTAGCCTGATTCGAGTTCGTCCATAACGCTCAGGGCGAGGAGTTCGGCCTGGGTCTCGGCCCGGGCGTCGACGGCGCCGCGGTTGGCCATTCGCATGATTTCGCCCAACAGCGCCACAGCGCCCCCCAGGATCGCCAGCGCGAGGATCACTTCCAGCAGGGTGAACGCCTGGCGACAATGCGTGCGACGAGTCTTCATGGCGTCCTCGGCTGGGTTGCGTCGTGACGCTGAAGCTCGGTGGCGCCCATGACCAAACTCGCCCGTCCGACGGCAGTGAGCCCGCGAAGGGTGATCCGCTGGTACTGCTTGCGATCGGTCGCCAAGGTGACCGCCGCGTCCGAAGAGCTGCCGTCGGGGAAGAACAGAATCGGCTGCGACCACTCGCCCCCTTGCGGGGCCAGCGAGGCGACCTCTCGGCGGCGGTCCTCCGGCTGAACCGAGACGATTTGCCCCGCATGGAACGTGATCTGCTCGGGGAGTTTGCCCTCGATCGGCTTGAGCTTCTCGGCCCCTGCCGCCGCGACCGTGGCCCCGGGCGGCGTCGCTCCCGCGGCCGAACCGACCGACGCCGCTGAGGGAGAGGACGTCGCCGGGCTCGCACCGGATTGCGGCGCCAGCGGATCCCAGAGTTCGACGCGGAAGCCGTCGCCGCTCAGTTGAAAGGTGAATTGCGTCACCTCGCCCGAGTCGATCGCCGCGATCCGCGCCTGCGACCACGCGGCGAGGACTCGATCGCCGCCGCGGCGCAGCCTCGAGGCAACGAAGGCGTTGTCGACCGTCGGCGCCGCGAGACTGCCGATGACCACCAACAGCACGAGCACCAAGAGGAGTTCGACCAGCGTGACGCCGCGGCGCGGCGTCACGACGCGTCGGCCTGGAGGATCGACGCACGCCGACGGGAGAGACTCCGCCGCGTTACGCCCCTCCCAGCCCCTCCCCGGCGAGGGGAGGGGAGCCTCCGCGACTCGGCTCATTTCGTTTCCCAGTTGCCGATGTCGTCGTCCGTGCCGCTCTTGCCGTCGGGGCCGTTCGACCAGAAGTCGTACCCCGACGAGTTCTTCTTGCCCTGGGCCGAGTATTGGTAATCGTTCTCCCAGGGATCCTTCTTAAGCGGCGTGAGGTAGGGGCCCCCCCACTTCTCGGCCTGCTCGGAATCGCTCGGCTTCTCCCACAGGTCGGTCAGCTTCGGCGGATGCTTGTTGAAGTCGAGGTGATAGCGCCGCACCGCTTCGTCCACGAGCGACAACTGCGCCCTGGCGGCACGGATGCTGGCCAGGTTCTGCGTGCCGGTGAACATGTTCACGGTCAGCGAGCCGATGATGACCAGGATGATCAGCACCAGCAACACTTCGATGAGCGTAAAACCCGCGGCCGTGGATCGCCGCCGCGTTTGCCCCTTGCCTCGTTCCATTGCCTCAATCCTTTTTGTCAAGAGCCGCTAAGCGTTCGTCGAGCGGGCGACTAGGGATCGGAGCGATCCCTGGAACGCGCTTGGCGGCAAGTCAAACTCTCTGGCAATCCAACCCGCGTCGGGCGTGGCCAGTTTCCCGATTTTAGCACACTGGCGCCCCATTTTCGTGGCCCAGTTCACCGTCGCTACATCGCCATGGCCGATTTCAGCATGGGCAAGAGCAGGGCGATCACGATCACCAGCACCGCCGAGGCGAGCGCCAGCAGCATGACCGGCTCCAGCAATCGCACGAACAGGTCGAGCCTTCGCCAAGTCTCCCGCTCCAGCGAGTCGGCAATGTCCGTCAGCACCGTTTCGAGCGTGTTGGACTGCTCGGCCACGCCGACCATCTCGACCACGTTGGGGGGAAAGTGGCCGCTTGCGGCCAGCGGGGCGGCCAACGATTCGCCCGCGGTGATATTGTCGGCCGCGTCGTTGATCGCCTTGGCCAGGACTCGATTGCCGGTCGAGTCGGCGCTGATCTTCAGCGACCGCACGATCGGCACGCCTCCCGAGAGCAGCGTTCCCAACACGCGGCAGAACCGCGCCACGGCGAAGTTGCGATAAATGAGCCCGGCTTGCGGCAGCCGGAGTCGCCAGCGATCAAGGAACCAGCGTCCTTCGGCAGTTTGAATTTTGGCCCGCGCCGTAAGCACGAGTCCCGCGATCCCCAGAGCGATCCACAGTCCGTACTTGCCGACCGCGTCGCTCAGAACGAGCAGCCAATCGGTGAGCGCCGGCAACTCGCCGCGAGCGCGCAGTCGGGCGAACAGCTCCTCGAACTTCGGCACGAAGAAGATCACCAGCACGGTGACGATCGACACGCCGAACACGGCCAGAAAGATGGGATACGCCAGGGCTCCCATCACGCGGCTCTTGAGTTCTGCCTGCTGGTCGGTGAACTTGGCGACGCGTTCGAGGGCCTCCTCGAGGAACCCCCCTTCGCCGCCGGCGCGAACGATGCTGCGCGACAATTCGTTGAACGCCCGGGGATGGCGGGTCATCGCCTCGGCGAGCGAGTCCCCTTCGGTGACGCGGGCGTGCAGGTCGCTGGAGATCTCCTTGAGCGACGCATTGGACGATTGGCCTCGCAGCACCTCCAGCGAACGCAACAGCGGCACGCCGCTGCGCAGCAAGGCCGCCAGCTGGGTGTAGAACTGCGACATCGCCTGCGGTCGGACCTTGAGCCCGCCGACCTGCGGCTTCTGCCCCCCGGCCGCTTTGACCTGCATTGGAAACAGGTCCTTGGCCGCGAGCGCCGCAAGCGCCTCGCGCTGCGTCGCCGCCGCGAGCAAGCCCTCGACGCGCTGCCCCCGCTGATCGCGAGCGATGTAGGCGAAGTCAGGCATCAGCGGGAAGAAGCGTCAATTGGGGATGGATCATGGCGAATTGCCAATGGAAACAGGGACACGGCAAATTACGGAAGCGAGCGGCCGTGGGTCCGACGACCGTCGAGCGACGAAGACCTTCGCCCCGCTCGACAAATCCGAAAAAACAAATCGAACTCGGCAATTCCTGTTGGGTTCGAGCCAACTTGCACTCGATCTACAGCCTGTCTCCCTTGGTGACGCGGAGCACTTCGTCGACCGTGGTTCGGCCTTCGAGCACCTTGAGCCAGGCGTCCTGGCGAAGCGTGCGCATGCCGTCGGCGACCGCCGCTTTGCGGATTTCCCAACTGCTGGCCCGGTCGTGAGCCAGTTGCCGGACGGATTCGGACGTGGGGCAGAGTTCGAAGATGCCCTGCCGACCCGCGAACCCGCCTCCTCGGCACTCCCGGCACCCGCCGGGGCGGTACAACGGCAGGTCGAGCTTGACGAACGAATCCCAAGGAAAGTCGGGCGGCAGGTCGTCGCGAATCGGATCGAACGGCTCGCGGCACTTGGGGCAGAGGGTCCGCACCAAGCGCTGAGCCATGACCGCCTCGACCGTGCTCGCCACGAGAAACGGCTCGATCCCCATGTCGACCAGTCGCGTGTAGGCGCTGGGAGCGTCGTTCGTGTGGAGCGTGCTGAACACGAGGTGCCCCGTGAGCGACGCCTGGATCGCGTTCTCGGCCGTCTCGAAGTCGCGGATTTCGCCCACGAGCACCACGTCGGGGTCATGCCGCAGAATCGACCGCAGCGACGCCGCGAACGTGAGTCCGATCTTCGGGTGAACCTGGATCTGATTGATTCCTTCGAGCTGGTACTCGACCGGATCCTCGGTCGTGATGATCTTGGTGTCTTCGCTCTTGATGTGCAGTAGCGCGCTGTAGAGCGTGGTCGTCTTCCCCGAGCCGGTCGGTCCGGTGACGAGCACGATGCCGTGCGGCATTTGAATGAGCTGCTCGAACTGTTCGTGCAACGTCCGCTCCATCCCCAGCTTGGCGAGCGAGAAGTTCATGCGGCCCTTGTCCAGAAGCCGCATCACGATCCCCTCGCCGTGCAGCATGGGGATCACCGACACGCGGACGTCGACCTCGCGACCATGGACTTTGAGCTTGATGCGACCGTCTTGCGGGAGTCGCTTCTCGGCGATATTGAGCCGCGCCATGATCTTAAGGCGGCTGATGATCGCGGCTTGAAAGCGATTGATCTCCGGCGGGGTCGGCTGCGCCTGCAGCAAACCGTCGATGCGGTACCGAACCCGGACCCCCGAGGGTTGCGACTCGATGTGGACGTCGCTGGCGCGGCTGTCGATCGCTTCGAGCAAAATCTCGTTGACCAGCCGCACGACCGAGGCTTCTTGGACTTGGGCGGAGATCTCAGCGTCGTCGACCTGCAATCCCTCGACGAGTTCGACCTCTTCCTCCTCGCGCTGGGCGAGGAGACCTTCGATGGTTTCGCTGCCGACTCCCAGGTGGGCCTTGATGCGTTTGGCGATGTGCTCGCGGGTGGCGAGGATCGGCAGCACGGGAACGCCGACCGCGGCGGCCGCGTCGTCGAGCGGAAACAGGTCGAGGGGGTCGCTGGTGGCCACCACCATTCCCGCCCCGGTCCGCCGCACGGGGAACATCGCGTGCCGATGGATCAGCTTTTGCGGAAAGCTCGCCAGGAGCGAGAGGTCGACCTCGGCGGATTCGAGATCGAGAAAGTCGATCCCCAATTCGGACCCAAGAGCCCGCAGAGCGGCTTCCTCGGGGACCATGCCCAGGTCGACGGCGCGCTGGTCGACGCGTTCGCCGTTGGTGCGCGACTGATCGGCCCGGACGAGATCGTCGCCGGTCACCAGCCCGTGTTTAAGGAGTATCTGTCCTGCGTCCATCAGCGCCTCGGGAGGAGTCGCGAGACCCCGGTCTCTGTCGCCCCCATTATTGACTCCCCGCGATCGACCGGCAAACGGGCCGGAAGGGGTCAAGTCGCCCTGCGGGTGGAGTTTCGCTCCGATTGCGTGGGATTCAGTACGTCGGCCCCGACAAGAAGCCCCGGCATCCGCAGCTCGGCGCACGGGGCCTCCCTGGGACCGATGCTCCTGACGGCTCGATTTGTTCGACCTTGGGCCGCGCGAAAAACGGAACGCGGCGAAGAGATCCAATGCAGGAAGCCCGCGCGATGCGAAAATCCCGGCTGGTCGTCGCGCCGCATCATCTGATATTCTGACATGCCGCTGCCAGCGACCCCGCCATATCCCCCCGCTTGCCCTTCCTGCCTCTGGGGTGTCAATGATCGATCCTGAAGAACTGATGCGCGTGGCGATCGAGACCTGCCGCCAGGGACTCGCCAAGGGGCAGAGCCCCTTCGGATGCGCGATCGCCCAAGGCGATCGCATTATCGCTCGCAACCACAACACGGTCGTGCTGACGACCGACATCACGGCTCACGCCGAGGTGAACGCGATTCGGGCCGCGAATCGCGAAATCAGCGATATTTTTCTGGAAGGGGCAATCGTCGCGACGACCTGCGAACCTTGCCCGATGTGCATGGCGGCGCTCCACTGGGCACGGGTCGACACGGTGTATTACGGCGCCACGATCGGCGACGCCGAGAGTGCGGGATTCAACGAACTGCAACTGCCCGCCGCCGAACTGCTGAGCCGGGGCGGGAGCAAGTTGAAGCTGATCGACGACACCCTCCGCGACGAATGCCGACAACTGTTCGCCGACTGGCTCGCCGACCCCGCTCGAAAGGTCTATTGAGGCTTGAGTCGGGAGCCTCAAGACTCAATCCCCAGGCCTCAAGACTCAAGTCTGAAGACTCGCCATGATCACCAAACTCGCGCTCGCCCAGGATTGGTTGCCGCGATATACGGGAATGCCGCTCGAGGAGTTCGGCGACTTCATCCTGCTGACGAACTTTCGCACGTACGTGGACAAGTTCGCCGAAAAGTTCGACTGCCGGATCTACGGCGCCGACCGGCCGATGCAAGCCGCCAGCAACAAGGACGGGCTGACGATCATCAACTTCGGCATCGGGTCCCCCAACGCCGCGACGGTGATGGACCTGCTGACCGCCAAACACCCCAAGGCGGCGCTGTTTCTCGGCAAATGCGGGGGGGTGCATCACTCGACCGAAATCGGCCACTTCATTCTGCCGATCGGCGCCATCCGCGGCGAGGGGACCAGCGACGACTACCTGCCGGCCAAGGTGCCGGCCTTGCCGTCGTTCAAGCTTCACAAGTTCGTCTCGCAGAAGCTGGTCGAGCGGCATTTGGAGTACCGCACGGGGGTCGTCTACACGACGAACCGCCGCGTCTGGGAGCACGACAACACGTTCCGCCGGCAGTTAGCCGACTACACCCCGATTGCGATCGACATGGAAACGGCGACGGTGTTCGTCGTCGGCCACTGCAACCAAATCGCGCGCGGGGCGCTGCTCTTGGTCTCGGACTTGCCGATGACCCCCGAGGGGATCAAGACCCAGGCGAGCGACGCCCGCGTGACCCGCGACTGGTCGAACGTCCATCTCGAGATCGGGATTGAGTCGCTCAGCGAGATCGAAGAGAAGGGCGAACAGATTAAGCATTTTCAGTATTGAGGGGGGCGCTCGCTCCGCCGAAAGCCGCCGTCCGCTTGTCCCAAGGTCCCGTCGTCCTCCAGTCCCTTCGTCCCCAAGCGCCCCCGCGAGGAACGCTCCCTCCATGGCCGACTTCAAAGTCACCGAACTTGACGAGAATCTCGACTTCGACGCACTCTCTTACTGGGACGTCGTGATCATCGGCGCCGGGCCGGCGGGGTTGGCGGCGAGCTTGACGACGGCCCACCGCGGACTGACCACCCTGGTGATCGAGGCCAAGGATCGCGCCGGCGGGCAGCCGCAGTTTCTCTATCCCGACAAGAAGATCGTCGACATCCCCGGCTTTCCCGACGGCATCAGCGGCGAGGAACTGTCGGACCGCGTCTATCGGCAGGCGGTCGACGCGCTCGTGCAGTTTCGCTTCAACGACGAGCTGGTCGCCGTCGAGGACACCGACCAGACCGAGCGCGACGATCCGCTCAAACGGGTGATCGCCAAGAGCGGCGCCTATCTGTGCCGCAAGGTGATCATCGCCTGCGGGCTGCTCCACTTTCCGCGAAGGCTGCCGGTGCTCGATGCGCTCGAATCGCGGAGCGTGTATTACAAGGTTCCCAAGATCGGCGACTACAACGGCGCGCGGGTCGTCGTGATCGGCGGCGGGGACTCGGCGATGGACGCCGCGGTGATGGCCCTCGATCGCGGCGCGGCGGTCGACGTCGTCGTGCGCGAGGAGACGCCGATCGCCAAGGCCGACACGGTCGATCGGGTCCGCGACAGCGGGGGACGCGTCCACCGCCTGTGCGAGGTCGCCTCCGCGGCCTACGACGGGGGGGCGATCGCAGCAACCCTCACGTCCGGCGAAGTTCTGGCCGCCGACTACGTCATCGTACAGATCGGCTTTTTGTCCGCGAAGGAGACTTTTCAACGGCTCGATCTCCGGCTGAACGAAGACGGCAGCATCGCGATCGACCCCTATTTCGAGACCAGCCGCCGGGGGATTTTCGCGGTGGGAGACGTTCACGGCGACATCAAACTGGTGACAGTCGCTTGGGCCGAGGGAATCCAGGCCGCGATTTACGCCTTCAAGGAGATCACCAGCCCGTACTGGCTCAACGAAAAGCGGCTTAAGGACCAGAAAATCGCCATGATCGGCGATAAGATTAGCCAGGCGGCGCGGGGCCGGTAATCGGGTATGCTCGCGAGGGTCACGCCCGGGGTGTAAGGACGACGCGGTATGGAATTCACGGCGGAAAACAAACACGGGATGCGGGCCAAGTGGTGCTCACTGGGCGCCACGCTCATGGAATGGCACGTCCCCGACCGCGACGGCGAATTCGCCGACGTCGTCCTGGGCTTCGACGCCGAACTGGAATACCTGGGCCCCGACAACCAGTACTTCGGCTGCACGACCGGTCGGTACGCGAACCGGATCGCCGGCGGAAAATTCGTCCTCGACGGGGTCGCCTACAAACTGGCTGCCAACAACGGCCCCAACCACCTTCACGGCGGCGTCGACCGCAGCCTTAGCCGGGTCGAATGGAGCGCGGAACCGTTCGAGGACACCGGCGCCAGCGGCGTGAAATTTTCGTACGTCAGCCCCGACGGCGAAGAGGGCTATCCGGGCGAGTTGACAACGACCGTCACCTACACGCTGACCGACGCGGGAACGATCCGCATCGAGTACGAGGCGACCTCCGACGCCCCGACGCCGGTGAATCTCACAAATCACAGCTACTTCAATCTCGCCGGCGCGGGGGCTGCGACGGTTCTCGACCACGAGTTGCGGCTCGACGCGGATCACTACACCCCCAAGGACGCCACGGGTATTCCCACCGGCGTCGTCGCGAGCGTCGAGGACACCCCGTTCGACTTCCGCAAGCGAAGGAAACTGGGCGCGCGGATTGCCGAACTGACCGGGCACGAAGCCGACGGATACGACCACAATTACGTCCTCAACGGCCAGTTGGGGACGCGGCGATTGATCGCCGAGTTGTGGGAGCCGACTTCGGGCCGCGTGCTGCGGTGCTTCACCGACCAGCCGGGGGTGCAGCTCTACACAGGCAACTTTCTGTGGGGGCAGACCTGCAAGGGGGGGCAGGTGTACGCAAAGCACTCGGCGGTTTGCCTGGAGACGCAGCACTACCCCGACAGCCCCAACCACCCCGACTTTCCGTCGACGACCCTCCGCCCAGGCGAGACGTACCGGCAGGTGTGCGTCTACGAAATCGGGGTCGAGGCGGAGTAGCGTTGGGGGAAGCAGCGAAGGGGAGACGATGGCGGCTTGTATCCGCCCTCCCCCCTTCATCCCTTGCTTCACTCGTTGCTGCGGATTTCCAGGATTTCGAACCGGTTCACGCCGGCAGGGACCTCGATCGCGACTTGTTCGCCGACTTTCTTCCCCAGCAACCCTTGGCCGATCGGACTGTTGACGAGGATCTTCCCTTCGTCGTAGTCCTCCTCGCCGGCGCCCACCAGGGTGAACACCTCGCTCTCGCCGAAGTCGAGATCCTTGACGACGACCGTGGCGCCGAAGACGACCTGCCCCTTGGGGAGCAACGCCGGGTCGACGATCTCGGCCCCGGCCAGCTTCGCCTTGAGCAGGTTGATTTTCGCCTGCAGCAGCCCCTGGCTCTCGCGGGCGCCGTGGTACTCGGCGTTTTCCTTGAGATCTCCCTCGGCTCGGGCGGCGGCGATCCGCATCTCGATCTCGGGCATCTGGACGTTGGCCAGTTCTTCCAGCTCGGCCTTGAGCTTGTTGTAACCGGTCCGGGTCATGGGAGTGCGTTCGGCCATGGCGGGCTCGCAATCGTCAAATCGGCGCGAGCGACGTCCCCGCGGGGGACGACTCGCAAACTAGGTGACTCGCCAAACAAAACGGGTCTCCCCAACGGAAGACCCGGCTGCAACAGAGTCCATTGTGAGCGCACGAGATTCGTGTGTAAAGACGGGTAAAAACCGCCCAGCGCTGCTGTTGAGCCAAAAAAATCGACCGCGCTTGTGCCCCGTCGACTTGCCCGCCTGCTCAAAAAGCCGCCGAGGCGGATTCGACAAACGAAAACGGCAGGGGGAACCATCGGTTCCCCCTGCCGCAAGTTCGAACATGCTCAACCGATCGCTCGCTCTAGCGACGTCGCCGGATCGCCAGGGCCGCTCCGGCCAGTGCGAGCAGGCCGAAGGTCGCCGGCTCGGGAATCACTTGAGTGGAGTTCATGTCACGAAATTCAGTTCCGACTCGAATTTCGTCGAGCACGAGCACGCCAGCCGGTTGGAAATTGGCTCCCCCGACGGTCCCTGATTGATTGCCGACGAACGGCCGCAAGCCGCCGACGCCAAGCAGCGTTCGATAGTTGGTGTCGGTGCCGATGATCGTGGCCACGGCGTCGGCGTCAAGAGGAGCAGCACCGGTCGGATCGGGATCCAACCAAAGTCGCATGTCTTGGTTGCCCCCGGCGCCGTTGTAGTCGATGCGAACGACCGCCCAGTGGAGATCATTCCAGGGATAAGTCGCAGCGCCAACGGTTTCCGGCCCGCCGCCGGCCACGCCACCGGCAGGATTGTAGGCGCCTTCTCGCTGCGCACCCGATCCGTCGGGGATGATCGACCAGGTGTTGTCGCTGGCGGCTGACGAGTTGCCGATGCCGGTCAACTCGTCGTTCAGCCCGGCGTTAAACAGGCTGACGTTCACTCCGCGCGGATAGGGGTTATTGAGCCAGTTGGAGCCGGCGCCCGTGCTGGTGTCGTTCGCAGCGCCTTGTCGCTGAGCGAGGAAGCTCACCCACAAGCTGCCGCCGGAGCCTTCCTGGGCGGCGATTGCAGCCTGAGCCTGAGCGCTGAACGTTCTTGCCGGCTGGGTCGTCCCGCTGGCGCCAGTGATCATGGCGTGCCCGCCTTGGGTGACCAAGCCCGCAGGGCCTGCCAAACTGCCCGCTTGGATTGAGGTGCTGCCGGCAGGAACGTTGGCAAGATTGTTCTCGCGACCCGTCCAGGCGGCGTTGAATCCTTGCCCGCCCGACTGGCCTGTCAATTGGGAACCGACGTTGTAGTCAAACGGTTCGTACACCAAGAGAACGGCCTGGGCCGACGAGGTCGCCCAGACGGCGACCGCGCATGCGGCCAATGTGAATAGATGACGTCGCTTCATGATGTCTCCCGGGGGTTGAAAAGCCAGCAAGTCACAAGATCACCCTCTCCCGGATGCCGGGACAAAGACCAGACCACGGCCCGACGGAACCGTTGCAAAATGCTGTCAGCGCAGACTACGCAATTAAAGAAGAGCGGCGCGGCCAAGCCCCGCAACGACCCGATGCACTGAGGGTCGATCACGCGGGCAACCGCATGAACTCAAGCTAAACCGAGCGCTGAGCTGCGACAATGCGATATAGCGAAAACTGCGCCCCAATATGCGAAAACGCAGATGAGGCATCGAAGCGCTCGACGCGGCGTGCGCAAATTCGACCCTCGTTGCAAAGAGAGCGACGAGTCTCGCTGGCAAGCGGCTTGCTCGACGGGACGTTCCCAGCGGGAAGCCAGTGCGAAACCGCTCAGCACGGCTTTTCCAGCCCGCCGCTGCGCGGCGGCGGTTCGGCTACTCGCCGAGGTACAGGATCCGGCCGCACGATTTGCAGGAGACGGCCTTGTCCATCATCAGGTCGTTTTCCATCTGCAGCGTCACCTTCTGCCCGCATCCCTGGCAGACGCCCCCGGCCATTTCGGCCATCCCCTCGGAACCCTTGCTGCGGATCAGGCGGTTGTACTCGGGGCGGAAATCTCCGGGGAGCTTCTTTTCCGCTTCAACCAGTTCCTGCTCCAGTCGGGCCACGTCGCCCGTGACGACTTGCGACTCGGCCGCGACCGTGTCGCGCGTCTTGGCCAACTCGGTCCGGCCTGCAGCGACGTTCTTCTCCGCCTCGGCGACGGCCACCTGCAGCGCGTCGACCTTGTCGAAAGCCTCCAGGATCTCGTCCGCCAGTACGCTGCCGGCCATCTCGGTGGCGGCGATCTGGTCGACCAGAGCCTGATACTCCTTGTTGCTCGCCGCGGCGTTGAGTTTGACCTTCAACTCGGCAACCTTGGTTTCGTTCGCCTTGAGGTCAAGTTGCTTGCGATCGATGCGCAGCTTGGTCTGCTTGACCGCGTCCTGGGCCGCAGCCAGGGCAGCCTCCATCTGTTCGACGTTCCGCTGGTGGACTTGGATCCGGCGGGGTCCGCGGTCGAGTCGGTCGCGCAAGTCGGCCAGTTGCGTGTGAATGCGATGCAATTGCCGGAGCAATTCGGCGGTCAGGGCCATCGGGAGTCGACTCCGGGAGCAGCGGCAAGAGAGGCGGCGGGCCCCTGCATTGTAGCGGAGTCGTCTGAAACGCCACAGGCGCCGACGCCGACGGGCTTTCAAGCACGAAGCCGCCGATTCTGCCCAACGAATCTCGTGCAAAAGCCAATCTTGCGACAAAGGCGCGAAGGCACAAGAAAGTCCGCGCAGGTCCTCGTAATCCCGAGGGCATGAACAAACCGAGGGCCCCGCGTACGTGGCCGCGGGGCCCTCGGCGTCGGTTTTCGATTCTCCGGCAGCGGCCTTACGCCGCGGCTCGCAGGGCGGCGGCTTCCTCCTGCGGGAACAGCGGCAGCGTCGCCGGCATATCGTCCCAGACCTCCTCGGGAGCGATCACGGGGCTGTCGGCCACGTATTCCTCGAGTTCGCTGCTGCGGACCGGGTTTTGCAGCTTCGAGATCGCTTTGGCCTCGATCTGCCGGACCCGTTCGCGCGTGACCTTGAAGATCCGCCCCACCTCCTCGAGCGTGTAGCAGTAGCCGTCGTGCAGCCCGTACCGCAGCCGCACGATCTCGCGTTCGCGGTAGGTGAGCGTCATGAGAAGCCCGTCGATCTTTTCCCGCAGGATGCTGTTGTTGGCCAGCTTGAGCGGGTTATCGGCGTGGCCGTCCTCGACGAACTCGCCGAAGCTGCAATCGTCTCCCTCGCCGACCGGTCGGTCGAGGCTGACCGGCGTGCGGCCGATGTCGAGCACATGGAGGCTCTCGTCGAGATCGATCCCCGCGGCCAGGGCGGTCTCCTCGTTCGTGGGCATCCGGCCCAGTTCGTGCTGCAGCCGCTTGGCGGTCTGCTGCAATTTGCTGAGCACGTCGATCATATGGACCGGGATGCGAATCGTGCGGGCCTGATCGGCGATCGCCCGGGTGATCGCCTGGCGAATCCACCACGTGGCGTACGTCGAGAACTTGAACCCACGGCGATACTCGTACTTGTCGACCGCCCGCATCAACCCGGTGTTCCCTTCCTGGATCAAATCCAGAAAGCTCATCCCCCGGTTGCGATACTTCTTGGCGATCGAAACGACCAACCGCAGGTTGCCGCTGGAGAGCTCGCGTTTTACGCGTTCCAGTTCGGTGAGCTGTCGGCGCAGGAGCCGACAGCGGTCGCGCAAGCTGCGGGGGGATTCCAGCGTCTGCTGCATCAGGTTCCGCAGTTCGTTGCGGACCGGGCGGATTCGGGCCGCGCCGGCGCCCTGCTCGAGGAGTTGCTTGAGCTGGGCGCTGAGTCGGTCCATCCGGCGGGAGATCTCTTCCAGTTCGTTCATCAGCGGCTGCACCCGCCGCGTCCGGAGGCTGAGCTCCTCGACGAGCTTGAGCATTTTGCGGCGTCGGCGGATGAATCGCGCGCGGGCCGCGGATTTCTCCTCCGTCGGCGCCGACTTGCTGGTCAACACGCCGTAGTCCTCGCGCTGAGCGTGCATCAACGCCCGCAAGGTCGGCAGGTTGCGCGGCATGCGAGCCGAGATCTCGGACTTAGTCAGGCGCTCGGTGAGCGACACCTTGATCGTCCGATCGAACGGCAGCTCGCCGGCGTGGACCCGTTCAAGCACTTCGACCGTCTTCTCCAAGGCGAAGAACGACCGGAGCACGTTGCGGCGGAACCGCTTGCGGCAGAGCTCGATCTTTTTGGCGAGCGAGATTTCCTCGTCGCGCGACAAGAGCGGAATCCGACACATCTGCGACAGATACATGCGGATCGGGTCGTCGGTCAGCTTCGGCAACTCACTGGGCAGGAGCGCCGAGGCCGCGTCGTCGGCTGCGGCCGCGTCTTCGGCGACGCGCGCCGGGCGGGCCGGTTCGACCACCTCGATCTGCATGCCGTCGAGCAGCTCGAGCAGCAGGTCCATGTGCCGCGAGTGGGCCACCTCGTCCGGCAGGAACGAGTTCGCCTGATCGTAGGTGAGATGCCCCTGGGTCTGGGCGAGGGCGGCGAGGGCGCGAAGGCGCGCAGCGGTCTGGGTCATAAAAAACTCCTCCGGCACGTCCTGTGCACAAGAAAAGTTGCGGGGGATATGGCAAACCCGTCACCCGTCCGTGGGCGACGAACCGGCTTGCCGGCGCTGGCTTCAAGGTGTTGTCGTCGTTGCTGGTTCGTGGAAGTGAGGCCCGGAGGCCGGTATGAGTCGCAGGGTCGACAGGCCTGACATTCCCCAGGCGGCAATGTCTGCCAGCCTGCGGCGCCGGCTAGTTCGACTTGCCTCCTAAGCGTCGGTAATAGTCCAACAGCGCTTGGTCCTCCTGCGTCGAATCAAGAAACGCTTTTTGACGGAACTGAGCGAGTTGCCGCTCGTCCTCGGGTTCGCGGCGGCGGCGTTCGAGGTCGGCCAGCACGCCGCGGACGCGCAGTTGCACGTCCGAGCCGGCCTTGCCGCTGCCCCGTTCGTCGCAATCGACGAGCAGGTTCTTCGCGTCGACGTCGTCCAGGGCGAGCATCCAACGATCGTAGGCGAGCAGCTCGCCCTCGGCGTCGAGCGCCGCAATGGCGGCGTAGGCGATGCGGGCCGCCTCAGAGGCGAAGTCCTCGGCCGCGATGTGGGCGAACAACTCGGTCGCCGTGTGCGGGTGGTGCAGGAGCAATTCGAGGACCTCTCGATCCCACGCTGTCGCGGACGCGCGGACGAGGTCGCCCGCGGCGCTTTCCGTTTCGGGGGGCGCCGCGTCGCTCGCACGCACCGAGGCGAGTCGCTTACGTTGGTCGCGTCGGATCGCCTTGAGCCGGTCGCGCAACGAATCGGCCGCAACGCCGAACTGCCGGGCCACCCGAGCGACGACCTGCTCCTGGCGAAGCAGCGCCGCGGAACTGGGGGCGGTCTGCGGCAACGCCCGGGCGAGCGTCGCGAGAATCGCTTCGACGGCCTGCGCCGAGCGATGAGCACTGGGGGCTGTCGCCAATCCGTTGGTCACAGCGTTGATCTTGTGTTCGAGGGCGTCGACCGCCGTGGAAAGCAGCCGACGAAACGCTTCGCTTCCTTGCGAGAGAATAACATCACACGGATCGCCCCCTGTTGGCAAGCTCAGAATTTTCAGTTCCACCTCGTTTTCGACGAACAGTGCTAGCAGATTGTCGAGGATGTCCATCGTGCGGTTCTGCCCCGCGGCGTCGCCGTCGAGCACCAGCGTCAGGCTGTCGGTGAACCGCCGCACGAGCGGGATATGCTTGTCCCCCAGCGCTGTGCCGAGCACGGCCACCGCATGCTTCACGCCATGTTGGTGGGCCATGATGACGTCGGTATAGCCCTCCATGACCAACAGGCCCCCTTCTTCACGAACCGCGTCGCGGGCCAGATCGAGCGCGTAGAGCTGGCTGCTCTTGGAGAACAGCGGCGTCTCGGGGCTGTTGATGTACTTGGCGCCGCCGGCGTTCGGATCGTCGTCGCTGACGAGCTCGGGGATCACTCGGCCGCCGAACGCGATCGGGCGCGAGCGAACGTCTCGAATCGAAAAGATCGTGCGTCCGCGGTACCGGTCGTAATACCGGCCCGCTTCGTTGCGGATCACGAGACCGACGCGTTCTAAGACCGGCGGACTGAAGCCCGCAGCGCCGCCGAGTTCTAAGATCCACGACCATTGCTGAGGGGCGAACCCCAGCCGAAACTGCGCGACGCTGGCTTCGCTGATTCCGCGTTCGGCGAGATAGCGCCGCGCCGGCTCGGCCGCCGGGTCGCGGAGCAGGCAGCGATGAAACTGCTCCTCGGCCCACGCCATGACCCGCAACAGGTTTTGCTTGGCGAAGGGATCGGCGTCAGCCGCGTCGTTCCCGCCGCCCGACTTGCCGCGCGTCAACTCGATCCCCGCGCGTTCGGCGAGCATCTCCAGGGCCTCGCGGAACTCGACCCCCTCGGCCTTCATGACAAACGAGAAAACATCCCCTCCGACGTCGCAGACCCAGCACTTATAGGACTGCCGCTCGGGGTTCACCTGAAAACTGGGTCGCGAGTCGTCATGCCAGGGGCAAAGCCCGACGTACCCCCGCCCTTGCCGGCGCAGCGCGACGTAGCTCCCCACGAGGTCGACAATATCGACCGCCTGGCGGATCTGCTCTTTGGCGTCCTGGGAGTCGAGATAGGCCACGGTCGCTCGGCATGCGAGGAACGGTTGTCGGAGGAACCGTACATTTCACCACAGAGTGCGCGGAGAGCCCAGAGGGGGGCGGGATTTGCCAGGAGAACTGCAAAGTCAGGAATTGAGCATTCGGAGCCCGAGTTCGGGGTTCCAGGCGACGTAGTCGGCGGCGGCCCGGAGGGGGATGGCCGCATCGGAGCAAAGGCGGTGGATGGTCACCGCCGCATTGTTGAGGGCGGCCAGGCAGGCGGAGAGTCCAGGTCTGCGGGTATGGTGGCGGTCTTCGTCCCACCAGCGGTCTTTGCAGAAGTGCAAGCCGTTTTCGACGCGCCAATGGTTGCGCACGTCGGCCAGGAGGTCGGCGGCGGTGACTTGGTCCGGGTCTTGGCTGGAAACGAAGTACCGCACGTCGTGCGAGACGAGCTCGCCGGCGGCATTGCGGACCTCGCGATCAATGCGGATCGCTACGCGGCAGCCGGGCAGATCGAGGACCTCGCGGATGTACGTCGCGTTGTCGACGTCGACCCAGATCCGGCGCGTTTCTCGGAAGCCCCCCTTTTACTCTTTTCGGTCGTTTGGGCGGCCGGCGGACGCTCGGGCGCCCCGACGAAGCAGTGGACCAGCGCGTCGAGCGTATCCGGCTGATTGTCCTTCACCTGCAGCAGATAGTCGCAGCCGCGGCTGGTGATCAATTCCGCCAGCGGCCGCTGGGCGAAGATGGCATCCCCAGTGATCAGTCGTAACATCGGGTAGGCGTCGAGCAACTCTGCCAGATGCCGCCGCAGGACCGTCGGTTCGTTCGTCTTCTCCGTCCCGGTCGACCATTGGCCGACGACGACCTGCAGGTCGTGAACGAAGGCGTTGAGCATGTGCAATGGATCGCCATCGTCGTCGACGGCTTGCTTGGCCGTCTTGCCGTCGACGGCCACCGCGCCGCGGGTCGCTCCCTCGGCGAGTTGCGCCCGCAGCCAGACCGTCAATGCGGCTTGAAACTCTTCGACCCGGCACTTGGCGAGCGTTCGGCTGAACGTCGTCGCACAGGGCGGCGCGCCCCGGTCGAATCCCAGCGGCTCCCGCAGTCGGTCCCAGTTCGCCGTCGCCCAGCGGACCAAAACCTCCATCTCCCGAATCCGCGCCAGCATCCCCAGCAGCGTCAGCACGACCATCCCAGCAAACGGATGACGCACTCCCCGCGCCTTACGCGGATCCTCCAGCCGACCAAACGCCTCAAGCAACGTCGACGCATGCATCGCAGGCCTCTTCCCCGCAGAAAAGAGCCCCCCTGCCGCCCTCATCTACGGAGCCGCCCCGCTCGCAGTTCGATGAAATCGACTATGCAGTTCTCCTGCGGGATTTGCGGCGTGCGCGCGGGTCAATTCGTCGGTCGGGCGGCGACTTTCACCTTGAGATCGATGCCGCGCGGCTCGCGGCCGTCGAGCCGCAAGACCTTCACCGGCACGTCGCTCCCCGCGGGGGTGGCGGCGATCACTTGGCTGAGGGTCACCGGGTCGGAGAACTCCTGCCCGTCCCACGCCACCACGACGTCCCCCGGCTCCATCCCGCCCATGCTTGCCGGCGTGTTCGGGTTCACGGTGCGGACGAAGACCCCCTGGTTCAATTCCAGCCCCAACCGCCGGGCGACGTAGTCGGGAACCTCTTCGAGTCGGACCCCCAAGAATCCGCGGTCGACGCGGCCTTTCTCGCGAAGTTGCTCGTACGAGTCCCGCACTTGGGCGCTGGGAATCGCGAAGCTGATCCCCTGGTACGCAGCGCCGACGATCGCCGTGTTGATTCCGACGACCTCGCCGCGGATGTTCACCAGGGGGCCGCCGCTGTTGCCCGGGTTCACGGCGGCGTCGGTCTGCAGAAACTCCTGAACGACCCGCGACGGATCGGTGATGCCGTGCCTGCCCTTCTGGCTCAGGATGCCGAAGGTGGTGCTCTTTTCGAGCCCGAACGGACTGCCGACGGCCCAGACGAGGTCGCCGACCTCGATCTCGTCGCTGTCGCCCCATTCGGCGGGGGTAAGATCGCTCAGCTCGGTCTTGAGCAACGCCACGTCGATCAACCCGTCGACCCCCACGACCGTCGCCGAGCCGCGGCGCCCGTCGCTGAGTTGCACCTCGACCGTGTCGACGCCGTCGACGACGTGCTGGTTGGTGACGATGTACCCGTGCTTGTCGACGATCACGCCTGAACCTTGCCCGTCGGCGTGGCGATGCGAGGTGCGGATGCTCACCACTGACGGGGCCACTTTGTTCGAAACCATCCGGCAGGCAAGCGACAGTTGGCTCAGTCCCAGTTCGCCGAGGTGCTCCCGGGCGACGTCGTATTTGGCCCGCTCCTTGGCCGAGGTGAGGGCGTATTGCACCTGCCCGGCCAGCGACGGGGCGATCAGCACCGCGGCCAGGGCGAAAAAGAGCGTCAAGAGACGCCGCAACCGGGCCGCATCCTCGCCGTCGTCGATCGCGCTACGACGGGGGTCGACCGCGGGGGCTCGCACCGGGGCGGGGATCGGCAGATCGACCGCGCCGGCCGTCGGAGAGGTCGCCGCAAGATTCGATTCGTCCTGCATAGTTCGTCGGGGGCGCGGGGGCGCGTCGGTCGGCGGCTCCCACGGAGCCGGCCGGCGGAGAAGCAGGGCAACGCTGCGCTGATCGTTCGATTATACCTTCAACCCCGCAAAAGACGCACGGGTTGCGGGGGCAAGAACTTCCGTCGAGAATTGGCGCACTTCCGCGTGACAAACTGCGCAGCTTGACGAATGTGACGACTCCCAGCCGCTATTTTCCGCCGGCCAACCAAGCCACCCCCATCGGGTTAGTGGCCGTCGGGGGCTCGCTGTCGGTCGAGCGGCTGCTGGACGCGTACCGCCACGGCATTTTCCCCTGGCCGACCTATCCCGACGACCCCATGCTGTGGTGGTCGCCTGACCCGCGCGCCGTCTTGCCGCTGGACGGGCTCCACGTATCGCGTCGCCTCGCCCGGCGGCTGCGGAGCGGACAGTTCGTCGCCACATGCAACACCGCCTTCGAGGGGGTGGTACGAGCGTGCAGCCGCGGCCCGGGGCGCGAGGGGGGAACCTGGCTCACCCCGGAGATGATCCGCGCGTACGTCGAGCTCCATCGCCGCGGGCACGCCCACAGCGTCGAGGTCTGGCACGAGGAGCGGCTCGTCGGGGGAGTCTACGGCGTCGCGATCGGCGGCGCGTTTGCGGCCGAGAGCATGTTCCATCGGGCGACCGACGGCTCGAAGGCGGCGTTGGCTTCGCTGGTGAGTCACTTGCGAGCCCGCGGATACCAACTGCTGGACATTCAGCAGTGGACCCCCCACACCGGCAGCCTGGGCGCCATCGAAATCCCCCGCCGCGAATATCTCAAACGGCTCGCCGCGTTGATCGACCTGCCGGTGACGTTCGGGAGCGAGCTGGAATCGCAGGGGGAGCGGAACGGGGGAAGTTAAGTACGAAATCCGGGTCGTGTATACCATTTGCCAAATTGAAGGGTGGCTGGGGTCGAACGATGTGAGCCCCCAGCGAATCCTCTGGGGGCTCCGCTGCGCTGCGACCCCAGCCACCCTTCCAAGGCCGCAAATGGCATCACGACCGAAATCCGGGGGTTTGAAATTCGATCCGCGCCTATGCTCAGGCGTTTCGTAGTTCGAGTATCGAGTTTGTTTCGGATTTCGCTCTTCTGATTTCGAGTTTCCCCGACTACGCCACCAGCGGTCGCAGCACCCGGTAGCTGATCTCGAGCGCCTTGTGGCGTCGCTCGACGGGACCTTCGAACGCTTCGTCCTCGACTTCGACGCACACGGGGCCGTCATAGCCGACGTCGGTGAGGGCGGCGATCCACGCCCCCCAGTCGATCTCGCCCAGCCCCGGGACCTTGGCCGTACAGCGCTCCATCGGCGGGACGAGCGATCCGACCTCGTCGAGCCGGAGCCGATCGACTCGCATGTCCTTGGCGTGCGTGTGGAAGATCCGCGAGCCGAACTCGCGGATCGGCGCGATCGGGTCGATCAGTTGCATCACGAGGTGCGACGGGTCGTAATTCAGCCCGAAATTCTCCGCGGGGATCGTCTCGAACATCCGCCGCCAGATTGCCGGCGTGCGGGCCAAGTTGAGCCCGAACGGCCAAGTCTTCGGGTACAGCATCGGGCAGTTCTCGATGCCGATCTTCACCCCGCGGTCCGCAGCATAGCGAACAATGTCGGGCCAGACCCGGGCGAACAACTCCATGTTCGCCTCGAGCGGCAACGTGTGATTGGCCCCCACGAACGAGTTGACGTTGGCGAGTCCCAGCTTCGGCGCCGCGTCGATGACTTTGCGCAGGTGAGCCTGCGCGGCCTCGGCTTGGTCCTGTTCCGCGGAGAGCGGGATCGAGTAGTACCCGAGCGCCGAAAGCCCGACGCCGTATTTCTCGCACAGCGCGCGGACGTCGTCGGCCCGCGATTGGGGAAAGTCGGTGCAATCGATGTGCATGACCCCGCCGTATTTGCGGTCGGGCCCGCCGGGAGGCCAGCACATCGCCTCGAGGCAGTCGTACCCGATCGCCGCGGCCCGCTCGAGCGTCTGCTCCAGGGAGAGATCGCCGAAGATCGCGCTGACGAAACCGAGCTTCATCGCTATCGCTCCCAGTGAGTCGTTGCTTGAACCACGGCCGACGCCGACGTCACCGGCAGAAATCGGCGTTACGCGCGGCGCTCTCCGCCGATTGCGTCGAAGGCCGCCTGCAAATCGTCCCGCAGGTCCTCGAACGCTTCCAACCCGACGGAGATTCGCACCATGCCGTCGACGATGCCGTGCTTGGCCCGGTCGGCGGCGTCGTAGCTGGCGTGCGACATGCTCGCGGGTTGCTCGATAAGCGACTCGACGGCGCCCAGGCTGACGGCCAATTGGAACAGCTTAGTCGACTCGACGAACTTCTTCGCCCGGGACAAATCGCCGCGAACGACGAACGTCATCATCGCCCCGAAGCCGCCGTCCATCTGCCGGGCGGCGATTGCGTGGCCGGGGTGGTCGGGCAGGCCGGGGTAGAGGACCTGCTCGACCCCCGGGTGGGCTGCCAACCACACGGCGAGCCGCTGCGCCGTGCGGCATTGTTCGCGGACCCGCAGTTCGAGCGTTTTGAGCCCCCGCGACGCGAGAAACGCCTCGAGCGGCCCCATGACCCCGCCAGTCGCGTTCTGCACGAAGTACAGCTCGTCGCGCAGCTTCGGGTCGCGGACCACGAGCGCTCCCCCCAGCAGGTCGCTGTGCCCGCCGATGTACTTGGTGGCCGAGTGCATCACGACGTCGGCGCCCAGTTCCAACGGTCGCGTGAGCACGGGGGTGGCGAACGTGCTGTCGACTCCCAACAAGGCGCCGCGGCGGTGGGCAAGTTCCGCGCATGCAGCGACGTCGGTGATCGTCATCCGCGGGTTGCCGGGGCTCTCGATCCACACCAACTTCGTGGCCGGGGTGATCGCCGCCTCGAGCTTGGCGAGGTCGGTCGAGTCGGCGAGCGTGACGTCGATTCCTGCGCGGTTGGTCACCTTGTGGAGCAGTCGGTACGTGCCGCCGTAGATGTCGGACCCCGCGACGACGTGGTCGCCGGTCTTGAGGCTGGCGATGACGCAGTGGGTGGCCGCCATCCCGCTGGCGAAGGCGAGGGCCCCGCAGCCCCCTTCCAGGTCGGCCAGCGTGGTTTCCAAGGCTTTGCGGGTCGGATTGCCGCTACGCGAGTAATCGAATTCGCCCCACTCCCCGGCGCCCGGCTGGACGAATGTCGACGCGAGATGCAACGGCGCCACGACCGCCCCGGTCCGGGGGCAGCGCTCGTTGCCGACGTGAATCGCACGCGTTCGAAATTCCATTTTGAACTCTTGGAGGGGGAACTGCGAACACCGCGAACCGTCGTGAACACCAACGCCCATCTTGGCCCGTTCCGTTCGGCCAAGCCGATTCCGTTTCGTGTCTTTCGCCGCGTTCGCGGTTCCAAGATCCGGCCACAAATCCGCTACCGATCGAGCGCCTGGCTCAGGTCGGCCACGAGGTCTTCGCCGTCCTCGATGCCGCAGGCGAGGCGGATCATGTTGTCGGGGATGCCGAACTTGGCCCGCTCCTCGGGGGTGAGCTTGTAGTAGCTCATCACCAGCGGCTGCTCAATGAGCGACTCGACCCCCCCCAGGCTGGGGGCGATCCGCGGGATCTTCACCGCGTCGATCACGTCGGCCGTGGCTCGCCAGTCGGCGTCCTTGATCAGGAACGTGACCAACCCGCCGTAGCCGCGCATCGTCTTGCGAGCGACGTCATGGTACGGGTGCGACGCGAGGCCCGGGTAGTAGACCCGCTCGACCCGGGGATGGCTCTCCAGAAACTCGGCGACCAGCATGCCGTTTTCGTTGTGCCGCTGCATCCGCAGCTCGAACGTCTTGAGCCCGCGCAGCAGCAAGTAGACGTTCTGCGGCCCGTTCACGGCGCCCATGATCCCGCGCAGGTTGCGGACCGGGTCCATCGCTTCCTTGCGGCCGACGACGACCCCCGCGAGCAGGTCGTTGTGACCGCCGAGGTATTTGGTCGCCGAGTGGAGAACGTAGTCGACCCCGGCTTCGATTGGCCGCAGGTTGAACGGCGTCGCGAGGGTCGCGTCGATGAGCGTCTCGACCCCGTTGCGGCGACCGATCTCGGCGAACTTGGCTAGGTCGACGCAGCTCAAGTGGGGGTTTGTGGGAGATTCGCTGACGAGCATCCGCGTCGCCGGAGTGATCGCCGCCTCCATGGCGTCGTAATCGCCCGTCTTCACCTGCCGAGTCGTCACGCCGAAGCGCGACAGGTGCTTGCCGCAGAATTCGCGACTGCGGTGGTAACACTCGTCGAAGAAAATGACCTCGTCGCCGGCGTTGAGTTTGGCCATCAGCACCCCGACGATCGCCGCCATGCCGCTGGAGTAGAGCACCGCATCCTCGCCCCCTTCGAGCGCGGCGAGCTTGCGCTCGGCGACTCGTTCGCTCGGGTTGCCGTAACGGCCGTACTCTTCGCGGGGCTGCTCCTCCTCGATGAAGTCGATGACGGCCTGCGTGTCCCCGAACGTGTAGGTCGAGGCGCAGAACATCGGGTCGGTGATCGCGTCGCCGGGCTTCTGCCGAGCCTCGCCCGCGTGGACGGCAAGCGTCCCCGGCTTGAGTTCCGCGGGAGCGAGCGGCTCGCCTCCGCGGCGCGAATCGGAGGGCTGCTGCGAGGAAGCCGGGCTGGTCATGTCGAGCGTGCTCATGCTTGGGCCTTGGGGCAAATCGCAACCGGCGGGGCGACGACGCGTCGCACTGCTGGTCGCGGGCGTCCATGTGGCGACTGATCTTGCGCCGCACGAGGCCGGGGGAGTCCGGCGACCTCCAGAAACGCAAACAGCCGCAATCACCCGGTGACTGCGGCTTGGCTGGCAAGCATGCGTGTTGTTGCTGCGACGGTCGCCGGGAGGCGAGTGCGTCGCAAGCGTCGGCTCTTTAGCAGTGTCGGCTGCAAGCGGCCACAAATCCCGAGGTACTGCAAGTGTACGCCGCGAAACGTCCCCCTGCAAGCGGCCGGCAAAGCCGGTCGTGATACCATTTGCCCAATTGAAGGGTGGCTGGGGTCGCAGATGCACGCCGTGGGAGTCGTCTTCCTCCGGCGTCTCTCCGGAGCCCTCTGCGGTGTTTCGACTTCTGGCGTCATAGGAGTTCTCGGCGGTTCACCCTCCGGGATGTGCCGGTTGTGCTAGCTGCCGCCGCCCTGCTCCACGGCGATCTTGACCCAGGGGATGGCCGCTGCGATCCTTCCGCCCCCGCACTCTCCGCCACGTCCTGGCAGATCGAGATTCTCATGACCTTGCGAACTCTGCGCGGCGGATGTCGGCCGTCGCTCGTGTACGTGGCGGCGGCGTGCGCCACGATTGGTTGCCGCTCGCCGTACTACGCCGACAAGGGCGCCGGGGTCGGCGCGCTGGCCGGGGCCGGCGCCGGGGCGCTGGTCGGCAACGCGGTCGGCGACGCCGGGGCCGGGGCGCTGATCGGCGCCGGGCTCGGGGCCGTCACCGGCGGGCTCACCGGCGCTGCGCTCGACGACATCCAAGCCCAGAACCGCGCCGAAATTGCCGCCCAGATGGGGCGACAAGTTTCCGCCGGTGCCGCCACCGCCGACGAGGTCATCGCGATGACTCGCTCGGGGGTCGACCCGCGGCTGATCCAGAACTACGTCCGGACGTCCGGCGTCGCTCGGCCCCTCTCCGCCCAGGACGTCATCTATCTGCACAACAACGGCGTGGCGACCGACGTGATCCAGGCGATGCAGTCCAGCCCCGGCCCTGCGGCGGCCGGTCCGGTCGTCGCCGGCGGTCCGCCGGTGATCGTCGAGGAGCATTACTACCCGGCAGCCTACCCGCCCCCGTACTGGGGTCCCCACTGCGGCTACTATCACCGCCGGCCCGGACCGCCCCATGTGAGCTGGGGCGTGAGCTTCGTGCGGTAGGCGAATATTTCGAGGGCACAGAGAACGCCGAGTCATTCGGCAAAGCCTTCCCCCGCTTCCCAAACCGCTCGCGGCAGGCCACACTCGTGCGATGCGCGCGGAAGTGATAGCCATCGGCGACGAACTGACCACCGGGCAGCGGCTCGATACGAACAGCCAGTGGCTGGCCGAGCAACTCACCGAATGCGGCATTGAGGTCGCATTTCACACGACGATCGGGGACCGGCTGCCCGACAATATCGCGGCGTTTCGGTCGGCGATCGAGCGGGTCGAAGCGGTCGTCGTCACCGGCGGCTTGGGGCCCACGGCCGACGACCTCACTCGCGAGGCCCTCGCCGCGGCGGTCGGCGTCGGGCTGGTTCGCGACGAGGCGTCCCTTGCGCACATCCGGCGGCTGTTCGCCGAGCGGGGCCGCGAGATGCCCGAGCGGAATGCCGTGCAGGCCGACTTCCCCGCCGGTGCGTCGGCCATCCCCAACGAGCACGGCACGGCCCCGGGAATCGCGGTGACGGTGGAGCGGGCGGGCCGCCCGCCGTGCCTCGTCTTCGCCCTGCCGGGGGTGCCGGCCGAGATGAAGCCGATGTGGGCCGAGTCGGTGCGCCCCGCGCTCGTCACGGCTCTGGGGACGCCGCATGTGACGCGGCATCGCCGGATCAAATGCTTCGGCGTCGGCGAGAGCGCGCTCGAGGCGATGCTTCCCGATCTCATCCGCCGCGGGCGCGATCCGACCGTCGGCATCACGGTAAGCGACGCCACGATCACGCTGCGGATCACCGCCTCGGGCGCCGAGGACGCGGTTTGTCGGGAGGCGATGGAGCCGACCATCGCAATCATTCGCGAGTCGCTGGGAGCGATCGTTTTCGGCGAGGAAGAGGACGAGTTGGAGCACGCGGTCGCGCGGCTGCTCGCCGAGCAGGGTCGCACACTCGCGGTCGCCGAGCGGGCCACCGACGGGCTGGTCGCCCAGTGGCTGGTCGGGGCGGGGCGCTCCCTCGGCGTCGAGGTCTTTGCGGGGGGCGTCACGATCGCATCGCAATCGCAGGCCGAGGCGCTTGCAGGAGCCGAATTGCCCGCCGCCGCAGCCGACGATTCCCCCGCCGTCGCAGCGGCGCTGGCCGAGGGGATTCGCGCCCGCACCGGCGCCGATTTCGGGCTGGGGATCGCCGCGTTCCCGGCGGTCATGAACTCCCCCGACGCCCGGCTCCACGTCGCCATCGCGACGGTCGACGGGACGCGACGGCTCCGCTTTGGCTGCGCGTCGCACCCCGCGATTCTGCGCCCCCGCGCCGGCAAGCAAGCCCTCAACGCAGTGCGGCTGGCGCTCTTGAAGCAGGATCCCGAGCAGGCGTGGAAGTAGTCGGCGGCCCCCCTGGCCGCAGCAAGCTCCTGCGTTCAATCCCGATCGTCGTCCTCGTCGTCGCGACGCCAGCCACGGCCGAGCCAGCCTTTGTGGCGGAAGAACATCAGTTGCCCGCCGGCCACGGCGCCCATCAAGCCCAACGCCAGCGCATACCCGAACGGCCAGCCCAGTTCCGGCATGTTCCATTTCGACGCGCTCGTGTCGAAGTTCATTCCGTACACCCCTGCGATGAACGACAGCGGCATGAACACCGTCGCAATCACGGTGAGCACCTTCATGATGTCGTTGGTCCGATTGCTGATCGCCGTGGCGTAGTAGTCGCGCAGGTCGGAACAGGCGTCGCGGATGTTCTCCAGGGTGTCGATGACCTGGATCGTGTGGTCGTGACAATCGCGAAGATGGATTTCGGTCTCGCGGGTGACGAGCCATTCCTGTTCGCGAATCAGTTCGTCGATCGCATCGCGGAGCGGCCAGACGATCCGTCGCAGCCGGCGGACGTCGCGGCGCACGTCGTGAATGCGCTGCAACAGCCGTGGACTGGGGCCCTCCTCGACCCGATCGTCGAACTCGTCGAGCGAATCGCCGAAGCGTTCCAGCACCGGGAAGTAGCTGTCGATCACCGCGTCGAGCAGGGCGTACATCAGATAGTCGATCCCCGCCGAGCGCGTCACCCCGCCGGCGACCTCGAGTCGTTTGCGCACCAGATCGAACGTGTTGTCCGGCTGTTCGCGCCACGAGAGCAGGAAGTTCCGCCCGATGAACACGCTCACTTGATCGGTCGACAACCGTTCCAGGTAGCCGGGGACCTGCGTCACCCAGTAGACGTGCTCGGGATAGACGTCGACCTTCGACCGCTGCGGGACGCTCACCAGATCTTCGAGCGACAGCGGATGCAGATTGAGCAGTTTGCCGAGGTGCGTGATGAGATCGACGTTGTCCAGCCCCGTGGCGTCGATCCACGTCACCGGGTGCTTGCCGAGAAGCTCCGCGACGTCGGCGACCGACGCGTCGCGGCGGTCGATCAGCTGCTGCGGGCCGTAGGCGGTGACGCGGAGCGTGGAGCGCTGGGCGTCGATCGGCACGATGAGCGTGCCGGGGCGGGTGTGAGGATGAATCGATTGGTCGAGCCGGCGGCGCGGTTTTCGCGCCCGGTTGTTCCGCTGTCCGTTGCGTCCTTTGCGCGCCATGACGGGTCCGCGTGCTGACTGGTGTAGAGTCGACGCGAAGATTCTGACGGCGCGGCCCTGAATTCTGCAAGCTCGATCGGCCGCAGAGCGGCGTTCATTTCAGCCGGAACGTCGCCGCGATCGGGTTGTGGTCGGACCCGGTCTCCTGCGGCGAGCCGGGGATGATTCGCGTCGAGCCCGAAATGTGCCGCTTGGCGAGCGCCGGCGAACAGAGCAAAAAATCGATCATCGATTTGTACTCGCCGGTGTTGTAGGTGATCGGGTTCTCGTCCATGAGTTCCGTCGCCGCCGACCAGAGGGCCGTCTCCCCCTCGCCGACGATCGTCTGGAGCGTGGCGCTCTCGGGGGTGTCGTTGAAGTCCCCCAGGATGACGAACTCGCTGTCGGGACGGGCCTCGAGTTCCGCGTCGATCAGCCCGCGCAGGGCCTTCGCTTCGGCCAGACGCGTCGGTTCGGCGAATTCTCGCCCCCCGGCGTTGCTCTTGAGGTGGACGACCCAGGCCTCGATCGGGTTGGCGCCCTCGGGCAGCAGCGTCACAACCAGTACGTCGCGCGAGAACCGCCGCGGCTCGCCCGAAGCCCCCGGAAACACTAGGTGCCGGTGCGACTTGACGACCCCCACCGGGACGCGCGACAACAAGCAAACGTCGATCCCGCGATTGTCGTTCCCCTCGAAATGGACCACGTGGTCGTAGCCCATGTCGGGCAAAAAGACCTCGACGAACCGTTCCAGGTAGAACCGGTTCTCGACTTCCTCGAGCGCCAGCACGTCGGCGTTGAGCGCCTTGATCGACTTGGCCAGCGCCGTCAACTCGCTCCGCGGCTTGGTTGGGGTCCCCTCGTCGTCGCGGTACGGGTCGTCGATGTTGTCGAACAGGTTGAGCACGTTGTAGGCGCCGATCACCAGTTCGCCTTCTTTAGGACCTTGGGGCCGGTCGGTCAGCGGCTTGAGATCGGGCAGCAGGTCGATGACCTCCAGCTGCGCGGGGTCGGTGAGCACGATTTGCGGATTCCCCTGGAACGTCGAGACCATGCCGCGCATCCGTACGTTCTTGCCGACATAGGCGTCCTTGAGCGACTCGGGGAACTTGTCGCGGTGATCGTTGAAAATAACGCCGGCGAACTTGGCCGGGCGATTCGAATCGAAATTGATGAAGTTGATCCGCCCCACCTGCGGCGCCGTAACCACCTTGCCGTAGACAAATGCGACTTGGCCGATCACCTGACGTGCGTCGCGCCACTCGATGTGGGGCCGGCCCTCGTCGGCGTGGATCGGCGCCTCGGCGACGGCGGTCCCCGCTTCCTCGGCGGCCGGCGCGCGGCCGGCGCCGCACAACGTCAGAGCGATCAACAGGATTCGCGGCAGTCGGCTCGTCAGGCAAGACATTACGGGAGACCTCGTCAGGGAAATTGCCAGCGGCCCGGCAAGGGGGCACAATGCAAGTTTAACCGAACCCGCCGCCTGAGTGCAGGTTCGCGGCGACCTTTTCGCCGGGACGTTTGTTCACTGTCGGACGGCGCCGCCGCGCCAAGTTGGCCCCCGCCCTGCGAACCGCGCATCCCATCCGGCTGTCGCAGGCTCTGCGGTTTCCTTGATCTCCCGCCGATCGCAACCGACCGACCCATCGCCATGAGTTGCCTTGAGGACAAACCCCACAAGTGGGACCGGCCCGGCAAGTTCAAGTGCGCGAAGTGCCCCGCGACGGCGGACAAGAAATCCCGACTTTGCAAGCCGAAGAAGAACCCGCCCCCGACAAAGAAGTGAGAAGATGACGACCGGCGCCGGAATCGGTCAAAACCGGGCACGGACTCCGATCGGATACGGACCCGCTCATACTGCCGATTGTGGGCTTTGCCGGCGCAACTACAATGACGGCTCAAGCGGGGGGCTTGCTCTCAGTCTCTCCGGTCGCGACTTCTCCCCTCGCCGTGCGAGTACGCCATGTCTTCTTCATCGCCTGTCGCCTCTGCAACCGACGCCGCGGTCGAGTCCGCGTTCGACCTCGCCCGCGAGACCTATGCCGGCTACGGAGTCGACGTCGACGCGGCGCTCGAGACGCTGCGCGGCGTCGCAATTTCGCTCCACTGTTGGCAAGGAGACGACGTCGGGGGATTCGAGAACGCGGGCGACGAACTGGGGGGCGGGCTGGCGGTCACCGGCAACTATCCCGGCAAGGCTCGCACTCCCGACGAACTGCGGGCCGACGTCGAGCAGGCGCTGCGGCTCATTCCCGGCAACCATCGGTTCAACCTCCATGCGTTTTACGCGGAGACCGGCGGACAGCGAATCGAGCGAACCCAACTGGGGGTCGAACACTTTCAGCGGTGGATCGACTGGGCCAAGGAGCAGGGGCTGGGGATGGATTTCAACCCCACGTGCTTCGCTCACCCGTTGGCCGCCGACGGTTTCACGCTAGCCCACGCGGACGCCACGATCCGCACGTATTGGATCGAGCACTGCCAAGCGTGCCGCGAGATCGGCGCCGCGATGGGCGCGGCTCTCGGCTCGCCCTGCGTGACCAACATCTGGATCCCCGACGGGTACAAGGACCAGCCGGTCGACCGCAAGGGCCCGCGCGAACGGCTCGCCGCGGCCCTGGACGAGGTGTTCGCCAAACCCCTCTCCCCCGCGCACAATCTCGACGCCGTCGAGAGCAAGCTGTTCGGCATCGGGTCGGAAAGCTACGTCGTCGGTTCGCACGAGTTCTACCTCGGTTACGCCGCTGCGCGGCAGAAGGCGCTTTGTCTCGACGCGGGGCACTTCCACCCCACCGAGTCGATCGCCGAAAAGATCAGTTCGGTGATGATGTGGGTCCCGGAACTTCTGCTCCACGTGAGCCGCGGGGTGCGCTGGGACAGCGACCACGTGGTCGCCTACACCGACGATTTGCAGGCGATCGGCCAGGAGATCGTCCGCGGCGGATTCCTGTCGCGCACCCACATCGGGCTCGACTTTTTCGACGCGAGCATCAACCGCATCGCCGCGTGGGTCATCGGCACGCGCAATACGCTGCGGTCGGTCCTGGCGGCCTTGCTGGAGCCGATCGACACGCTGCGGGCCATGGAGGCCGAGGGGGACTTCACGGGGCGGCTCGCCCTGTTGGAGCAATGCAAGGCGCTTCCCGTCGGCGCCGTGTGGGATCACCACTGCCTGTCGAGCGAGACCCCGCCGGGGCTGGCATGGCTCGACGAGGTGCGTCGTTACGAGCGCGAGACGCTCTCGCAGCGATGAGGCACATGCGCATCGGGCTGTTTATTCCCTGCTACGTCGACCAGTTCTACCCGCGCGTGGGTGCGGCGACGCTGCGGTTGTTGGAGCGGTTCGCCCCGCGGCTGGCGACCCAGCCGTGGCAGAGCGTCGAAATCGTTTACCCCCGCGAGCAGACCTGCTGCGGCCAACCGATGGCGAACGCCGGCTGCGTCGAGGAGGCCAAACCCGTGGCCGAGCGTTTCCTGGCCGCGTTCCGCGCGTGCGACTACGTCGTCGGCCCCTCGGGGAGCTGCGTCGCGATGGTCCGCAAGCATTATCACGGACTGATCGCGGACGAAGCGGCCCGTGCGCAGCTCGAGGCCAAGACCTTCGAGTTGTGCGAGTTTCTGGTCGACGTGGCTCAGGTCGACGAGATCGCGGGGAATTTCGCCCATCGCGTGGGACTCCACCAAAGCTGCCACGGCCTCCGCGAGCTCGACTTGGGACGCGGCAGCGAGCGAATGCTTCCCGCGTTCAACAAGGTCCGGCAGCTTGTCGCGGGATTGGACGGGATTGAACTGACCGATCTCGATCGCCCCGACGAGTGCTGCGGATTCGGCGGCACGTTCGCAGTGTTCGAGGAGGCGGTCTCGTGCATGATGGGCCGCGACCGCGTCGCGGATCACCGGCGGCACGGCGCCGAGGTGCTCGCCTCGGCCGACATGTCGTGCCTGATGCACCTGGGAGGACTGATCCGTCGCGACGGCGAGCCGCTGCGAGTCATGCATGTCGCCGAGTTGTTGTGCGAGGCGATGGGGTTGCGGATTGACGTTGATTGACGGCGCGCCAGGGCCGGGGACGGCCTGGCTCGCAAGGATCTGTTGCACCAACTCTGACTTTTGATCTCTCGCCTTCGCTCTCTCCGCCCCGCCATGTCCGCTCACGCAGTCGCCGCCGCCGAGTTTGTCGCCAACGGTTCGCGGGCCGCTTGGCACGATCAGGCGCTGTGGTTCATCCGTGCGAAGCGCGACAACCAGGCTCGCTCGCTTCCCGAGTGGGAGCATCTGAGGGAACTCGCCTCGCAGGTGAAGCTTCACACGATGAGCAATCTGGCGGGGCTCTTGGAGCAGTTCGACGAGAACGCCCGCCGGCTCGGCGCCCGCGTCCACTGGGCTCGCGACGCGGCCGAACACAATGCGATCATCCACGGGCTGCTCGCCGAGCGGAGCGTCCGCCGGGTCGTCAAAAGCAAGTCGATGCTCACCGAGGAGTGCGGGCTCAATCCGTATCTCGAACGGCACGGGATCGAGGTGACCGACACCGACCTGGGCGAATGGATCGTGCAACTGCGCGACGAGGCGCCCAGCCACATCGTCCTCCCCGCGATTCATATCAAAAAGGAAGAGGTCGGCGCACTGTTCCACGACCGGCTCGGCACCGCGGCGGGAGCGACCGACCCCAAGTACCTCGCCGAGGCGGCCCGGCAACGCCTGCGGCAGAAGTTCCTCGCCGCCGAAGCGGGGATCACCGGCGTGAACTTCGCGATCGCCGAGACCGGCGGGTTCGTCGTATGCACCAACGAAGGGAACGCCGACTTGGGGACCTCGCTCCCCCCGCTCCACATCGCCGCGATGGGAATCGAGAAGATCATTCCCCGGGCCGCCGATTTGGGGGTCTTCCTGCGGCTCCTGGGGCGTTCGGCCACCGGCCAGCCGATCACCGCTTACAGTTCTCACTTCCACGGCCCGCGGCCCGGAGGCGAATTGCACATCGTGCTGGTCGACAACGGTCGCAGCAGCCTGCTCGGGAGCGAGGACTTTCGTCGGTCGCTCAACTGCATCCGCTGCGGGGCGTGTCTCAACACGTGCCCCGTCTTTCGCCGCAGCGGCGGGCACAGCTACGGCGTCACCGTGGCGGGTCCGATCGGGTCGATCATCAACCCGGCCCGCGACGCGGCCGAGCACGGCAGTCTGCCTTACGCCTGCAGCCTGTGCGGCTCGTGCAGCGACGTTTGCCCGGTGAAGATCGACCTCCACAACCAACTGCTTACCTGGCGGCGCGAGATCGTCGCGCGCGGCCTGCTCGCTCCTGCAAAACGCACCATGATGCGCGCGGCGAGCTTCGTGCTGCGGCGCTCGTGGCTGTACCGCGCGGCCGGGGCGGCGGCCCGAACGGCTCTGCGGATCAGTCCGCGATGGCTCGTCTATTCGCGGCTGAATCTCTGGGGCCGGCAGCGCGAGCTCCCCGAGCCGCCGGCCAAGAGCTTCCGCGCCTGGTACGACGAACATCAGGAGGGACGATGACCGCGTCGCGCGAACAGATCCTCGCCGAGCTGCGTCGCAACGCCCCGCCGCTGGCGCCATTGCCGGCGGTGGCGGGCGAGTGGATCGCGTATCCCGATTTGGCCGAGCAGTTTTGCCGAGCGCTGGCCGCAGTCGGCGGCGCCGGGCGCGTCGTCCGCGGCGATGCAGAGTTGCCGGCCGCCGTCGCCGAGATCGCGCACCCCATCCAGCCGAAGCGCACGCTGTCGCTCGTGCCGGCGGCGATCGCGGGGAACGTCGACCTTGCGGCAATCGAATCCCCCCACGCCCTGGACGACGTCGATCTGGCCGTATTGCCGGGGGAGCTGGCGGTCGCCGAGAACGCGGCCGTCTGGGTCACGGATCGTCGGCTTACCCATCGCGCGGCGTACTTCATCGCGCAGCACGTCGTGCTGGTCGTCCCCGCGGGAAAGTTGGTCGCCACGATGCACGCGGCCTACGACCGTCTGGCCGAGACGAACGCCGGGGCGGGGGCCTTCGCGGCGCCCGGCTTCGGCGCCTTCATCAGCGGCCCCTCGAAAACCGCCGACATCGAGCAATCGCTCGTCATCGGCGCCCACGGGCCAAGATCGCTCCACGTGCTGCTGACGGAATGAGGGCGAGGTTTCAAAGGAACTTGAGCACAAGCGGACAACGGGACAGAGCGCAATCGACATCGTCCCAACGTCCGGAAGTCCGCTTGTCCCGCGGCTCCCTCGTTCCGATCACCCTGCAATGGCCTCGATCCGCTCCAGCAGCGGGCGCGGGTCGCTGAGGTCCGGCAGGATTAGATCCGGCGAGGCGGTCGCCAGTTCGTCGGCCGAGGAATGGCCGGTCGGCACGGCGACGGCGAAGGCGCCGATCGCCCGGGCGCAGCGAATGTCATGCACGGTGTCGCCGACGACCATCGTTTCCAAGAGCGGACCGCTGTGCCCGTTGTTCTCGGCGGCGTGGCGTTCGGCCTCGGCCAGGGCGGCGCGAGCAATGTCGCTGCGATCGGTCGATTCGTCGCCGTACCCGCCGAACGGGAATCGTCCCCACAGACGGTAATGCGACAACTTCGTCTCGGCCCCGGCCCGCAGGTTGCCGGTCAGCAGCCCGACTGCAACATGGCTCATCGCACCTAACTCGATCAGCAGCGGCTCGATCCCCGGCAAGACGACGCCGTTGAGTTCAGCGAGCGCCCCCGGCAGGTGGGTCAGGTAGCTTCGGCGAAACTGGAGCCACGTCGCCGGGGTCGCCGGCACGTCGTGGGCCCGCATGAGATCGAGCGCGATCGCCCGATCGCTGCGTCCCGCGAACGAAACGTCCCCCGCGAGCTTCTCCACCCCGAATTCGTCGGCGAAGGCCCGCGAGAACGCCAAATGCCCCGCCCCGCCGGTCTGAATCAGCGTGCCGTCGATGTCGAACAGAACTGCGTACATGCGACCCATTGTAGGGCGCCGCGGCCGACTGCATAAGCGGGCCCGAATCGCAGTCAGGTCCGCAAGCCCGCAGAACGCCGCACTCCCGGCGATTGCACCTCAGTGCGACTCGCTAGCACGCCGCTCGACGACGACCACCCGCAGGTCGCCGACGTTGGTGTGAGTCGGGCCGGTCTTCAAGAGGCCGTCGCAGCGCGAAAAGAATTCGTAGGCGTCGCAGCGGGCTAGCGCATCGACGGCGTCGAGCCGCATACGCCGAGCCGCTATCGCGATTGGCTCGTCGAGAAACGCCCCCGCGGCGTCGGTCGGACCGTCCTCGCCGTCGGTCCCTCCCGAGACGAGCGCCATTCCGCGCCAGTCGGATTGCTCGACGAGCGCCGCCAGGCAGAGCTGCTGATTGCGTCCCCCGCGGCCGCGAACCTCGGGGGGCGGCAGGCGCACCGTCGGCTCGCCGCCGGCGATCAGGCAATCGGGCCCCGGCTCGTCGCGCATCTGCCTGGCGAGCGACGCCAGCCGCCGGCCGACCTCCTCCGCCGGTCCCTCCGGCGCGGTCGCCGAGATCATTGCGTGGCTGTACCCCAACCGCTCCGCCTCGATCCCCGCGGCGTCGACAGCCGCGGCGTTGTTGCCGATGACGTAATTCCTTGAACGAGTCGTCCGCTTGGCACGAGCGTCGTTCCGCTGCCGGTGCCGGTGCTTGTCCAACAGCACGCCGACGGCACGCTCGCCGTACGGCTCGCGGTCGACGCCGAACTCTCGCAACACATTGATCGCGACCAAGGGAAGCGATTGACGATCTGCCGTCGGCCCGCAGCCGATCGTCGCGAGATCGTCGCCCGGCACGTCGGAGACGACAAGCGAGATCATGCGACCGGCCCTGCACGCGTCGGCCAGTCCGCCTCCCTTGAAATCGCTCAATTCACGTCGCACGGAGTTGAGCTGATCGATCGACGCCCCCGCGGCGGACAAGCGCCGCGTCAATTGCAGCTTGTCTTCGAGCGAGAACCCTCGGCATGGCGCCGGGAGCAGCGCCGACGCTCCGCCGGAGAGCAGGCACAAGCAAAGGTCGTCGCGGGTCAGCGAGCCGACGAGTTCGAGCATCCGCCGAGCGGCCGCCTCGCCGGCTGGGGTCGGCTCGTTGACGCCGGCCGGGCGACCGGCGACCAGTTCGATCTCTCCCCGACTTTGCTGATTGTCGGGGGAGAAGATCCGGAGAGTCGGCAAGCAGTCCTCGGGAACGCACACCAAACCGCTCAACCGCCGGCGCGCAGCGTCCGAGTCGACGAGGACGCTTTTGAGAGCGGACGCCATCGCGGCGCCTGCCTTGCCGCCGCCGACGACCACGATTCGATTGACTTCGCCTAGTTCAATCTCCTCCGCCCCGTCGTTCACGACGAGCAAGTCGCCATGCACTTGCACGGCGTCTTGAATCAACCGTCGCGGATCGACCCCTGCCACGCCGGCGCGCCAAATTTGCCAGGCGTGCTCGCGCAACTCGGCGGCAGTACGGTGCGGGCTCGTCATGGATTCGGCGATTGAAAGCGGTTCAGGAGCCCGCGAACTCGGCAAAGGGGGCGAATCGGAGACGGAGGCGACCGCGATTGGCAAAGCCAATCCCAGCTCTTGCGGTGAACTGCCTATGCCCCAACTCGATCCCTGCTGAAAACTACTCGCGACATTTCGCGTGATTCGCGGGCAATTTCGAAGGCGAGAAGGGAATAGCCCCTCAGTTCTTGCCCGACCAAATCCCGCGCCGGGCCGCTTGAGCTTCGCGCTGGGCTTGCTTAAGACGGTCCTTCTTCGCTTGGCTGTAGTCGTAGGCCAGCTTCGGTCGGGCGAGCCCCGCGCGGACAAGTTCCTCGTTCAGCAACCGCTCGCCCGCCCAAACGAAGACCAGTCGCCGGCCGTACTGATCCTGGCGCTCGCCGTCGACCTCGATCTCGACGCGGTTGCCCGCCGCGCGGACGAAATCGCGTGTGAACTGCGTCGCCTCGGGCCCCCAGGGTTCGACGGGGGAGTCTTCCTTGACCGTCTCGGGGGTGTCGATTCCTTGCAACCGGGCCCGTGTCCCGTCGGGTCCCAACAGCAACGTGTCGCCGTCGACGACCCGCTCGACGCGGACGCTGTCCCGCGGCCCGGCGGGGTCGGCGATCTGCTCCTGCCGCTCCAGCCACCAGTTGAGCAGCGCGATCGCAACCACCAAGACGATCGCCAGAATCTGATGCGTGCGCGATCGCTGGTAGGCGGGCATGGCGCGAGAAAACCAATGGCGGCAAACGCAGAGAGAGCCGGCCGGAGCTGCGGGAGGGAAGGAGCCGTCAGTTCTGGCTGAAACCCAACTGTTCGCTCGTCATGCGCCCTAACGGATTCTTCACGAATCGGCGGCGGCACTCGTTGCACAGGTCGAAACGACGCTGGCAATAGACCTCGTCGCCCAGTTCGGCCTCGTCCGCTTCGTCGAGTTGTTCCAGCAGATCCTGGATTTCCTGCAGGTGGTCGCGGTCGTCGTCGAGTTGTTCGTCGTTCGGCTCGATCGCCGCGTAAACTTCGACGCGAACAATGTGGCGCATTTCACTGGACGAGTCGATCGTTCGTCCGCAACCGTCGCAGGTGTAGTGGATCATCGATGAAGCGCCCCCGCGTGGAAATGGCCGCGGCCCCGGCGGCGTCTTGCCGCGATCGGCCTGGGCTCTTGACTTATCGTAACGAGCCCCCTGCGCCGTTCGCAAGAGAATCCCGCGGCGGCGGTCCGTCGGCATCGCGTCCCCGCCGCAAGAGCAAATGGCATGCCCGAGCTTTGAAGGAACGCCGCATCGCGAACCTCGTCGACTCCCGGTCGGTCCGCGGACCAGTAGGGAGAATTGTCAACGTGCCTGCGCTGGCTTGGCGGACGAACCCCGCTTAGAATGACATGCGTTCCGCTGCTGCACCCGCGCTTGCGGCCGCGCCGGGGCGATCTTCGCCCCGCTGCGACTTGCCCGCTGCCGGTGCATGGCGAACAGGCAGCATTGACGACGCACAGCTTCTCTCCGGGAGGACGACCGCGGATGTCGACAGCCGAACCAAGCGCCTTGAGCGCCAGCGTACTCGTGCTCAATCGCCAGTACATGGCGGTGCACGTGGTCAACGTGCGGCGCGCCTTCAGCCTGCTGGTGAATTGCCTGGCCGAGGTCATTCACATCGAAAACGGCCAATACGCCAACTACGACTTTCAGTCGTGGCGCGAGATCAGCGAGCTGCGCGCCGCGTTCAAGGAAAAGGCGCCCGACGAGGACTGGATCCGCAGCGTCAATTTTGAGGTGTGCGTGCCGCGGGTCCTGCGGCTGCTCAACTACGATCGCGTGCCGCGACAGCGGGTGCGGCTGAATCGGCGAAACATCTTCGCCCGGGACGCCAACCAGTGCCAGTACTGCGGCCTGCACTTCCCCACGAGCGAACTGAGCCTCGACCACATCGTCCCCACCTGTCGCGGCGGGGAGGCAAGCTGGGAGAACCTCGTCTGCGCGTGCGTCAAGTGCAACGTTCGCAAAGGGGGCCGCACCCCCAAGGAAGCGCACATGAAGCTGATCCGTCCGCCGGTGAAGCCGAAGCGCAGTCCGCTGTTGGCGATGAAGCTGGGCAATCCCAAGTACGCCAGTTGGAAGACCTTCCTCGACGCGGCGTACTGGTCGGTCGACTTGCGGTGACGCGCCGCGAATCCGACAGGGTGCGTCTCTCGGGCGCCGCTCGAACTGGGGCTACGACCCACTCGAGCTTGCCGCGTTCTTGGCGTTAGCGTTGGCCGTTCCTGTCGCGCTGGCGTTGGACGCCCCGTTGGTCTTGGCGCTGGAGGCCGTTGTGAACCCGCTGTAGCCGTCGCCTTGCATCTCGCCGACGATGCCGGTCTTTGGCGCCGATTCGCTTCCCGTCTCTGCAGTCGCTCCTTCGCGCTGCAGGGTGACCGACTTGAATACGCTTCGCCCGAGGAACACCCGCGGCAGGAGGTAGCCGTTCCGCAGGTTCACCGGGACGGAGAGATTGACCGTCACCTGCTTCGTGTCAGGCAGAATCTCGGCCGGCTCGATCGTAAAGGTCGCCTCGGTCACGCCGATCAAGTTGAGTTGCTGCTGCCCGGCTGCGCGGACTTCCGCGACGGTGGCGCCGGGGATGATGCTGGCCCGGGCCGCCTCGGTCGCGGCGATCGAGCTCGTGTGAAGCAGCATGTTCGCACGGCTGAATTCGATCGCTCCCAGCACCATCATGAACAGCAGCGGCGCCGTCAACGCGAATTCGACGGTCGTCGCCCCGCGACGACGAGATCGGCGTCTCCCGGCGACGTTCTTCGGAACGCTCAAGCGATTCATGTCGCAACTCGTTGAATGCAGATTTGAAACCGAGCGACATCGCCGTAGGAATGCGTGACGATCCGCGGTCGGCGGCTCGCCGCGGATCACTGGGTCAGACCCGCGACCGTCGCGGCCATCTCTTTGAAGATCGCCCGCAACTGTTCGGCAGTGTTGGCGTGATAATGCGTTCCCCCGCCGACCGAGGCGACGTTCCGCATCAGCGTCTGATTGACGTCGTCGCTGAAGGTGATCGTGTGGACGATGACGTTCGCCGCGGCGGCGACCTGGGCCGCCGACATCGCGCTTCCCACGTTTTCGTTGCCGTCGGTCATGACGATCATGATCTTCGTCGCCGTGGTGCGGGCGTACCGTTTGTCCAGCAAGGCGTCGATGCCGACGCGCATGCCGGCTTCGATGTGGGTGTTGCCGTTCCAAACGCCGGTCGAGAGCTTGCCGACCGCGTCGTCAATCGCCTTGAGATTCGTGCTCAGGCGGGCGTCGAGCGTGGCCGGCGTCTTGCTGGCCCCGCACAGATTGCCGTACATGCTGACAATGTCGCTGCTGTAGCTGGCCAAGGCGACTTGGTGTTCGCCGCCGCTTTGGCGAAGTTCGTCGGTGAAGACTTGCATCGCGGCGTCCAGCGCAATCCAGCGGCTGGTCGCCACGGGGGGAGCGCAGAACCGGGGATCCGAGGTGTACATGCCGCCGGTCTGGCCCGTGACGTTCAGCTTCATCGAGGTCGAACGATCGAGAACCACGCAGATGTCGCAGCTTAGGAAGCTGGCCGTCGCCTGCATGACCGGGTCAAACGACTTGCGTCCGATCAGCCCGCCGAAAAACAGCGAGACGCTCCCTCCCCGCGACGATGCGTTGCGCGGGGCCGTGACGCGAACCGCGTTTGACGGAGCTCTCCCAGGGGTGAACGCCCACTTTCCCGAGGACTGCAGCGTCGACCGGCCGATCTCGATGTCGCTGTCGCGCAGCAGCATCGCCTGACCGGCGACTTCGTTGCGTTGGGCGATCTGACTGGCGACCCTCCGCGCTGCGGCTTCGTCGCCTGTCTGCGACAACGCGGTCGCCCCGGCGCGGGCCGCGGCGTCGGCGGCGGCCCGCAGTTCCATGCGCGTCGTCTGCATGTACGCCAGATCGACGGCGAATCCCATGAACAGCAACACGACCGGCAACAGCAGCGCGATCAGGGCCAGCATCGCCCCGCGTCGGTCGGCGCCCCGCGGTCGGCGGCGGCGCCGATGGAACGTGTCTGTCGCAGCGTGCAGAGCGGTCATCGTCCCCTCGTGTTCAGCGCGTGCCTGCCAGCCGAACGCGGACTTCGTTCGGCAACGGGAAGAAACCTGACAAGGCGATGTTCGGCTTCACCTCGGCCCGAATGTCGATCGTCAGCGGCGTCCCCCGCATCGAGGAGGACGCCTCCGTACCGGCGGGGAGGATCTGCAGTTGTGCGTTACGAATGCCGCGGGCCGCCAGGACTTGTTCGGCCCGGACGCGGATCGAAGCGTTCGAGGCGTTCGGTTTGGCCAGTTCGAGCGTCCCCTCGTACGCAGCGGTCACCAGCCCGTGTCGCAGGTAGATGAGATTGCACGCCTGGATCGAGCCGAAGACGATCAGCACCAGCAGCGGCAGACAGACCGCCAGTTCGGTTGCGGCCAAGCCGCGGCGGCTGCCGAGACAGGCGCGAGCGGGACGTCGGATTGCCGGGCGAGAACGACTCACAGCGCGTGTCCTGAGGCGAGACGACGATCCACGGCGCGACGGCTTGCGACCGTCGCCTCGGGAGCGGGGCTATCTTCAACACAAACCTATGTCGAGGATCGCTCCTGGACCCGCCCTGCGCCGCAGCAACAAGAGGTTTTCCGCACCGTGCGCAGCCGGCGCATTCGGCAGGACCGGCGCTGGCGACTCGCCCGGCCTAGACGCCGACTCCGTCGCCGAACTCAAGCCCGAGAACAGCGAGTCACGTTCGGCGCATGAAAAAAGCCGCCGCTCGCGTAATCGCGAGCGACGGCTAAGGATTCGCAAGTCAAATCCGCAGCTGTCGGGAGCACACCGCAGCGATCTTGCCGCGAGGCGACCCAACCGCGCCGGATCTATTGGTCGGCCAGCGGGGCCTTCTTCTCGGTGATCCCGGGGCACTGCGGCGCCATTTCGGCGTTCAGTTCGATGAAGCCCTTCCACTCCTCCGGGACGTTGTCCTCGTGGAAGATCGCCTCGACCGGGCACTCGGGAACGCACGCTTCGCAGTCGATGCACTCGTCCGGGTGGATGTACAGGATCTGCTCGCCCTCGTAGAAGCACTCCACCGGGCAAACGACCACGCAATCGGTGTACTTGCAGCCGAAGCACGGTTCGCACACAACGTGGGCCATATCTACTCTCTCCTTGGAATTCGCATCGAGTCCGGGCGGCGCTCCGACACGCCGAGCCGCGCTCGTCGCGGCCAAAGGCTGGCGCCGCCTGCAATACCGCCGTCTCCGGGCGATGATAACCGTATCGGCGAATCGCCGGCAAGTGTTGCCGCGAGCGGAGTTTCGGAAATTGCCGCAGGGCCGTCGAGATCGATTTCGCTCAAGCGAACGTCCGACGACGACCGCAGCCGCCCCGGCTATGGTCCCCCCGCAAGCCGTCGCCAACGGCCATGGCGAGCGGACGGCATAGGCCCCCTGTTGGCATTCTCGTCTCAACACCCGGGCTCGTCCTCGCCCAGGCTCTCCTGTGCTCTCTCCGCGACGACTCGCGGCATTCCCCGGCCGAAATCGCCGTTGGCTTGCTCCGCCGCCGCCGGCTATCTAGAATTGAGAGGACAGGGGAGGGATCCGTTCGTCAGCCGCCTCGCTTCGCGGTGCGCGCGTCGTTGGACCGACCCCGCCGAGCAGGGGTACGGCGCCGGACGGCAATCAGGGGCCAAGTACTGCTCGCAGCCTCAGCCTGCGACCGACCGTGGAGTCGCGACGTGGCGCTTTCGGAAGTCGACCGCACCCTGCTCGAAAACTGCTTGGCGCAAAAGGAACGCGCCTGGGAGTCCTTCGTCGACCGCTTCTCGGGGCTGGTGATCCACGTGATCAACCACTCGGCCCGCAGCCGGTCGATGGTCCTCTCGGCAGCCGATCGCGAGGATCTGGCCAGCGACGTGTTTTTGGCCATCGTCGACGACGATTTTGCGGTTCTCCGGCGGTTCCAGGGTCGCAGCAGCTTGGCGACGTACCTCACCGTCATCGCCCGGCGGATTGTCGTCCGGCGGTTGCTCGCTCAGCGATCCCCCGCAACCACGGTTGGAGCCCTCGACCCGGCCGACCAAGCCGCTGCGGTCGAAGAGCGGATCAGCGACCGCGAGGAAGTCGACCGCATGCTCGAGCAACTCGACGGCCCCGACGCTCAGGTGGTGCGGATGTATCACCTTGAGGGGAAGACCTACCAGGAGATCAGCCGCGTGGTCGGCGTCCCGGTGGGGAGCGTCGGCCCGGTCCTCACCCGAGCTCGCGCCCGGCTGCGCGGCACGCGCCACGCCATCTGACATTCGGGGCGATTCGCGGGCCTCGGTTCGGCGGTCCGTGGTCCGCTCAGTACCCGGGGCCCAGGAGATCGATCGTCCCCGCGGGCCAGTCGGGGCGATTCGGGTAGCGCATCACCACTTCGTCCCAGAAAGGATTCGCCTCGGAGTCGTCGCCGCGGGAGTTGACGATCCGGTTCTCGACGAGCGCGGACCCGAGCCGTTCGTAGAACGGGCGGACCGAGGTGTTGGTCTGAAACAGGGCCCACGGGAAGTCGTCGCGGTCGATCGTTTCGAATGCCGCGCGGACGACCAGTTCCCCCAGCCCCCGGCCCCGCTGCTCGGGGGCCGTACAGACCCGCGCGAGGCCGGCGACGACGACCCGTTCGCTCCCCAAGATGATTTCGCGAGAGACGATCGAGGCATGGGCGATCGCCTTGCCTTGCTCGCGGAGGAGAAACGACCGGGGTCGTTGGTTGTGCGGGCCGTCATAGGCGCGCAACTCGGACAGGGCCGCCTCGACCCGCGACTCGGGGGTTCGCCCCGGCTTGGGCCACACTCGGCACAGCAACTCCGCCGCCGCGAGCAACTGCCCGTGCTCGACCGCCTCGGGAGAGATCTCTTCCATCTGCATGACGCACGCCATAATTTGCCCGCCAGGGAAGGCACGACGACCACCCGGACAAAGTCCGAACCCACGCAAAACCCACAGGCAAGCCTAGCACGCGCGCCGACCCCGTGAAACGCCGTTTTGAGGCCGCTCGGGCGGGGACGTTGTCACCACGGAGGCACGGTGACGATCCCAGCCGGTCCTTTCAGTACGCACGCGCGAGATCACGCCAAGGTTCGGAAGGGAGTCGGCGCACGCCATCGGATCGGCGATAATGCCGGTCCCGCCGGGCGACGCCCCGCCCGCCTCCCGCCCCGCCCGCCTCCCGCGAGTCCCCATGAGCGAAGATCGCCAATCGGAGCTGCGCCGCGAGATCGACTTCCTCGGCCGATTGTTCGGCGACGTCATCAAACGCTTCGCCGGCGAAGCGGGTTTCGACTTGGTCGAACACGTTCGCGGCTTGGCCCGACGACTCCACGCGGGGGACGAGCAGGCGGGCGAGCAACTCTACCAGCGGGTTGCGGCGCTCTCCGACAGTCAACTCAAGGCGATCGTCCGCAGCTTCAGCATCTTTCTGGAACTGGCGAATCTGGCCGAGGATCGCCAACGCGTGCGGGTCCTGCGGCAACGCGAGCGGGAGTCGTATCCCGAGCCGCGGCGCGAATCGGTTCGCGCCGCGCTGGCGGCCTTTCAGGATCGAGGGCTGTCGACCGAGGAGGTGCAGCGGTTGGTCGATCGGGTGCGGATCGAACTGGTGCTGACCGCCCACCCGACCGAGGCGAAACGCCGTTCGGTGCGCCGGCTGCTGCGGCGGATTCGCGAAGTCCTGTCGACCGGCGACGCCCCCGGGCTGCTTCCCGTCGAACGCGAACGCGTGACTGATCGGTTGCGAGGCGAGCTGTTCAAGCTATGGCAGACCGACTTCGTGCGGCCCTGGCGCCCCACCGTGCTGCAGGAGGTCGAACGGGGGCTGTCGATCATGCCCGTGCTGTGGAGCGAGGCCCCCGCGCTGTTGGCCGACCTGCGGGCCGCGATTCACCAGTACTACCCCAAGGTGGCCGTCCCTGCCACGCCGCTGGTGCGGTACGGCTCGTGGATCGGCGGAGATCGCGACGGCAACCCGTTCGTCACCGCGGAGGTGACCGCGCAAACGCTCACCTTGCTGCGGCGGCATGCCGTGACGGCGCATCGCTCGGCGGCGCGGCGGTTGTCGCAGTCGCTGAGCATCTCCGACCGGCTGGCCGCGCGCCCCGCGCGACTGGAAGCGGCGCTCGAGCATGCCGCCGACCGCTGGTCCGCGCTGGGCGAACTGCTGACCAAGATGCCTCCGCTGGAGACGTATCGCCGCTGGTTGCACGCCATTGTCTGGCGATTGCAACACACGCTCGACGCGCCGGTTGATGCGCCGCTCGACCCCGAAGCCCCCGGCTACCGCACTGCCGCCGAACTGGCCGCCGACGTGCGCCTGGTGGCCGACTGCCTCCGCTCCGCCGGCGACGAATTGGTCGTCCGGAACGAAGTCGAACCGTGGCTCGATCAGATCGAGGTGTTCGGGCTCCACTGTGCGCGGCTCGACGTGCGGCAGCATTCTTCGGCGTATCATGCGACGGTCGACGAATTGTGGCGCTCAGCCGGTCTATGCGCGGATCCCGGCGCGCTGAACGAGATCTCCCGCGAGAAGTTGCTCGTCGAGACGATGGGAGACGGACGCTTGCCGGGGCTCGATTTCGCCGGATCGGAGACGGCTCGCGAGTCGCTCGCCTTGTTCGCGCTCTTGCGGCGCACGGCACGCCATGGCGGGATGGAGCCGCTGGGAGCCCACATCCTCAGCATGACCAAAACCGCCAGCGACGTCCTGGCGATGCTGTGGTTGTGGCGGTGGTCGGAGCGAGTCGACGGCTGCCGGCCCGGAGACGCCGAGTTGCGTCTGCCGGTCGCCCCGCTGTTCGAGACGATCGGCGATTTGCACGCGGCGCCCGACACGCTGCGAATGCTGTTCTCCGTGCCGGAGTATCGCGAGTATCTGGCCGCTCAGGGGAACGACCAGATGGTCATGGTCGGTTACTCCGACAGCACCAAGGACGGCGGATATCTCGCCGCCCAGTGGGCGCTGCAGCAATCGCAGATCGAGATGCAGCAGGTCGCCGACGAGTTCGGAGTCTCGCTGACGTTCTTCCATGGCCGCGGCGGTTCGCTGGGCCGCGGCGGGGGCCCCGCGGCACGGAGCATTTTGTCGCTGCCGACTGTCGCGTTCTCCGGCTCGCTGCGGCTGACCGAGCAAGGGGAAGTGCTCGCCGAGCGGTACGACACCCCCGAGATCGCCTACCGCCATTTGGAGCAGGTGAGCTGGTCGGCGCTGGTGGCCGCGTCGCGCCGCCCGACGCCGCCGCCGACCGAGTGGTCGACGCTCATGACGCAGCTCGCCGAGCGGTCGTTCACGGCGTACCGCAAACTGGTCGACGCCCCGGCGTTCGCCGACTACTATCGCGCCGTCACGCCGATCGACGAGATCGAGCGGCTCCCCATCGGCTCGCGCCCCTCGAAACGCAAGGCAAGCAACCGCATCGAAGACCTGCGAGCGATCCCGTGGGTCTTCTCGTGGACGCAATGCCGCGCGCTGTTGCCTGCCTGGTACGGCTTAGGGTCGGCCGTCGAATCGGTCGCAGACGACCCGACCGCGATGGACGCCCTGCGCACGATGTACCGCGATTGGCCGTTCTTCGAGGCGACGATCAGCAACGCGGCCCTCGCCCTCGCCAAGGCGAACATGCCGGTCTTTCGCCTATACGCCCGCCTGGGTTCCGAGATCCCCGGGGCGAACGAACTGACGGCAGCAATCATCGCCGAGTTCGAACGTTCCGAGCGGGCGGTCGTCGCCATCGCCGGCGGCAGCGAACTGTTGGACGACGTCCCTTGGCTCAAGCGATCGATCCAAGTCCGCAACGGCTACGTCGACCCGCTCAACGTCGTGCAAGCCGCGCTGTTGGACCGCACGGCCCGACGTCCCGTGTCGAGCGCCGACGCGCTTCCCGACGAGTCGGAACACATCATGAACATCACGATCAAAGGGGTCTCGGCGGGGATGCGGACGACGGGCTAGGAGCGGGGCGCCGCTCTCGAGTCAAAGTCACGCCGTCCCGGTCGCCTGGAGCCACGCCCCGGCCATCAGCGCCGCGCCGTGGTCGGTGGGGTGGACTCCGTCGCGGAGCCAGAATTCCTTGGCGGCCAGTTCTGCCGCGGCGTCCAGCAAGGTTTGAAACGCGACGAACCGCCCGTCGAACTCGTCGCAGATCTCCTTCGCAACCCCGCGAAACTCGTCGATCGCCGGGAAGAAAGCGTCGGTCACCGAGCCGCACCGCAGGACGAACGGTTCGCAGATCACCAGCTTCACGCTCGGCAGCGCCTTCTTCGTTCGCTCCAACAGTGCCCGATAATCGTCGCGATAGGTGGCGAGCGTCCCGTCGTACTGGCCGTTGACGCGATGCCAAACGTCGTTTACGCCAATCAAGATGCTGAGCACGTCTGGCTTGAGATCGAGGCAGTCAGTCTGCCAGCGCTCGGCGAGTTGGTGGACCTTGTTGCCGCTGATGCCGCGATTGTGGATCGCGAGGCGATCGTCCGGGCGGTTGATCAGAAGGTGAGCCGCGGCGAGCCAAGCGTAGCCGGCGCCGGCTGCGCGCTGATCGTTGGGCTCGTTGCGGGTTCGGTCGCGCCCCGCGTCGGTGATCGAGTCCCCCTGGAACAACACGACGTCACCCGGGCGGACGAGCGATTCGCCAAGCGATTGGGCGGCCGAGGCCGGCAGGGCCGGTCCCCACGCCCCTGCAGCGCCGACGATTGCCGCGCCGGTCGCGAAGGCGTCGCGGCGCGTCAGGAGGGGGGCGGCGCCGGAAAGGTTTGCGCGTGCGGGCATGCGATGTCGCTCCCTGAATGAAGTGCAGGTCCGGGAGCGAGTATAATGTCGTTGAATTGCGCGCTCAACGAGCGGAAAGAGGACGGCTGGGACCGCAGCGCAGCGAAGCCCCCAGGGAATCCTTCCCGGGGAAATCGCTGAGACGTTCAAAGAAAGGCAAGGTTCGTCGGGGAACGATCCCTTAGCCCGCCTTGCGCCAGACGACCGTGTCGTCGCCGGCGGGCTGCGGGATGGCTGCCGGTGCGGCGGGAAGATAAGGCGCGGCCAGCGGGCCGGTGCGGCGCCCTTCGCGGCCGTCCCAGTTGTGGGCGGCGACGCTTTCAAGGATCCGGCTGGCGACGACGACCGCGTCGCGCCCCGCGGCGCCGGTGACGCGGGGGGCCGTCCCGCTGCGGATTGCCGCAGCGAAATCTCGCAGTTCGTTTTCGATTGCGTTGGCCGCAGGGACCTCGATCGTGCGTTTGACGAGCCAGTCGTCGAACAACCGCTCGCGCATCGCGGTCTTCGCCTCGCCGGGGAGCGACTCGACGTCGAGGCCGCGGCGCAGGATCTCCTCTCGCGGCTCGACGATCGTCGCTTGCCGCGTCGCAAAGTCGATCGCGACGCTCGCCCGCGGCGTGACGACGTGCATTTCGCGTGCGGGGGCGTAACTGGTGCGCGAGGCGGTGAGATTGGCCACGGCTCCGCACTCGAAGTGCAAGCGGGCGCTGACCATGTCCTCGTGGCCGCCAAGGACCGAGATTCCGACGGCGTCGACGTGCACGACCGGCGATCGGGCGATCGACAGGGCCAAGTCGATGTCGTGGATCATGAGATCGAGCACCGCCCCGACGTCGGTCGAGCGGAACGTGTAAGTGCTCTGCCGGCGGGCCTCGATGTACTTCGGCTCGGCCAGCAGCGGGCGGACGGCTTCCCACGCGGGATTGAAGCGTTCGACGTGCCCGGTTTGCAGCACCACGTGAGCGCGGCGAGCGAGTTGGACCAGCCGCTCCGCCTCCTCGGCCGTCGGTGCGAGCGGCTTCTCGACCAGGACATGGATGCCGGCGGCGATCAGTTGGCCGGCAACGTCGCAATGAGTGAACGTCGGAGTCGCGACGACCGCGGCGTCGATCTCGCCGACGAGGTCGACGAGGTCGGCCACGGGGCGAGCGCCCGTTTCCGCGGCGGCGGCGTTGCGGGCCGCTTCTGCCGCGTCGACGACGGCGACCAGTTCGACGTCGGACATGCCGGCCGCGAGGCGGGCGTGAATCTTCCCCAAGTGCCCGGCGCCGACGACGGCCAAACGAACGCGTTTCACGCCGCCCTCCTCAATTCCCGGCCGCGGCCGTGCTTGCCTTCCTGCTGACCCGAAATGAACGCCAGCAGGCTTTCAACCTCGGGGCAGAGCATGCCCTTGGTACGCATGATTTCCAGCGCGTGCCCCAGCCCGACCTTCGAGCGATACAGCAGCTTGTGAGCCGCGGCGAGCTTGTCGATCACCTCGCGCGAGAAGTTCTCGCGTCGCAGCGCAACGATGTTGATGCAGCGCGGCCGGGCCGGCAGCCCTTCGCACAGCATGAACGGCGGGATGTCGTGGAGCGCACGGCTCAATGCGCCGATGAAGCTGTAGCTGCCGACGGTGACGAAGTGATGCACCCCGACCCCGCCGGAGATCGACGCATGGTCGTGGATGTGTACGTGCCCGGCCAGCAGCGTGCCGTTGGCGATCGTCACATGGTCGCCGATCTGGCAGTCGTGGGCGACGTGGCAGTTGGCCATCAGGAAGTTGCGATTGCCGATCCGCGTGACCCCGGCGTCTTTTTCGCTGCCGCGATTGATCGTGACCCCTTCACGGACGACGTTGCCGTCGCCGAGGACGACTCGGGCTTCGGCGCCTTGACACGAGAGGTCTTGCGGCTCGCCGCCGATCACGGCGTGGGGGTAGAGAATGTTGTCGCGGCCCAGTTCGACTTGGCCCATGAGGGTCACATGCCCCACCAGGCGCGTGCCGGCCCCGATTCGCACCTCCGGGCCGACCATCGAGAACGGTCCGATCTCGACCCCCTCGTCCAGCTCGGCGCGCGGGTCGACCCACGCGTTCGCGGCAATGCTCGTGGCCATGTTGTTTGCAATCCTGCATGGGGCGACTGCTCGGCGTTGGACATGCCTGCCGCGCGGGTCGCGTCGTCGTGCGGTCGAGCTTTAGCTCGCCGGTTCAGTCAATCACGGTTGCCGCCTGATGAGCCGAACGCGCCAGCCCCGGCCGTTGCTGCGACGGTCCGTCGCCGAGGCTGGCGCCTTCGGCTCGATGCATTCTCTGCTCTTGTCACGCGATCGCCCGGTGTCGGACGCTCTCGGTTTGCAGCAGTCGGGCCGCCAGCTCCGCGTTGAGCCGGTGCCCGCTGCGATAGGCCACGAAGTTTCCGACGATCCGCCGCCCCATGAGCGCCAAGTCGCCCAGCACGTCGAGCGCCTTGTGCCGCGCGCACTCGTTGGGAAATCGCAGTTTGTTTTGCACCGGCCGCTCGTCGTCGAACAGCAACAGGTCGCGGGGCGTGACCCGCAGCCCCAGCCCCTGTGCCCGCAATTCTTCCGCTTCTCGGATCCGCAAAAAAGTTCGGCAGGGAGCCAGTTCGCGGAAGAACGATTCGGGAGTCACGTGGATCGAGGCCGTCTGCCGGCCGATCGCCAGATCGTGCGGATAATCGAGTCGATACTCGATGCAGAGCCGTCCCTGACGATTGGGACTCGCTTCGATCCAGCAATTGCCGTGTTCGATCCGCACGGGGCGCACCACCTCGAACTTGCGGGCCGGTTTGTTCTGGGCGACGATTCCCGAGCCGAGAATCGCCTCGGCGAACCCCGCAGCCGAACCGTCGCAGCCCGGCATCTCGGCTTGGTCGACCCACACCTCGCAGTTGTCGATCTGCAGCCCGGCCAGCGTGGCAAGCACGTGCTCGACCATGGCCGCCTCGGCGCCGTTCTGCCGCAGGTTGGTGCGGCGGGGAACGTCGACGCGGTGCTCGGGGCGAACCGCGATTCGCGCGTGTCCTCCCAAGTCTGGCCGGACGAAGACAATCCCGCTGTCGACCGGGGCGGGTCGGAATTCGAGCCGCACGTCGGCTCCCGACCAGTACCCGAACCCGTAGACGACCGCGGGGCAGGCGAGCGTTTGTTGCAGACTCACGGCGGACATCGTCGCGCACTTTCAACCAGATGGAACTCAAGACGACCGCAAACAACGGCGCGGCGGCGAGGCATCGACGCCAGGGGCGGCGTCGACGCTCGCGATTCGGTTACCGCACAAGCGACTAGCGAACAGTCCGGGCGCCAGGCGCCTGAGCGGTCGGACCGCCCGCCGGGACGGCGCCGCGGCTCAGCAGGCCGATCACGTCGGGCGTGATGTCGATGCTGTTCTGATACACGATCGGCTGGTTGATCGCACGCAGGACGTCCTGGCGATTCTCGGTCGCAGCGACATCGTCGCCGTTGTAGCGGATCACAAGGCCGATGTTGTTGCTCGTGGCGTAGACGCGGACGGCGTTGGCCACCTCGCGGTAGGTCTGCATGTAGACCTCGGCCTCGCGCTCCATGAAGTCGCGGCGGATCGTACCCGCCTTGATGTTGAAGTCGGCCTTCTGCCGGGCCAGGTTTTCGTCGAGCTTCTTGAACTCGTCGCTGCTGGGCTGCAGCGTGTCGCGACGCTCTTCCATTTGCTGAATCCGGTCGCGATCGGCCTTGAGTTGGGCCTCGGCGCCCTCCATCTCCTTCTTCATCCCGTCCATGATCCCTTTGAACTTGGGATACTCTTTGAAGATGTAAGTGACGTCGACCACCGCGATGCCGTACTTGGCGGCGTTGGCGCCGTGGGGGTTCTGGGCCTGAGAGAAGCTCGCCCCGGTGAGGGCGACGGTGCAGGCGACGGCCGATACGAGCAGCTTTTTCACGTCAGCACTCCTTGCTGAAGATTGGTCGTCCTTGACCAAACGTTGTGGATTCCCGTCCGCGCTGTCGGCGGCGTTCCGCGGGGACGAGCAGCCGGACGACGGGGTTGGAAGCGGGGCGTATTGTGCAAACCGTCCCCGAACCCGGCAAGGCCAATTGAATCGTCCCAGCCGTCGCTGCCGAAACCGCGACGATCCCCCCCTTGCGACGGGGAAATCGCCGCGGCAGATTCCGCCGTCTCCAAGCTGCCGGCCATGTTCAAGCTTGCGAACAACGTGCAGGGCGGCGCGGCCCCACTTCTTTGCCTAACCGTCGTGTTCCGCCCCCCCAAGGCGTCCTAAGTCGTTCGCCTGTCGGCGCCTAGGGCGACAGGGACTGTTCTGCTAGCCGTTGCGGCGCTACAATCAGCGGTCCTTCTGGAACGTTTCGTCGCTGCGCGCGCCTCGCCGCCGCGGCGATCAAGGGCAGCATTCCGTTCCTCCTTGTCGAGCGAAAGTACCTACCCGCGTGGCATCGTTGTTCGTCATCCAGGGCCGCGACCAAGGGTCGCGGTTCCCGTTGGAGGAGTCTATCCACTCGATTGGTCGGACTCAGACCAATACGATCCGCTTGCATGACACCGAGGTGTCGCGCAACCACGCCGAATTGATCCGCCGCGGCGATTCCTACGTCCTTCGCGACACTGGCAGCAGCAACGGCACGTACGTCAACGGCCAAATGGTCGCCGAGCGGGCCCTGCTGACGGGCGATCAGATCCAGGTCGGCAGTTCGCTGCTCCTCTACACCGGGTTCCACGACGATGCCCCCGAGGACTTGGCCGATCTGGTGGACATCGTGCCGCTGGCGGGCGACCACGGCGGCTCGCGGATCGTCGCCTCGCTGAGCCAGACCGGCGGCAGCGAGTGGCTGATGCCCGACGCTCGCGGGTCGTCGAACCCGTTCATTTCGCAGGCCCGCAGCAACCTGCAAATCATGTATCGCACGGCGCTGGCCGTGAGCCACACGCTCGACATCGACCAGTTGCTCAAGCGGATCATGGACCTGATCTTCGACTGGGTCGACGCCGACCGCGGCTGCATCATGATGAAGAATCTCGAGACGGGCCGCCTCGATCCGAAAGTGCGCCGCCATCGACGCGGTTCGCAGGAAGAAAAGATCACGATCAGCAAGACGATCCTCGACTACGTGCAGGACCGTCGCGAGGGGGTCCTCACCAGCAACGCCCGCGACGACGCCCGCTGGGATCCGGCCCAAAGCATCGTCAATCTCGGCGTTCGCGAAGCGATTTGCGTGCCGATGCAGGGTCGCTACGACGTGGTGGGCGTGATCTACATCGACACGACCTCGACCCCCCAACGGGTTCTCGCCAACAAGTCGGCCAACCAGTTCACCGAGGAGCACCTGCGGTTGATGATCGCCATCGCCCATCAGGCGGCGCTGGCGGTCGAGGACACCTCCTACTACAAGGCCCTTGTCCAGGCGGAACGACTGGCGGCGGTGGGACAGGCGATCGCGTCGCTGTCGCACCATATCAAGAACATCCTGCAAGGGGTCCGCGGCGGCAGCTACCTCATCGAATTGGGCCTCAACGCCCACGACCGAGCGACGACCGAGGAGGGCGAAGCCGACGACGGCGACGCGGTGAGCGCCGTCGACACGATCCGCAAGGGCTGGGGGATCGTCGAACGCAATCAAGAGCGGATCTCCGCGCTGGTGCTCGACATGCTCACGTTCAGCAAAGAGCGCGAGCCCGAGCCGCAGCCGGCGAATCTCAACGAGGTCGCGGCCGACGTCGTCGAGCTAATGCAATCGCGCGCCGCCGACTTGGGGGTGGAACTGATCTATCAGCCGGACGAGCGAATGCCGCAGCTCATGTTCGACCCCGAGGGGCTTCACCGGGCGGTGCTCAACATCGTCACCAACGCGATCGACGCGTGCGACGAAGCCGAGTCGGGCCGGGTCTCGGTCTCGACCCGGTACGACGAACCGCTCGCAAAGGCGTTCGTCGTGGTCCAAGACAACGGCGCCGGGATCGCCCCCGACGACGTCGAGGCGATCTTCACCGCCTTCGTCTCGCGCAAGGGAGGCCGCGGCACGGGACTCGGCCTGCCGGTGTCGCGCAAAATCGTCGAAGAGCACGGCGGCCAGATCGCCGTCGCCAGCACGCTGGGCCACGGCAGTTGTTTCACCCTGGAACTCCCTGCCACTCTGGTCGACGACGACGCGGAAATCGACCCGCGCCTCCGCGCGACTCAGTCGATCCCGAACGAAGACGAGGGGGAGTAAGTTCCTGCCCGCCCGCTCTGCATGCTCTGCGACCGCTGCGCTTCCGCGTGAAGCGAAGCATTCATCAGCTAATGCGTCTTCGCAGCTTTCCTGCCCCGTCGTGCTCCCTTTGCGTCGTACTCAAGTGAGCTCACACGGCTTTCATGCGAACTGGCTCTTACCTTCCCCAGAAGAGGGGCGATCTCCCGCTCGCGGGGGGGCCGGTCCTCGGCTCGCTGCTAGCAACGCCCGGCTATCTCACTGAACTTCTGGCCGTCGGTTCGGATTGGCTGGCGCTCTGGGCGAAGTTTGTCGATTATTCCGGTTGTACGGACGGTCCCTGCGCGCCAGCGCGGGGCGAGCCGCTTCGTCGACCGGACTTGCTCGCCTGACTCGCTATGGTTTGCCAGCCACGAACCCGAACCTACGGGGCCCAGCGCCGCCGGGGCCTCGTGATCGCCGTGCTCGTCGCGGGCGCGGTCACGGCCGCTCGTGCGGAAGAACCTCAAGCCCCGCAGCCGGATGCGCGGGCGTACTACTTGGGCGAAGTCGATCCTGCGGCCCTCGAGGCGCGAATCCGTGCGGCCACAGGGGGCCGACCCGTCCAAGCGACCCTCGACGCGCGCAATAACCGACTGGTCGTGCGGGGAGACGAGCGACTCCATGCAGCGGTGGCGGGGGCGCTGCGCGAACTCGCCCAGGCCGCCCCCGCTCCTGCAAATCCTCCGGTGCGCGTCGCCCAGCTTGACGCCCGGCAACCAGCCAGTCCCCCCCCGGCCAACGGGGCGCCAGCGGCGGCTCCGGCGTCTGCCGCTCCCGAGGCGAAGTCCGCGGCTCAAAGCGCAACGTTGCGCCTCACGCAAATCTCTGCCGAGGACTTCCACGCCCGGCTCCAGACGACGTTCAATCGGCCGCTCCCGCTGCTCTCGGAACCGCGGAGCCAGTGGCTGCGGTTCGCAATCGAACTGCCCGGCGAACCGGCGGTCATGGCGGCGGTGGATCGCCAGACCGGAACGGTGCGGCTCGACGGCCGGCCCGAGCAACTTGCCGCGTGGCGTCGAATCGTCGAGGCGCTCGACGCGCCGAACGACCCGCAGGCGAATCCCGCGTACGTGGCCGTCGGCCCCCGCGCAGCGCCTCAGGTGCGCCAATCAGTCGCGATGCTGCTGGCTCAGAACACGACCGGCGGCGCGGGGCAGGCCCCGTCGGCCGACGCCGAGGGCGCGGCGGCGCTCACCAACTTGGCCGGGGCGCTGTTGGGTCCCGTGCAGGTCGAAAACATCGAGGGGACCGACATCTTCATCATCCGCGGCAATCCCCGCGACACCGAGAAGGTGCGCGAAGTGATCCGCCAGATCGAGGCCATGTCGCAGGTCGAGCCCCCCAAGGTGGCCGTCGTCTCCCTCAAGAACGCCGATGGCGTCGCCATGGCTGCACTGCTGAATCGAGCGTTCGGTCCGCCGACCACGGGGCCGACGCTGGCTTCGTACTACGGCACGCCGCTGGTGCTGCCGCTGAGCAATCCCAACGCGGTGTTCGTCGCCGCCGCGCCGCTGACGTTCGATCGGGTGATGGAAGTCATCCGCGAACTCGACCAGCAGCAAACCGAAGCCGGGTCGCAGTTCGAGATCTTCCGCCTCGAACGGGCCTCGGCCGAGGACATTGAGAACGTGCTCGAGGATCTGCTGGCGCTTGACGACGACGAGACGGCCACGTTGGGGGTCAAAGCCTTGGTCTTTGCCGACGCCCGGTCGAACTCGGTCCTGGTGCGGGCCGCTCCGCGGGCGATGGAAGAGGCGCGCCGGTTGATCCGCGAGCTTGATCAAGTCTCGGCGGCCTCGGCCGTGCTCAAGGTGTTTCCGGTCGAGAACGGCGACGCAGTCGCGTTGGTCGACACGCTGGAATCGCTGTTCGGGGCCGTCGATCAGGGGGACAACGCCCAGGCCGGGGTCTTCCAACTGCGCCTCAGCGTCGACGAACGGACCAACAGCATCATCGCCGCGGGGAGCCAGGAAGAACTGCTCGTGGTCGAGACGATCCTCCTGCGGCTCGACAGCGAGGAAGCTCGCCAGCGCCGCAATCAGGTCTACAAACTCAAGAACGCCAGCGCCGAGGACGTCGCCCTCTCCCTGCAGCAGTGGTTGCAGCAGGAACGGGACGTCCGCGAGACCGGCCCCGGCGTCGTGAGCCCCTTCACGCAGCTTGAGCGCGAGGTGGTCGTCGTCCCCGACATCGGTTCGAACAGCCTCATCGTGTCGGCCACGCCGCGGTACTACGACGAGATCGCGCGGATCATCGAACAACTCGACGAACAGGCGCCGATGGTCCTCATCCAGGTCCTCATCGGAGAGGTTCGGTTGGGGGACGCCGACGAATTCGGCGTCGAGTTGGGGTTGCAGGACTCGGCCCTGTTCGACCGCAGCCTGCTGGGGGACATCTCGAACATCACCACGACGACGCAAACGACCAGCGCCGGCGGGGCCGTGACCTCCGTCACGCAGCAATCGATCCAAAACGCGTCGCTGAATCCCGGGTACAACTTCGGCAATCCCCAGCAGGGAATCCCCAACTCGGGAAGCGATCGCTCGCTCGCCACGTCGGGCATCGTCGCGGCCCAGGGGCTCTCCAACTTCGCCGTCAATCGGCTCAATCCGGACCTCGGCTTCGGCGGCTTGGTCCTCTCGGCCAGCAGCGAAAGCGTGAGCATGCTGTTGCGGGCTCTGCAGGAGTCGCGGCGGCTTGAGGTGCTCAGCCGCCCGCAGATCATGGCCCTCAACAACCAGATCGGCCGGGCGTTCGTCGGCGAGATCGTCCCCTTCGTCACCGGGCAAACCGTGCCGGTGGTCGGTTCGTTTCCAATCAACCAAATCACGCGCGAACCGGTCGGCCTGCGATTGGAAGTGCGGCCGCGCATCAGCCCCGACGGGCTCGTGGTCATGGAGGTCTTCGCCGAAAAGAGCGAACTGGGCCGAATTGCCGACGGCGTGCCGGTGGGGTTCGCCCAAAACGGCGATCCGATCAACGTTCCCCGAGTCAACGCGACGCAAGCGCAAACCGTGGTCAGCGCCGTGAGCGGCCAGACCGTGGTCCTCAGCGGGCTGCTCACCAAGCGCGACGAGGCGATCCACCGCCGCGTACCGCTGCTGGCCGACATTCCGCTGTTGGGCAACCTGTTCCGGTACGACCTCAGCACCACCCGCCGGACCGAGCTGTTGATCATCCTCACTCCGCACATTGTCCGCTCGCGGTACGAATCGGAAATGCTCAAACAGACCGAGTCGGCTCGGATGAGTTGGTGCCTGTCGGACGTGGTCGACATGCACGGCCCCGCGGGATTGCGGAGCCGGCTCGACCCGCTGGGCGCCGCCGAGGCGCAGGCCGTCTACCCGGGAATGCCCGGGGCGACCGACGGGTTCGTCGCGCCCGAACTGGCCCCGCAGCCGGACGAGTACGTCGTCCCCCAGGAACAAATGCCGCCGCCGCGGTGAGATGAACGATTCCTCCGCGTCCACTGCAGCGGTTAACCAAGCGCGCACCAGATCCAGCCCCGACAAGTCCATGAACCGCACTCCACGATCGCTGCTTACGCTCGCTGTCGCCGGGCTCCTGGCGTGCTCGGCCGTCGGCTGCGCGACAAAGCAGAACGGCAAGTGGAAGTTCGCCTCCTGGGACGTGAAGCGCTCGCTCGGCATGAAATCGGACAAGCCCCCCGCGCCGCAGGTTCCCCAGCGGTTGATCGCCACCTGGGTCGACACGACCCTCCACACTGCGGGGCAGAAGCCCCAACGCGGGTTCGGCGGCCGGATCGTGTTTTTCGGACCGCAGGGGGAAGACTCGGTCCGCGTCGAGGGAGAGCTCGTCGTCTACGCCTTCGACGAGACCGAGCGCGAGCCGCATGAAACGCAACCGACCCGTCGCTACATCTTCCCCGTCGAGCAATTCGCCAAGCACGAGAGCCCGTCGCGATTCGGGCCGTCGTACAGCGTCTGGCTTCCCTGGGACGAAGTCGGCGGCGACCAACGACGCGTCAGCCTGATCGCCCGTTTCGAGCCGCAGGGGGGCCCGATGATCGTGAGCGAGCAGACCAACCATCTGCTCCCCGGCATCGTGCGGCCGGAACGGGCGATGGCTGACGCACCAGGGCGATACAATCCGCCGCCGACGGTCGCGGCCGGGGTGACGCAGGCCAGCTTCCAAGGAGAGGACGAGGCGGCCCTCGCCGGGGGCAAGCAGATCGAGCCGCTCAACCGGCGGCGCGCCACGACGATCGCCCTGCCGGAGAAGATGACCGAACGGCTAGCGACCGCGCAGCAGAACAGCCAGCGTGAACGGCTTGCTCGCATCCGCGCCGCGACCAATACGGGGCTGGCCGGTTCGACATCGCCTCAGTCGACAACCGCTCCGCCCGCGACAAGCGCCGCAACGGCGAAATCGCCTTCGTCCCCAGCCGAGCGACCGCAGGTGGGCCCCGCGGGGGCGCCGGTGGCCGAGGCGTGGGCCTGGCCGTCGGGACTGCCGACTACGGCGACAAATCGTCCTGCACACTAAGCAGGTTCTCGACCTCCGAGACTCCCGGCTCGATCGACGCGAGCTTCCCGACGAGCAGTTTGTCATGCTCCGTGGCGACCGTGCCGCGCAATGTCACCGTGCGGCCGACGATCTCGATCTCAGGGGTCGCCACGCCGCGGCGCGACAACACGTCGGTCAATCGCCGGTCGACCGCCCCCGCGGTGATCGCCGGGGACGGCGAGGCGACGTCGATCTCCGGCACGAGCGCCACCCGCGCCGGCGGCGGCTGACGTTGCCGCTCCTGCCAGCGACGGCGCTGATCGCGCATCTCGTTCAGGCTGTCGAGGGCGAAGTCAAACATCGCTCGGCGCCGATCGCCGCCGCTAAGGTTCTGGAACATCCCCTGGGCGTCCTGGGCGTCGTTCCCCACAAACCCGCGTTGTCCGCCGGGCCCCTGCTGCAGGCCCCCTTGCTGGAGCCCCCCTTGTTGGAGTCCTCCCTGTTGCATCCCGGGTTGCTGTTGCCCCGCGCCAAACCCGCCGCCAGAGTTGTTCTGCCCGATGCCGAAGCCCTGTTGGTTGAACTGGCTGTTGAGATTGTTTCCGCCCAAGGGGGCGCGGACCTGAGCGCTCGCCGGAGACGTGAGCACCGACCCGCCGCACGCGACCAACGCGACGACCAACAGGCGCACTCTAAGCAAACGTTGCATCACGAAACTCCCCTGACGGCCACGCGAACCGACTCGAAGCGGCCCGAACCGCTCGCGCGGGTCCGCATCTGCAAGTATACTCGACGCCTCGCCAAATGCCGCCATCGGCAGTCAATCCAAGGGAAATCGGCATCCCGCTCGTCCAGGTCTCCGCCGCCAGAAGGCAGTTTCGGAGAAACTGCCCTACGTAGGCCCGTTTCTCCGAAACGGGCGAGCGGCGCCGCACGGGCGCAGTCGACTCGACGCAACGACGATCCCCTCCGCATCCTGATGCGATCTCCGCGCCGCTGCGTGAGCGTTCTCCGGTAGAGATCCCATTTGCCAAATTGACGGGTGGCTGGGGTCGAACGAAGTGAGCCCCCAGCGGATTCCCTGGGGGCTCCGCTGCGCTGCGACCCCAGCCACCCTACCAAGGGCGCAAACGGTATCACGACCCGTCCTCCTCGCTGGTCGACTTTCGCCTCGTGATTCGCTAAACTCGCACCCTCTCGCCAAGCCGCCCGGCGAGAGCGTCGACTTGCCGAATTCCCCCGCGAGCGTTGCGTTATGAGCGTCGTCGCCCTGATCGACCATGCCGTCCTGCATCCGACCCAGACCGACGACGATCTCCGGGCCGCCTGCGCCATGTGCGTCGAGGTCGGCGCGGCGAGCGTCTGCGTGAAGCCGTCGATGGCGCCGCTGGCCGCCGAGTTGCTCGCCGGGTCGCGGGTCGTCCCCAGCACGGTCATCGGATTTCCCCACGGCGGCACGAGCACCGGCGCCAAGGTGCGCGAGACGGAGATCGCCGTCGCCGAAGGCGCCAAGGAAGTCGACATGGTCGTCAACCTCGGCCGGGCACTGGCTGGCGATTGGACGTTCGTCGAGGCGGACATTCGCGCCGTGGTCGAAGCGGCTCGCGCCGGCGGGGCGATCACCAAGGTGATCTTCGAAACCGGGTTGCTGCCGACCGACGATCTCAAGATCAAGCTGTGCGAGGCGAGCGAGCGGGCCGGCGCCGCGTTCGTGAAGACTTCGACCGGGTTCGGAATGATCAAGGGCGAAGGGGGCGCGATGTACGCCACCGGCGCCACCGAGCACGACATCGCGCTGATGCGGGCCCACTGCAGCGAGCGGGTCCAGGTGAAGGCCTCGGGGGGGATTCGCTCGCTGGCCGACGCCCAGCGGTTCGTCGCCCTGGGCGCCACGCGATTGGGCACCAGCGCCACCCAAGTGATCGCCGACGCCGAGCGCACCGGCGACGCGGGGGCGACCTCGCAGAGCAGTTACTGAATCTTGCAGCGCCGACGCCCCGCTAAGCCGCATGCGTGAGACGTGCGGGCCGGTTGCGAGTTCGGCCGATATTGCGCTGGAGTTTTTATCCTACCTTCCCCTCTCCGCCTGCCCCTTTCATCCGCCGCCATGCTCGAGTTGTACGACCAAATCGCCGCCGCGACCGCCAAGATTCGCGAACTCTGGCCCCACAAGCCCTTGGCCGGGGTGATCCTGGGAACCGGGCTGGGCAATCTCGCCAGCGAGGTGCAGAACGCCGTCACGATCGACTACGGCGATATTCCCCACTTCCCGCGCTCGACGGCGACCAGCCACCGCGGCCGGCTCGTGTGCGGCACGCTGGGGGGGCGCCCGGTCGTGGCGATGGAAGGGCGTTTTCACCAGTACGAAGGTTACCCCCTGAGCCAGATCACCTTGCCGGTGCGCGTGTTCAAAGCGCTGGGGGCAAACCTGCTGGTCGTGTCGCAGGCGGTGGGAGGGATGAATCCGCAGTACCGCGCCGGCGACGTGATGATCATCGACGATCACATCAACCTGATGGGGGACAACCCGCTGGTGGGGATCAACGACGATCGGCTCGGTCCGCGGTTCCCCGACATGAGCGTCCCCTACGCCCCCGAGTTGATCGAGGCGGGATTGGCGATCGCGCGGCGCGAGGACTTCGTCGCCCACCGCGGCGTGACGGTCGCCGTCACCGGACCGAACCTGGAGACCCGAGCCGAGTACCGCTTCCTGCGGGCGATCGGCGCCGATGTCGTCGGCATGTCGACCGTCCCCGAGGCGATCGTCGCCGTCCACAGCGGCATGCGGATCTTCGGCTTGTCGGTGATCACCGACATGTGTCTGCCCGACGCCCTCAAGCCGGCCGACGTCGCCGAGATTATCGCCGTGGCCAACGGCGCCGAGCCGAAGCTGCGCGCCTTGGTGTTGGGGATCCTCGAGTACGAGGCCGCCCGGTCATGATCCGCTTAGCTGCAACGATCGCTGAATCGGCCTCGGCCGTCCGTCGGCACTGGGACGCGACCCCCGTGGCCGGGATCATCCTGGGAAGCGGGCTGGGGGGGCTCGCGAGCGAGATCGACGCGGCAGCGACGATCGCCTACGGCGACATTCCCCACTTCCCCAAATCGACCGCCGTGGGACACGCCGGCCGGCTGGTCTGCGGCATGCTCGCAGGGAAGCCGGTCGTCGCATTCCAGGGGCGATTCCACCTGTACGAAGGGTGGTCGGCCGAGCAGGCGTCGCTGCCGGTGCGGCTGATGAAGGCCCTCGGCGCCGAGGCGCTGGTGGTCAGCAATGCGGCGGGGGGGCTCAATCCGCAGTTTCGCGTCGGAGACGTGATGCTGATCGACGACCAAATCAACTTGATGTTCGCCAACCCGTTGGTGGGAGTGAACGACGACGCCCTCGGGCCGCGGTTCCCCGACATGTGTGCGCCGTACGATCCGCTGTTGCAGGAAGTTGCGGCGACAGTGGCTCTCGAACACAAGTTCCCGCTCCGCCGCGGCGTGTACGTCGGCATGCTGGGCCCCACATACGAGACGCGGAGCGAGTACCGCATGTGCCGCACGATCGGCGGCGACGCGGTGGGCATGTCGACCGTTCCCGAGGTGGTCGCCGCCATCCACGCCGGGATGCGCGTGCTGGGGATCTCGACGATCACCAACGTCGGCTCCCCCGACGCCCTGGGCGAAACGACCGCCCACGACGTGTTGAACGCGGCGGCGACCGCCGCCGACAAGCTCGCCGCGATCGTCCGGGGCGTGGTTCGATCGCTCTGACTTCGATTTCCTCGCGCAAGGGCGCCAAGACGCAATGAGGCGCCTCGCACAGTCCCCTCGCGACGGAGCGTGTGACGGCAAGAACGATACGTCGCTTCACGTCCTTGACGCGAGATTCCTGTTTTCCGCCAGCAAGACGAGTACGCGATGAACCCGGTTTGGATCATCGAGAAGAAACGCGATGGGCACGAACTTTCGTCCGAGGAGATCGCGGCGATCGTCGCCGGGTTTGCGCGGGGGGACGTTCCCGACTACCAGATGGCGGCGTTCGCGATGGCCGTCTTTCTGCGGGGGATGACGACCGACGAAATCGCCAGCCTGACCGATCACATGCTCGCTTCCGGCGCCCGATTCGAGTGGACCGACGGCGACGCCCCCATGGTCGACAAACATTCGACCGGCGGGATCGGCGACAAAGTGTCGCTGCCGCTCGCCCCGATGCTCGCTTGCTGCGGACTGGGCGTGCCGATGATCTCCGGCCGCGGCCTGGGCGCCACGGGCGGCACGCTCGACAAGCTCGAGGCGATCCCCGGATTCCGTACGGATCTGTCGATGGACGAGATGCGCCGCGTGGTGCGCGAGGTCGGTTGCGTCATCAGCGGCGCCACCGTGGATCTGGTCCCCGCGGATCGCAAACTGTACGCCCTGCGCGACGTGACCGGCGCCGTGCCGTCGATCCCGCTGATCACCGCGAGCATCATGAGCAAAAAGCTCGCCGAGGGGCTCGCCGCCCTGGTGCTCGACGTGAAGTGCGGCAGCGGGGCGTTCATGAAGACCCCGGAGCTGGCCCGAGAACTCGCCCAGTCGCTGGTCAACACCGGCCAGCGCATGGGCGTAGCCACGACGGCGATCGTCACCGACATGAACCAGCCCCTGGGCCGGATGGCGGGCAACGCGGTCGAGGTCGACGAGTCCGTTGCGGCGCTCGAGGGCCGGGGGCCGGCCGATTTGATGACCGCGACGCTCGAACTGGGCGCCGACCTGCTGGTCTCGACCGGGACGGCCGACCGCGCTGCGGCGCTCGCCCGACTGCAGGCGACGATCGACTCCGGCGCCGCGCGGGAGAAGTTCGCCGAGATGGTCGCGGCCCAGGGGGGAAATCTCGACGCCCCGCGGCCAATCGCCCCGGCGGAAGACGTGCTCGCCCCGCACGCCGGCTACGTCGCTGCGACGAACGCCGAACAGCTCGGCCGGGCCGTGATTGCGATGAAGGGAGGCAGGCAGGTTCAGGGCGAGACGCTCGACTTTTCCACCGGGTTCGAGATGCTCGTGCGAATCGGCGACCGCGTCGACGCCGGGCAACCGCTGGCGAAGTTGTTCTGCCACGATCACCAGCGCGAGTCCGTCGCCGCGATGCTCGCCGCAGCGATCACGCTGAGCGACGCCCCCGTAGCGCCGCTTCCGCTGATCCTGGAGCGAATCGGCTAGGACTTCGATAAGATCGAGTCTCTCGTGTCGGGAACGGCATGGCCGTCCGGCTCGAGAGAGAGCAGGTTCGATTGATTGCGGCTTGACTGATGTCGTCGTCTTACGAGGAGGCTCCGCCGTGTCGCAGGAACTGATCGACGCCGCCCGCGCCGCGGGCGCTCACGCCCACGCCCCGTACTCGCACTTTCACGTCGGCGCCGCGGTCGAAACGGCCGACGGACGCGTGTTCGTCGGCTGCAATGTCGAGAACGCTTCGTACGGCCTGACGATCTGCGCCGAGCGCGGAGCGATCTGCTCCGCAGTCGCCGCCGGGGCGACGCAGATCAAGCGGGTGGCCGTCGTCGCCCCCGGGGCGCCCTCTCCCTGCGGGGCCTGCCGGCAGGTCCTCGCCGAATTCGGCCCCGCGATGGAGGTGATCCTCGCCGACGCCGACGACGTCGCCCGAGTCCGTACCACGACGCTCGACAAGCTGCTCCCCGATCAGTTCGTGTTCACCGGCGAGTAGTCGACGCTCGCGGCCTCGCAACATCGCGCGTGCTGGCGCCGCTGGCTAGCCGATCGGGATTGGGCTTCGCCGGGCTGTGGCCGGGCCCTACGATTCGCGACTTCCCGCTCGCCCCGCGCGTGGTCCCGATGCCGCTTTCGCGATCAATTCGCTCGCCCCGGCGCCGCGCTGCGCTCTTTGCGGCGGTTGCGATTGCGCTCGTCGGCTGCGGCGGCAAGCTGCTGGCACGCAAGCCCCCCTGGCGGGAAACCGCGACGGGGCCCCGGCCGATCGCCACCGCTGGACAGCTCGTTTTCTTCGGCGACGCGCCGCTCGATCGCGGCCGACGGTTGCTCGATGAGTTGGCCGCTCAGCGGACCGTGATCGCCGATCGGCTCGCGCTCCCGATGGTCGATCGCCGGGTGCACGTCTACCTGTACGCCGATGAGGAGACCTATCGCCGCGAGATGAAGGCGCGGTTCCCCGACTTCCAGGACCGCCGAGCGATCTTCGTCGACGATCGTCGCGAGCTGGCCGTCTACGCCCACTGGAGCGAGCTTGTGGCCGACGACCTGCGCCACGAAGTCGCCCACGGGCATCTCCACGCCGCCGTGCCGAACTTGCCGTTGTGGCTCGACGAGGGGCTCGCCGAGTTCTTCGAGGTCGGCGCCGCGCGGCGAGGGCTCAACCAACCGCACGTCGATTACCTGTTGGGGCAGCTCGACGCGGGGGGCTGGCGCCCGCGGCTGGCTCGTCTCGAAACGCTCGACTCGGCCGCGGAGATGTCGCGGCTCGACTACGCCGAGTCGTGGCTGTGGGTCCACTTCCTGTTGGAGTCGGAGGGGAACAAGTCGGCCGTGCTGACCGACTACCTCGCCGAACTGCAAATGAGCGGAACCCCGCTGCCGCTGAGCGATCACCTTGCCCGCCGCCTGGGGCGCCCGGACGCGGCGGTCGTCGAGCACCTCCGGTCGTTGGGGCCGTGAAGAGAGCCGCTGGACCGGCAGCAACGACAAGCGGAGCAGGGTATTCGCAAGCCCCGGCTCCGGTCGCCGCGGCGAACTCTGCGAACTGCGGCATTGCCTACATCACGCTGTTGATCACGCCCATGTACTGCGAGTAGATCCGGAAGATCAGCACGATGATCAGTATGGCCACGCCCAACCACAGCGCGTAGCCGAACAGTTGGGCCAGCAGGCCCAGCGCCGCGGCGGCCCGCTCTTGGTACTCGCGCGACTGGCGGCGCATCGTCTCGACAAGCGAACCCGACTCCTCGCCCACGGCGATCGCGTCCAACAAATCGCGGGGCAGGACGCCGGTCCGGGAGAACGCCTGATGAAGCGTCGCTCCGCCCTGAACGCTACGGGTCACGTCCGAGCCGTGTTTGGCGTAGTACTCGTTTCCCGTCGCATCGAGCGCCAACGGCAGCGCGCTGCGGAGATCCATCGGGGTGTCGAACAACAACTGCAGCGCCCAGGTCAGCCGCGCCAGGGCGAGCGTCTTGAGCGCCCCGCCGATGACAGGCAGCCGCAGGGCCCATTGCTGCACGCCGCGGGTCCAGAGCATGCCTCGCCGCGCCGACTCGAGGATCAGGAGCGCCGCGATGCCCGTGACCATCAGAATGTTCAGATATACGATCAGTCCCGAGTTCCCCACGAGCCCCAGGCCGAGCATGTCGAACTGCGTCCCCGAACTTGTCTTGTTGACCGGCAGGATTCCCATGATCCAGATCAACAGCCCCACGACGAACAGGGCCATGCCGAGCTGAAACGCCGGCCAGGCGAGCCGCTGCAGCAACTCGCGGCGAGCGGCAAGCGTGCGGTCGTAGTGCTCGGCAAGCTGCTTGTAAGTGCGGTCGAGATTGCCGCTCGTTTCCCCCACGGCGACCATCTGGCGAAACAGCGGCGGGAAATAATCGCCCGCGGCGGCGAGCGCCTCGGGAATCGCCTGCCCGCGGGCCAGTCGTTCGGCCACGGCGGCCACGCGCGCTTGCTGGGCGGAGCCCCCGCGCTCGGATTCGCTCTGCCAGATTCGCCGGTCCTCCAGCCCCGCCGCGGTCGCCGTCGCCAGTCGATGGCACAACTGGGCAAGCGGCTTCAAACGAATGCGGGGGGAAAAGAACATAGGGGGAGGGACGGCGAGAAGGGGGCGGTCAGGATCTGCAAGTGTCAATCAAGCTGCTGGGAAACTGTATCAACCGGCGGCAACGTCCCTCGCTACTCCCCGATATCCTCGTTCCACAACTCCGGTCGGGCGGCGATGAACTCCTCCATCAGGCGAACGCACTCGGGGTCGTCGACGATCTCAAGCGTCACCCCGCGGCTGCGAACGTACTCCTCGGGGCCCTGAAACGTGCGGTTCTCGCCGATCACGATCCGCGGAATCCCGTACAACAACGCCGTGCCGCTGCACATGTCGCAGGGGGACAGGGTCGAGTAGAGCACGGCCCGACGGTAGTCGGCCGCTTTGAGCCGGCCGGCGTTTTCCAGGCAGTCCATTTCGGCGTGCAGGATGGCGCTCCCCCGCTGGACACGACGATTATGCCCGCGGCCGACGATCGCCCCGTCAATCACCAGGACCGAGCCGATGGGGATGCCCCCCTCGGCCAGCCCCAGGCGGGCCTCGTCAATCGCGGCTTGCAGAAACGGATCGAGCATGGGAGAGGTCAGGAGCAAGCGGTCGGAGATTCAGTAAGCGGACGATCGATTTCCATCAGCCAATAAAGCGAGCCGCGGCGTCCCCGCCCGCGGCGCCCCGCGACAGCACCGCGCCGCAAAACCGTCAAATCGCGCAAGCCTTCGCACACGAGCCAAAAAACAATCGTCGCCGTCCGTCGCGATCCGGGGCGGTTTCTTCCAAGGGACCTTCCCGCTCATTAGAATGGGCCTGCGGCGGCGCGGCAATTCTAACTTCCCCCCCTCGCGAGGTAGCGACCATGGCCGGCAGTGCAGCGATCGAAGCGCAAGACGGTCAAGCCCGAACGCGGCAGTGCGGCGTGATTCAGATTCGCCACCCGCTGGTCGCCCACCATGTCACCCGCCTGCGGAATAAGGAAACCCGCCCCAGCGAGTTCCGCGCCCTAGTCCGCAAACTTGCCGTGCTCATGGCGTACGAGGCGACCAAGGACCTCGACGTTCGCCCCCACTCGGTCGAGACGCCGTTGACGACCGCCGAGGGGTCGCAGGTCGTCGGCCGCATTGGGCTGGTGCCGATCTTGCGCGCCGGTTTGGGGATGGTCGACCCGGTCCTCGATCTGCTCCCCATGGCCGAGGTCTGGCACCTGGGGCTCTATCGCGACGAAGACACGGCCCAGCCGGTCCGGTACTACGACAAGCTGCCTGCCGAGCGTCCGGTCGACGTGGCGTTGATCGTCGATCCGATGCTCGCCACAGGGGGCTCCGTCGCTGCGGCGTTGATGACGCTCCGCGACTGGGGCGTGCCGCAGGTGAAAGTCCTGTCGCTGATCGCCTCGCAGGAAGGGGTCGACATGGTCTCCCTGCAGTTTCCCGAGGCGCAGATTTACGTCTGTCAGGTCGACCCCGACCTGAACAGCCGCAAATTCATCGTCCCCGGCCTGGGCGACGCCGGCGACCGAATCTTCAACACCGTCGAAGAGTGACGCCCCAGCGCGGGCCGGACGATGGGGCTTGTGAGCGGGTCCCCCAGGCAAATCGTTTCCGTGCCATCGTCCGATTGTCCGATCGTCCCCTCGCCCCGAGCGACTTGCCATGTATCGTCTGACCAGCGTCCTGGGGATCGTTGCATTCATCGCCTTGGCCTGGTTGATGAGCAGTCACAAGCGGCGGGTCAACCCGCGCACGATCTTGGGCGGGCTGGCGCTGCAATTTCTCTTTGCGTTGATCATCCTCCGCACGGCCTGGGGGAGCGCCGTGTTCGACGGCGTCGACTTCGTTTTCAACAAGCTGTTGGGCTGCGTCGAAGCGGGGTCGAGCTTCGTCTTCGGAGCCGACTACGCCGAGCACTTCTTCGCGTTCAAAATCCTGCCGACGATCATCTTCTTCTCGGCGTTCATGTCGATCTTTTACTACTACGGCGTCATGCAGTGGGTCGTCAGCCAGTTCGCCAAGGTCATGCAGGCGACCCTCGGCACGAGCGGCGCCGAGACCCTCTCCGCCGCGGCGAACGTCTTCGTCGGACAGACCGAGGCCCCGCTGGTCATCCGCCCCTACATCGGCAGCATGACCACGTCTGAGCTCAATGCGATCATGGTCGGCGGGTTTGCGACAATGGCCGGCGGGGTGCTGGCGGCGTTCGTCGACATGGGGGTCAGCGCCAAGCACCTTCTGGGCGCCTCGGTGATGGCCGCCCCTGCCGGGCTGATGGTCGCCAAGATCCTCCAGCCCGAAGTCGACGAGCCCAAGACCCTCGGCAAGGTGAAGATCGACATCAAGGACTCCAGCACCAACGTCCTCGAGGCGATCGCCAACGGCACGACGGGCGGCTTGCAACTCGCGCTTAACGTCGGCGCCATGCTCTTGGTGTTTCTGGCGCTCATTTCGCTGGTCAATCTCCTGGTGGGCTGGACCGGCGCGCAATTCGGTTTTGTCACAGGCACGGGGGACGAGGCGAAGCCCCTCTGGTCGCTCGAAGCGGCTCTCGGCTGGCTGTTCCAGCCGATCGCCTGGCTCATCGGCGTCGCATGGGAAGATTGCCGTGCCGCCGGCGAGTTGCTGGGGCTCAAGATGGCCGCGAACGAGTTTGTCGCGTACGGCCGACTTCCTTCCGCCGAAATGTCGGATCGCAGCCGTCAGTTGATGACCTACGCCCTGTGCGGGTTCGCGAATTTCAGCTCGATCGGAATTCAATTGGGCGGCATCGGCGGCATCGCCCCCGAACGACGCGGCGACTTGGCGCGATTAGGTCTCCGCGCCATGCTCGGCGGCACGCTCGTGGCGTTCATCAACGCCTGCGTCGCGAACATCATGCTGTAGCCAGCCTCGACGATGCAGGGGTACGACGGCGAACCTGTGTCTGTTACCATATTCGGCTTCTCTGCTCTGCGACCTCCGCCCCTCTGCGGCGAAAGCCACTCCAGGACGCCCCCATGAAAACTCTCCTCAGCAAAGAAGAACTTCACGACGGCGTCGCCGCGATGGCCCGCGAGATCGAGCAAACCTATGAAGGCCGGCAGCTTACCATCGTCGGCGTCTTGACTGGCAGCGTCGTCTTGCTGGCCGATCTGATCCGCCACATCGACCAGCCGATGCGGGTCGGCGTGATCCAGGCCTCGAGCTATCGCGGCGCTACGACCACCCGCGGCGATCTGATCATCAACAGCGAGCTGATGCTGGACATCACCGGCCGCGACGTGCTGTTGGTCGACGACATCTTCGACACGGGTCACACGCTCGAGCAGGTCGTCGAGAAGCTGCAGGACTTCAAGCCGGCGAGCGTCCGCTCGTCGGTCCTGCTCCGCAAGCACGGCCGGCAGGAAGTCGAGTACGTCCCCGACTTCGTGGCGTTCGAAATCCCCGACGAGTTCGTCGTCGGCTACGGCCTCGACTACGAAGACATGTACCGCAACCTGCCGTACCTAGCCGCACTCGAAGACGAGGACCTCGCCCGCCACCGCCTGCTCGAACGACAGGATCAAATGCTGTAGGTCAGGATCTCCGGCCTGACCGGCGCTCGTACGCTTGTTTGCAGGCAGACTGCGACAGCCCCGAGCCGAGCGTCTTGTCCGCGGCGGACTTGCGCTGCGGGCACGACTTAATGGTTCAACGTGCGTACGCCTGGAGTCAGACCTGGGCATGGCGGCCCGGTTCCTTCAGTTGTCGCCCCTGGCCACAACATGCCGGCCCTCCGGGCCCTAAAGACGATCGCGGCGGCCCGCGTTCGATCCCCCGGGGCGCCCCACGGCGGCCCGACTCAGTTCATGTGCTTCGCCACCGCCGCGCCGAACTCGCTGCACTTCACCAGCGTGGCGCCGGCCATCAGCCGTTCGAAGTCGTAGGTAACCGTCTTCGCGCCGATCGCGCCGTTGAGGCCCTTGATGATCAGGTCGGCCGCCTCGGTCCAGCCCAGGTAGCGGAACATCATCTCGCCTGAGAGGATGACGCTCCCCGGGTTCACCTTGTCCTGGCCGGCGTACTTGGGGGCCGTGCCGTGGGTCGCTTCGAAGATGGCGTGCCCCGTGGCGTAGTTGATGTTGCCCCCCGGGGCGATGCCGATGCCGCCCACGCACGCGGCCAAGGCGTCGCTGACGTAGTCGCCGTTGAGGTTGAGCGTGGCCACCACGCTGTAGTCGGCCGGGCGGGTGAGGATTTGCTGGAGGAAGGCGTCGGCGATCACGTCCTTGACGACGATTTCCTTGCCGGTCTTGGGGGACGTGAACGAGCACCACGGCCCGCCGTCGATCTCCTTGGCGCCGAACTCGTCCTGCGCGCACTGATAGCCCCAGTCGCGGAAGCCCCCCTCGGTGAACTTCATGATGTTCCCCTTGTGGACGAGCGTCACCGAGTCGCGATCGTTGTCGACCGCGTACTGCAGCGCCGCGGCGACCAGCCGGGCGGTTCCCTCGCGACTGACCGGCTTGATGCCGAAGCCGGCCGAACCCGGGAAGCGAACCTTCTTCCACCGGTCGGGAAACGCCTCGCTGAACAGCTTGGCGAACTTCGCACAGTCCTCAGTCCCCTCCTGGAACTCGATCCCCGCGTAGATGTCCTCGGTGTTCTCGCGGAAGATGACCATGTCGGTCAGCTCGGGCTGCTTCACGGGCGAGGGGACGCCGGTGAAGTACTGAACCGGGCGGAGGCAGACGTACAGGTCGAGGATTTGCCGCAGTGCGACGTTGAGCGAACGGATCCCCCCGCCGACCGGGGTGGTGAGCGGACCCTTGATCCCCACCAGCAGGCTGCGGAAGGCGTCGAGCGTCTCGTCGGGGAGCCAGTCGCCCGTCTTGTTGAACGCCTTCTCGCCGGCCAGGACCTCCTGCCAAATGATCTTTCGCTTGCCGCCGTAGGCCTTCTCGACCGCAGCGTCGAACACGAGTTGGCTCGCCCGCCAGATATCCGGCCCGGTGCCGTCCCCCTCGATGAAGGGGATGATCGGCGCATCGGGGACCGAGAGCCGCCCGTTGGTCATCGTGATCGGCTGTCCTGGGGCGGTCATGGCAGGGGGCTCCTAGCGGGAGAGAGGTCAGGGGAGAGAGGTCGGAGGTCAGGGAGCGGAAAACAGCTGCCTTGGCTCGCGGGGCGACAGGGAACCGCGATTCTCGGCGCCGGGACCGGGAGGGTCAATGGCCCGGGCCGGGACGCGGAACGCGTATCGCGACGTACCTCCTGCGCGTTCGCGAGATGCGGAGAAACTTGCGACGTGCCGCGCGGACTCTTAGACTCGACGGGACAACGTCCCCCGCCGCGAACTCGCGGGTCGCCTCTTCGGGTCGAGCGTTTCTGCAAAGCCGACCTCCCCCTTCCCTTTCGCTCAGGAGCCTCCGCACCGATGCCAGCCCACCCCTCCGCGGCCGATCGCCGCAGTTTCCTGGCGAGCGGCGCCGTCGCCGCGGCCGGCCTCGCCGCGAGCGCCGCCCCGCGCGCCCATGCCGCAGACGCGGCGGCCCCCGCAGCGCCCGCGGCGTCGCCCCGGTTTCGCATCTCACTGGCCGAGTGGTCGATTCACAACGCCCTGTTCAAGAAGGAGCTCGACAACCTCGATTTTCCCGCCTACGCCCGCGAGGTCTGCGACGTCGACGGGATCGAGTACGTCAACGCCTTTTTCAAGGACAAGGCCCAGGACGAGAAGTACCTCGCCGAGCTGAAAAAGCGGTGCTCGGACCACGGGGTCGAGAGCCTGCTGATCATGTGCGACGCCGAGGGACAGCTCGGCGACCCTGACGACGCCAAGCGGACCCAGACGGTGGAAAATCACAAGAAATGGGTCGAGGCGGCCAAATACTTGGGCTGCCACTCGATCCGGGTGAACGCCCAATCGAGCGGCTCGCGGGAGGAGCAAGCCAAGCTAGCAGCCGACGGCCTGGCCCGATTGTCCGAGTTCGCCGCGGGGTTGGGCATCAACGTCATCGTCGAAAACCACGGGGGGCTCTCCTCCGACGGTGCGTGGCTGTCGGGCGTGCTGGCGGCGGTCGGCAAGCCGAACTGCGGGTCGCTGCCCGACTTCGGCAACTTCTACGAATACGACCGCTATCAGGGGGTGACCGACCTGATGCCGTTCGCCAAGGCGGTCAGCGCCAAGAGCCACGTCTTCGACATCCACGGGATCGAGACCGAGATTGACTACTTCCGGATGATGAAGATCGTCGCCGACGCCGGCTACAAAGGTTGGATCGGAATCGAGTGGGAGGGGAAGACCCCCGACGAGCTGTCGGGAATCCTGCTGACGAAGCGTCTGATCGAGCGCGCCGTGGCGAAGCTGGATGGATAAAGTGCGGGGGCTGAGGCGTCGGGGACAACGGCCCGGGGGCTTTGGCCCTGCGGCCTGAGGCCGCGAAAACTTGAAAGAATCGTCACCCAAATCGGGGCGGCCTGCGGGCCGCCCTTTTTTGTTGCGCCGCAGGAAGTTGCGCCGCGCAAGCGGCCCCGAGAAAAAAATTTTCGCGAGCTAGACACTCCCGCCAGCGGGAACAAACCGACTGCCTCATTTTTGGGCAAATCGACGTGCCTCGATTCACGGCGCCGCGTGCCGCAGAATAGGCACGCCGCACGAATCGCCGTAAGTGCAAGCACTGCAAGGATCTATGTGAAGCATTTCCCTGCTAGTACATACTGAGGCATCCAAAACTGGTCCGGGGGCGACACCCGGGCCCGTTCCGCCCTCCCCCCCAGCTGAATCGGAAGGAGACGACAGCCGTGCTCACCCAATCAACGGAGAAGTATCAGGAAGTCCTTCAAGCGGCCGAACGCCTGTTCCGCCAGGATCCTGATTGGGTCACATTCTTTCGCGAGGTCCTCGGGATCGACGGCGTCGTCCGTCGGCAGTTTTCCTCGTTCGACGATTTGACCGCCTTCGAGCAAAGCGAGGAATTCGCCAAGATCCAGAAGATGGTCGTCAAGCTCCGCGAGAAGCGGCCCACGGCCGAGAGCGAGAGCGAGCCGACCCGGGTCATCACCGTGCGGCTCCCCGCGAGCATGCACGAGTACCTCAAGAGCGAGGCCCACGACCTGCGGACCAGCATGAACAAGCTGTGCATCTCGAAGCTGCTGCAGGTAATCGGGGAGGACCAAATTCCTAACGAGCGGACCAGCATCCCCCCGACCAAGCCGGCCCAAAACCGCCTCGGCGGGACGACGCCGGCCGGCGGCAACGGGTCGCTGGGCTCGACGGGAACGCCATCGCCGTACGCCTACTCCCAGGCCCCGGCGGGCTCCCAACCGCAGACCCCCCCGCCGTTCAAGCCGGCTCAGCCGCGGTTCTAGCACCGACGGCGGCCGTTCCGGCTTCCGCGTTCAGCGAGCCGCCCCCGAATTCGGGGGCGGCTTTCTGCTGCGCAGGCAACGGGAGTTCCGGGGGCCGCTGAGCCCAAGCGGCGTGTGCTTGGCGGCGTGTGCTATAACCAAGCGGCCGCGACGGGACGACCGTCGCCAATTCGCCCAGAGGGTTTGGGGGCTCGCCGCTATGCCTCGTCCGCTTGCGATCCTATTGGCTGCCGCCCTGGCGACGGGGTTCGGTTTCGGGGCTCGGTCCGTCGCCGCCGATGCCGCAAGCGAAATCGCCCGAGACGGCGACGAATGGCCGCAGTTCCGCGGGCCAACGGGTCAGGGGCACGCCGCGGCAGCCCCGCTTGTCTGGTCGGAATCGAGCGGCCTCCGCTGGAAGACGCCCGTCCCGGGTCGCGGCTGGTCGTCGCCGGTCGTCGCCGACGGTTCGGTATGGCTGACGTCGGCGATCGAGCAGCCGGCGACCGCGGAGCAGCTTGCCCGTCTCAAGGAGCTGGCCGGCAAGCCCGGGGGGGCGGGCCTCGCCGCCGCGGGGTCGGTCGAGTTGGTCGCCGTCAAGCTTTCCGCAACCACAGGAGAATTGCTTCGCACGATCCCGTTGTTCCATGTCGATGATCCGGAGCCGATCCACGGGCTCAACAGCTACGCCTCGCCCACGTCCGTGCTGCACGAGGGTCGGTGCTACTGCCATTTCGGCACGTGGGGAACGGCGTGCCTCGACGCGAGCTCGGGCGAAATCCTGTGGCAGCGAACGCTCAAGCTCGACCACATGGTCGGGCCCGGCAGTTCGCCCGTGCTGCACGAGGGGCTCTTGATCCTGACCTGCGACGGGGGCGATCGGCAATTCATCGCGGCGCTCGACGCGGCGACCGGCGAAAGCCGGTGGGAAACGTCGCGCCCGCCGCTGCGAACCGCCGAGGGGGACATGCGCAAGGCGTTCAGCACCCCGCTGGCGATCGAGGTCGCCGGCCGGACGCAATTGGTCATCCCGGGAGCGCAGTGGTTCGCGGCCTACGACCCCGCCACGGGGAAGGAATTATGGCGCGTCGATCACGGGTCGGGGTTCTCGAACGTGCCGCGACCGGTGTACGACGGCCGCCGGGCGTACTTGACCACGGGGTTCGTGCGGCCGGAGCTGCTGGCAGTGCGGCCCGACGGCAGCGGCGACGTGACCTGCACCCACGTCGAGTGGCGATTCGCGGGCCAGGTGCCGACGCAACCTTCTCCCGTGCTGATCGACGGGCGGCTGCTGATGGTCAGCGACAACGGCGTGGCCACATGCATCGACGCCGCGACCGGCGAGCAGATCTGGCGAAAGCGGATCGCGGGCAACTACTCCGCTTCGCCGCTGGTCGCGGCAGGGCGGGTTTACTTCTGCAATCGCGAGGGGACGACGACCGTGCTCGACGGGGGGCCCGAGTTTCGCGTGCTGGCCAAGAACGAACTCGACGGGGCGATCATGGCCTCGCCCGCCGTCGTCCACGAGGATCTGCTGCTGCGCACCGAGACGCACCTATATCGGATCGGCGACGATCAGGCGCGGAACGAAGTGGGCGATGAGGGGCTCGAACCCCCGACATCCGCCTTGTAAGGGCGGCGCTCTAGCCAACTGAGCTAATCGCCCGGGTCAGGACAATCGTAAGTCGCCGCGGCGGGAGGTGTCAACGACGAGCCGCCGGGCGTGTGCCGCGGTCGTCGAGGAGCGCTCATCCGCAAGCGGCGAGCGGACCGGGAGTTTCTCTACGCCCGGACCAGGGCGTGGAACCTCTCGGTGAGGTCCTTGGTGATCGGCCCCGGCTTGCCGCCGCCGATGACGCGGTCGTCGACCTTCACGACGGGAATCACCTCGGCCGCGGTGCCCGTGAGGAAGCACTCGTCGGCGACATAGACGTCGTGCTTGGTGATCGCGCACTCGGCGACGGCGAGGTTCGCTTCGCGGGCCAGTTCGATGACCGCGTTTCGGGTCACCCCTTCCAGGATCCCGGCGTCAAGCGACGGCGTCAGCACTCGGCCGTGCTTCACGAGGAAGATGTTGTCCCCCGTGCACTCGGCGACCTCCCCCTTGTGATTCAGCATGAGGGTCTCGATGCAGCCCGCCTTGAGCCCCTCGATCTTCGCCAGGATGTTGTTGAGGTAGTTGAGCGACTTGATCCGCGGGCTGAGGGCCGCGGGATGATTGCGAATGACGCTCGAGGTGATCAGTTCGAGCCCGTTGTCGTAGAACTCCTGCGGATAGAGCTTGATCGCGTCGGCGATGATGATCACCCGCGGGTCGCTGCAGCGGTTGGGGTCGAGCCCCAACGTCCCGGCGCCGCGGGTCACCAGCGCGCGAATGTAGCCGTCCTTGATCCCGTTCGCCGCAACCGTGTCGTTGACCGCCGCGGCCATCTCCTCGCGCGTCATGGGAATCGTCAAACAGATCGCCAGGGCCGATTCGTACAGCCGATCCACGTGCTCCTTGAGTCGGAACACGTTGCCCCCGTAGCTGCGCAGCCCCTCGAACACGCCGTCGCCGTAGAGCAAGCCGTGATCGAACACGCTGACGGTCGCCTGCTCGGCGGGGACGAGCTTGCCGGAGAGGTAAACTTGACGGGACATGCGAGAGTTCTTCACCACAGAGGACACGGAAGGCGCGACGACGACGCAGCGACCGACTCGCGGCACACATCTCGACAAGCGCCGGGTTCGCAAGGGAATCCGCAAGAGTTCAGAGGGGGGCGTCCCCGACTGGGTTCGCGCCCAGACCGATTCCGCTTCCCGCTCCGCGACCCCGGCGGCGGAACCTCGCGCGAGCGTTACGCAATCCGCCCTTCGACGAGGTGGACCGTGCGGTCGGCCTGCTCGGCGATCCACTGGTCGTGCGTCACCATGACTATAGTGAGCCCCTCGCGGCGGTTCAACTCGACCAGGGTTTTCATGATCGCGGCGCCGGTCGAGCGGTCGAGATTGCCGGTCGGTTCGTCGGCCAGCAGCACGCGGGGTTGCATCAACAGCGCCCGGGCGATCGCGGTCCGTTGCATCTCGCCGCCGGACAATTCGCGCGGCTTGTGCTTCAGCCGGTGGCTCAGGCCGACCAGTTCCAACAACTCGGCCGCCCGGCGACGGTGCTCGCCCCGACGCCTCCAATATCCCAGCGTCGTCTCGGCCACCATCGCCGGAGCCAGCACGTTGGCCAGCGTCGTGAGCTCGGGAAGCAGGTGGTAGAACTGGAAGATCATCCCGAAATAGCGATTCCGCAACAGGTCGTGCGCCGCCGCCGGCAGGTTGTCGATCCGGGCGCCGTCGAAGCTCACCTCTCCCTCGTCGGGGCGATCGAGCGTCCCCAGCAGGTGGAGCAGCGTGCTCTTGCCGCTGCCGCTTTGACCGACAATCGCCAGGAACTCGCCGGGGCGCACCGCGAGATCAATCCCCTGCAACACGGGGATCTTGAGCGGCCCTTTTTGGTAACTCTTCACCAACCCCCGACAGCCGAGGAGGGTCGGCCCCGCGGCGGTCGGCAGCGGCGCCGTGCCGCGCAGCCGCAACGGCCCGTCGATTCGCTCGGCGGTCGCCGCGGCGGACGTCGGAGCGAGCGCAGCGCGCCCGCCGCCGCTGGAAGCCAAGTCGGCGTGAAGTTCACTCATAGCGCAACGCCCTCACGGGATGGAGCTTCGCGGCCCGCCGCGCCGGCAGGATGCTCGCCAGCACGGCGATCGCCACCGCCCCCGCGGCGATCCACGCCACGGTCAGCGGATTGACGATCGTCGGAATCTCGTAAAAGTAATACACCGCCGGATCGAAGACCGGCTGGCCGGTGAGACGACTCAACAGATCGGCGATCTCGTTGATATAGTGCGTAAACGTCAATCCGATGGCAACCCCCACCCCGGCGCCCACCGTCCCCAGGCTCAGTCCGTAGCCGAGGAAGATCCCCATCACCCCCCCCGCCGAGGCGCCCAGCGACTTGAGGATGCCGATGTCGCGGGTCTTCTCGACGACGATCATCGTGAAGATCGCCAAGATGCCGAACCCCGCAACGGCGATGATCATGAACAGCAGCACGTTGAGCACGGCCGTCTCCATCTGCACGGCGGCGAGCAACGCCCCCTGCTTGTCGCGCCAGGTGCTCACGTAAAACTGTTGGATGGGGAAGGCGTCCTGCAGCTTGTCGCGCACCACGTCGGCGTCGGCGCCAGGCGCCAGCTTGATCTGGATCGTCGTGAAGTTGGCCACCTTGGTCGTGGGGTCGATCATCCCCCGGTTTTCCTGGAGCGACCTGAGCGGCACGAACACGAGATTCGAGTCGTACTCCTGCATCTTGCTCTCGTAGAAATCGACGATCGTGTAGACGTTGCCGAGAATCTGCGGCGGCATCGTCGCCTTGGTGTAGGCGACCTTCACGTCGTCGCCGGGGAGAGCCTGAAAGTGGTCCACCCCGTTCGAGTCGCGGTAGCTGCACAACCCCAGTCCGGCGACCATGCCGGTGTGGATTTCGACCGCCGGGTCGAAATCGCGACCCTCGGTGGCGTCGGCCGCTGCGGTCGCGACCGTCGCGAAGGGGTCGTTGAAGGAGGGCGCCCCGTCGGCGCCGGACGCTCCGGCCGCGGCCGGACCGCGGGCCAGTTCCAGTTGCCGCTGATACTCCCGATAGCGAGCCGCCTCGCGGGCCTGCTCGCGCCGCCGTTGCCAGCCGGCGATCTTCATGATCTCCCGCGGCTTGGCCTTGGCCGGCCCTTCGGCTTGGCTGTCGACGACGTCGTACCCGCCGTCGCGCAGCGTGAACTCGAGCTGTTTGCGATTCTCCGGGTGCTGCAAGTACTGTCCCGACTGGCTGACCGTGTGGTACGTCGCGGGGTCGATCCCGACGATCGTGATCTGTCGAGTGATCGTCTGCCCCTGAATGGTGATGTACATCAGCGCGGGGACGCTGACCGTGGGACTCATCCCGGCAACGTCGTCGCCGGCGACTTGGCGGATCATCGCCATCGCGGCGTCGGCGTCGGGGGCTCCGTCCATGCTGCGGGCCTCGAGCACCAGATCGCCCAGCATGCCGTTGAGTCGCACCTGCATCTCATGGGCGAACCCGGCCATGACGCTGTTGACGACGATCATCGTCGCCACGCCGAGCATGACGCTGACGATGCACACCAGCGCGATGTAGCGGGTGCGGAGATAACGCCAGCAGAGAAGCAGTTTGTACATAAGGATCCCGTCCGTGGGATGGTTGCGTTCGTCGCATTGAACCCCCGGTCAATGACCGGGGGTTCATGCGTCATCCGGCGAAGAACTCGCTCACGTTGCATTCAAAACCGGCGATCGAATCACGCCCGGCGATCCGCCCGTCGCGGGCGAGGATCGACACGTCGGTCGGCGAGCGGTAGATCGTCACGGTTTCTAATTCGGGATCGACCACCCACACGAGCCTAGTCCCAGAGGCAAGCCAAGTGCGAATTTTCTTATCGACCGCCGCCGTCCGATCTTCGGGCGACAAGACCTCGACGACGAAATCCGGCGCCCCGGGCCAGAACGCCGATTCGGGGATTCGTTGCGGAAGGTTCTCTTTCGCAATAAACGCCAAATCGGGCGCTCGGACCGTGTCCGGATCGCGTTCGACGAGAAAGCCCGTCTCTGCACCAAAAGTACGCCCGAGCCTGCCCGATCGCGCGTAACCGCCGAACGCAATATGGATATTGCTGACTACGAACCCGTGGTTGTGTCCCGCCGGCGACATCACGACGACCTCCCCGGCAATCAATTCGCACCGCTGCTGAGAAGCGTAACGCTCCAGCAACTCTTCGGCGGTAACGAGGGCGACGGTGCTCATGGAATTGATTGTATTCGGGGCCAGAGCCCGTGCCAAAGTCGCATTTAGCTCCCGGTCAATGACCGGGGGTTCATGCGTCATCCGTCGAAGAACTCGCTCACATTGCATTCAAAACCGGCGATCGAATCACGGCCCGCAATCCGGCCGCCGCGGGCGACGATCGAGACGTCGGTCGGCGAGCGATAAATCGTCACTGTCTCAAGTTCCGGGTCGACGACCCACACGAGCTTGGATCCCGCGGCAAGCCAAGTTTGAATTTTCTTGTCGACCGCGGCTGCACGATCGTCAGGGGAAAGCACCTCGACGACCAGGTCGGGGGCGCCGGGCCAAAACGCCGACTCGGGCATTTGCTCGGGCAGGTTTTCCTTGGCAATGAAGGCGACATCGGGCGCTCGAACGGTATCGGGGGCGCGTTCGACGAGGAATCCCGTCTCAGCCAGGAAGATCATTCCCAACTGCTTGGGTTGAACGTGCCGCGCGAGCAGTCCCTGAATTCGTCCCCCGATGCTTCCGTGATACCATCCCGCGGGTGACATCATCGAGACTTCCCCCGCGATGAGTTCGCAGCGATGCTGGTGAGCGTAACGCTCCCAAAGTTCTTCGGCGGTAACGAGGGCGACGGTGCTCATTGCCTAAATCCTACCATTCCGCAGAGGTCGCGTCCAAATTCCCAATATTGAATCACCGGGGACAGAACTCCATTCACGAGAAAGATAAGATGAGGCATCGTGAACCTCCTGTTCGCGCTGATTCAGCCCCCGGTCAATGACCGGGGGTTACGTGGAGGTCGTTGCACCTACTTTTCAGGCCGCAACAACGGGAACAGAATGACGTCGCGGATCGACTGCGAGTTGGTGAGCAGCATCACGAGCCGATCGATCCCCACGCCCAGCCCCCCCGCGGGGGGCATGCCGTGACGCAGGGCGCGGATAAAATCGTCGTCCATCTTGGCCATCGAATCTTCTTCGCTCATCCCCGCCAGTTGCTGCTTGAAGAGTTGCTCCTGCAGGTCGGGGTCGTTGAGCTCGGTATAGGCGTTGGCCACCTCCATGCCGTGGACGAACAGCTCGAACCGCTCGGCCACCGCCGGATTGTCGCGTTTGCGTTTGGTCAGCGGGCAGATGCTGGCCGGGTAGTCCATCACGAAGATCGGTCCCGTGAGCGCCCCTTCGACCCGCTCCTCGAACACGTCGCTCTTCACGACGTCGGGATGCCGACCGGCGGTTTCCATCCCCAGCGACTGGGCGAGGTTCGCGACCGCGGCATCGTCGTCGGGGTCGACTCCCGCGTGTTCGGCGAACAGTTCGGCGTACGTCTTGCGAGCAAACGGGGGCGTGAAGTCGATTGTTTTGTCGCCCCACGGCAAAACATAGTTGCGAGCCGCGGCGTCCCCGCCCGCGGTCGAAGACGAGTGCGTCGGGGGCGGGGACGCCCCGGCTCGCGCCGGAACCGAGATCGCCGCAATCGCGTTGCAGATGATCGCTTCGGTGAGATCCATCATCGAGCGGTAGTCGCCCAGGGCCTGATAGACCTCGAGCATCGTGAACTCGGGATTGTGCCGCTGGCTGATCCCCTCGTTGCGATAAACCCGGCCCAGTTCGTACACGCGTTCGATCCCGCCGACCAAGAGCCGCTTCAGGTGCAGTTCCAGCGCGATGCGCATGAACAGCGGAATGTCGAGCGCGTTGTGATGCGTCGCAAACGGCCGCGCCGCGGCGCCGCCGGCGATCGAGTGGAGCGTCGGCCCCTCGACCTCGACAAATCCCTCGTCGGCAAGCGTCCGGCGAATCGACGCGACGATCCGCGTGCGGTCCAAGAACCGCGGCATGACCCCTGCCGTGTAGGCGAGGTCGAGATACCGCTGCCGTTGGCGCAACTCCGGGTCGCTCAACCCGTGGTGCTTCTCGGGGGGCGTCTCGATGCTCTTCGTGAGAAACGTCACCCGCTCGGCGAAGATCGACACCTCGCCCGTGTTGCTGACCCCCAACATCCCCTCGACGCCGATGATGTCGCCCAGGTCCAATTGCTGAACGACGTCCCAGTCGCCGCCGACCTGGCTTTGACCGACCATCGCCTGGATGTCGCCCGTCATGTCGCGCAGATCGATGAACTGCAGCTTCCCCTTGTCGCGGTGCAACACGATCCGCCCCGCAGCACGGACCTGCGGGCCGACGATCTCGCCTTTGCCCTGGTCGGCCTTCCACTGCCGAAAGTTGAACCCCTCGGGCACGGCGGCGAAGTCGGGGAGCGGAACCGTCGCGCCGTCCGCAAGCTTGTAGACGACCTCGCCAAGCCGGGCGCGGATGTCGCCGATGAGTTGCCGATCGTCGAACCGGCCGCCCCAGGGGTCGACTCCCAGTTCGACCAGCCGGGCCATTTTCGCGCGGCGAGCCGCTTCGAGCTTCGAGGCGTCGGGGGCGAGCGAGTCGGAACTGTCGGGGGCGTCGGTCATCAAGTGGGTCATCGGGATCAAGAGCCGGCGGCGGCGCCACGGCGCACTGAGCCGCAGCCCGTGCCGGCAATGCTCAAAGGAGGCAGGATGCGCAGTAAGGTCAAGAGTGGAAAGATTTTAGTGAAACGCCCCGCGCGGTCAATGTCAGGGGCGCGCCGCCGCTTGCCGGCAAGCACGGTGTCGCCACGGCGGCACGGCGAAACGTGTGGAACCGCGGTTCGCACGGAGCGACTCAGGTTCCTCAGCGAAAAGTGACGGCCGACTCCCAACGCCCGTTGGCATGCTATCAGAAAGCCGTCGTCGATCCGTGGTTCCTGATTGTTCGCACGCCACGGCGCGCCTCCGTGGCAAAACCACGATTCTCCGCAGTGCCGTGCGTTACGGAAGCGATAGCCGCTATCAGCGTCAGCGGGACGCCGCAACGCCGCAACGATTTGGACTTGGCTGAAATTGACGCCCGGTGCGGGGCTTTCTACGATTCCTTGCCCGCTGCGTCTCCCCTCCGTCGCCGCTTGAGTCTGCTTGCCGTGCCGCGTTTGCTTCGCATCACCGGGATCGTCGTGGCGGCTTTGTTGTCGGCGGCGGGAGCGAGCTATCTGCTTGCGCTGGCCGCCTTGGTCCAACCGCAGCCGTTTTACGAGCGGGCCCTGGCCGCCGACGCTGCGGAGTTGGCCGCGGCGAAGGCCCAGCTTGAAGCCCGCGTCGCCCGGCTCGCCGCGGAGTCCCGCCCCGCAGCAACCTGGACGGCCGAATTCACCGCCGACGAGGTCAACGGCTGGCTCGCCGCCGCGCTGGCCGGCGAAGAAGCTCCGCTGCTTCCCCCCTCGGTGACGGACGTCCGCGTCGCGTTCACGGCTGGCGGGTGCCTCTTGGGATTTCGCTACACGGCGCCCCGCCTCGCGGCGATCGTGTCGATCGAGGTCGAGGCGACGATCGGTGCGCCGAACCTCGCGACGCTCCGCCTCGTCCGCGCTCACGCCGGAGCGATCGCGCTGCCGGCAAGTTACGTGCGATCGCACGCAGACTCCCTGCTGACGGAACTCGACGTCGTCGGCGCGTGGCGCGAAGCGCCGGACCGACTCGAACTGGACGTGCCGCTCGACCGGCTCGTCGAGGTGTGCGGCGGCGAGCGTCGGCAGTTGACCTCGCTGTCGCTGGGGGAGGGCACGATGCAAATCGCAGGACGCTTGGGGGACGAACCCGCGCCGCAAACGGCCGCCGCCCCGCGCCGCCCGCGACGCTGACTCCGGCGCGGCAGTCGCCTTGGTCTATTCCGCTCGCAACGACCAATGGCCGTCCTCGGCAAGCTGCAGCGCAACCCGCCCGACGAGTCGCTCCCCGGCAAGCAGCAACAGAACGCTGCGTTCGCTCCACTGCAGGACCGTACACGCCCCCGCATCGGTGCGGGACACGACGCCGCGGTCGTCGCTCACGGGGCCTTCGTACTCCAGGTAAGCGAGCCGGTGATCCGGCAACCGCAAGGCCCTCACCGCCTCCGCCTCGGCGGTCGCGTCCTCCCCGAGCCCGCGCCGCCACGCCGACGGCAACTCCTCGACGGCCCACGTCGCAAGAGCCGCGCCGCGCTCGACCATAAAGTCCCAATGACTCGCACGCGGCGAGTCGGGAGGGGTAACGTGACGCAACAAGACGAATCGCGGCATGGCGAACCTCGTGCTTTGTCAACTCGTGCTTTTGGGTTGGGAACGACGCACCGGCTCTCTCTGTTGACAGGTTGCGTCGTCCCCAACCCAAGATATAGCCTGTGTCAAAGCACGAGCGCCTTGTTGCGGCAGCTTCGGTATCGATGTCATCCTGGCACATGCTTGCCGCGGGATCGCTTGCGTGAGCACGTGAGCGGCGGGAACCCGATCCGCCGCGCTTCTCGGCGCATTCGACCGCATCCAGGCTATCGCCCGGTGATCTCGATCGTCGCCCGATGCAAGACCGGCGCGGGAGTGCTGCGGCTCGCCGCTTGAGCGACGATCTCGGGGAAACCGGCCTGCGTCGCGGTGACCGTGATCATGTAGGTAAAGCTCTCCGCCGGACGGATTTCGTTGACCGCGGCGAACTGAATTTCGTTCCCAAGCAACCGCGGCGTCGCCCCCGAGGGGCCTTGAATGGCGTTGGGGTCGATCGTCAACGACGTCGGCACTTGAATCCGCACCTGCACGTCTCGATCGCTCGCCTGCGAGGCGTTCTCGACGTAGACGAAGACCGTCGTCCGCGTTCCTGCCCGGACCTCGGCCGCGGTCGGGGCGACGCGAATCCGCAGCGAGCCCGCCCCAGGCGCCGCGCCTCCGCCTCCCGGACCGACCGCCCCCCCCTGCGCCGGCAGGATCTCCAGCCGATGTTCGGCCGAATTGCGAATCGGCGCCGAGTCGGGCCCCGTCTCGGCGCTGGCCGTGGCGGTGGTCGTCACCCGCAGCGACTGCTGCAGGCAGAGGCAATCGACGTCGAACTGCTGCAGATCGCCCGGCTGCATCGCGGGGATGACCCAACGAATGTTCCCTCCGACGAGCGAGTAGCCCGCTTGCCGCGGCTTGGCTTGCAGGAAGCCGGCCGGGTACTCGTCGACCACGACCACGTTCGTCAGCGGCGTCTCGCCCGTGTTGCGAACCGTCACGCGGAACAACGCCGACTGGCCGGCCGTCGCCTGGGCCGGGCCGATCTTTTCGATGCGCAGCCCCGGCTGGGCCTGCCGCGGCGCGGGCCGAGCGGTCAACGTCGCCCGCGCGGCCACCGCCTCCGCCTCGGCGCAGGTGACCGTCACGTCGTGCGCCAATTGCCCCGCCTGCAGGACGTTGAACTCGAGCGGCACGCTCGTCGAGGCGCCGGGAGCGAGCGGTCCCAGGTCGCCCGTGTCGATCTGCCGATCGTTGTCGGTGTCGCGGACATGGCTCAACCCGGGGGTGAACTTGCAGTTGAGCCGCACGTCGGTCGCCGTCGCGTCGCCGACGTTGCGAACCACGATTTCGAACTTGGCCAATCCCCCGGCCTGCACCTCGCCCGCATCGAGCCGGACGATCTCGACGTCGAGCTGAGGCTTGCGCGCCGGGGCCGGCGGAATGTTGGGGATCGTCGGCGTCGTCGGGGGAGCCGACGGCGTGGTCAGCGGCGGTTGCGTCGACGGCAGATAAGGAGCGTCGCCGGTCCAACGAATCAGGGTCTCGCCGCTGGCGACGACCAACTGCGGCTCGGCGCCGCCGCTGTAACGAGCCGGACGAATGAGCTGCGTGCGGATGCGGCTGGTCGAGGCCCCCGCCGCGGTGGGCGAGACCTCGACCGACGCTCGTCCGTCGGCCCCGGTGCGCACTTCGGCCACCTGCGCCGCGCCCGCGGCGCCGCCGTCGTCGACCTCGTACTTGACGATCCACCCTTCGACCGGCGTCCCGTCCGACTGCCGCGTGACGGTCGTCGTGAGCGTTTCCGGCCGACCGCTGCTGGCGACTTCGACGGGGGGGAACAACCACTGGACGTCGACCCAGTAGATGACCGCGCTCTTGCGGCGCTCGCCCCAGCCCTCGACGCCAGGTGCGAACGCCGTGACATAGCTGGTCCCCTCGACCGGCGAATGAACGCTGATCCAGGCGTCGCCGCGCAGAATCTCGACGTCGTCGCTCGGGTCGTCCGTGCCGCGCGTGATGCACAAGGGGCCATTGGCCGTGTAGCCGTAGGCGAGATAGTTGTCGACCTTCTTCGGCTGATTCCAGGGGAGCAGCGGCGGGTGGAACCACCCCTTGCCGCTCACTTCGACGAACTGCCCCACGCCGTTGCGGCCCAGCATCCACTCGACCTTCTGATCGGCCAGGGTGTAGCCGTCGGCGGTGCAAATGCCGCTTTTGAGAACCACCTCGCTGCCGACCGGGGCGAGGATCCGCTCGGGGGTGATCGTGACCGTGTCGCGAGGAGTCGTCAGCGCCGCGGTGACGGCTTGCGGCGCCCCGGGGACGCCCCCGACCGCGGTCGCGGGATACGTCGGGAAAGCGGCGTCGGTCAGGACGGGGGGCGCCGTGGGGTTCGTGGGAAACGCCGGGAGCGCAGCCTGGGGCTGGTCCTTGGGCCAGAGGAGGATCCGCTCCCCGCTGGGATCGATCCGCGGCAACCCGGCGCAGCCTCCCCCCGCGCTGATCAGCACGAAGCCGACCAACGCCAAGCGAACGGCGCGGATGGGGAGCGAGAGGTTCATGGGGGGGAGTGCGAGGGCGCCCCGGTGCGGCGCAGCGGGCTGTTCGCCGCGGCGCGGACCGATGGTTGTTAAAATGTAGCGCCTGGGAAGGGCGGTGATGCCAAAAAGCAACGTCGGGCACGGGAAATCCGCCCTCCCCGGCCCCCGAGCTTGCCGGTGGCGCCGACCGTAGCGGTCGCCCGGGCAAACGCTGCCGGTGGTACGGTTCCAAGGCCAGAAAGGCCCGGTTTGGCCGCCGTTTTCTTGCGACCCCGGCGGAGGGCAATTAAGATCGAAAGTATCCAGCCCCGCCCAGTTTGCGCCGATTCCCGGATCGCGCCCGACGGCGCTCTTCCCCAATCGCACGACTGCGACCGCGGCGCTGGCCAAAATGGAACAGAGTTTCTCGCCGCCTTGGCAGGTCGCTGTTCGCGCTGGTTCGTCCCTCGGGCCAATCGCGCAATGCCGCGCCCTGCTCCATCACGCGACTCGCCCTGAGGTCATCATGTCGTCGTATGTTCGTTCGTCGGTTCTCGGTCGGGTTGTCGGCGGAGCGCTGGTTGCCGCGATGATCGCCCTGGCTCCTGCCGCGACGTGGGCCCAGTTCGGCTCCGGCGGCGGCGGCGGCGGCGGCGGCGGTCAGTTCGGCGGCGCCGGCGGCAGCGGCGGCGGTCAGTTCGGCTCCGGCGGCGGCACGATCGGCACGGGCCCCTTGTCCGGCGTCGCGGTCGACGCCGACGGCGTCGTGCGCAGTCTCACCGACGTCGATCCCACCGGCCAACTCATGATCATGCGGGCCCAGCAGGCCGTCGCCAAGCTCGAGGGCAAATTGGCTCGCCCCAGCCAACTGCGCAAGGTCTCGCTGACGCGGCTCGTGCGACTCGTCAATCAGTCGATCGCCGAGGGCCATGGCCCCGACGACGTGATGAAGCACCTCGCCGGCCTGACCCGCATCCAGTACGTGTTTTATTACCCCGATACGAAGGACGTCGTCCTGGCCGGTCCTGCCGAGGGTTGGTTCGAAACCCCCGCGGGTCGGGTCATCGGTCTGGAGACCGGCCGCCCGACGATGGAACTGCAGGACCTCGCGGCGGCGCTCCGCGTCTTCGCCCCCGAGAGCCAGGGAAGCTCGTTCGTCTACTGCTCGATCGACCCCACGCAGGACGGGCTCGCCCGCATGCAGGAGTTCCTCGGCCAAGTCGGCCGCACGATCAATTTCAACGATGAGGAGATGATCGTCGAGGGGCTGCAGGACAGCCTCGGCATGCAGACGATCACCGTCGGAGGGGTCCCGGCGAACACCCATTTCGCCCAGGTGATGGTCGAGGCCGATTATCGGATGAAGCTGATCGGCATCGGGCTTGAACGGCCGCCGGTGCGGATCGCCAGCTTCGTGTCGCTGGCCAACGCCGCGACGATCGCCCGCAACGCCCTGCAGCGGTGGTACTTCGTTCCCAATTACCAACGGATCAAGGTCAGCGAAGACAAGAACGCCGCCGAGTTCGTCGGCAACGGCGTGAAGCTTGTCGGCGAGGACGAAGTCGTCGACGCCAGCGGCGGTCGCGCCGGAACGCAAGGCCAGAGCGGAGCCAGCCAGAAGTTCACTCGCGGCTTTACCGAGCGGTATCCGCAGCTCGCCGAGATGGAGCCAGTCTACGGCCAGTTGCGCAACTGCATCGACATGCTGATCGCCGCGGCGTTCATCAAGCACCAGGGCTACTACGAGGCGGCTGGGCTGTCGCTAGGCGCCCTGGGCGACGAATCGCAGTACAAGCTCGAAAGCTACAACGCCCCCAAGCACGTCGCCACTGCGGTGAATGCGATGTGGAAGGGCAACCGCCTGCTGACCCCCGTCGGGGGGGGCGTCGAGATCCGCGCCGAGCAAGCGATCGACCCGGCCAACATGCTCAGCGACGACGGCTCCGCGGCGAAGGCCCGCGACGAGATCGATCTGAAGGACCTTCCCGCCGATCAGTGGTGGTGGGATTAGACGTTGTCCCACGACCATGAGCGGGCGGCGCCCGCTCACCGCAGCGGATGCAGTCCCGCCTCCGCTCGGGCGGCGTTGAGCCGCTCAAGCGCCGCGCGTTCCAGCTTGAGCAACTTGACCAACTGGCTCGCGGTGACGCCAAGCCGTTCGGCCGCCGCGGCGACGTCCCACGCATGAGCAGCCAGGGCGTCGAGCGCCTCGGCCGCCAAGGGCGGGAAATCCGGGTGCTGGGGGTTCACGCGAATCCGGCCTTGCTGCACTCGGCCCCGCCACCGCAGCGAGGGCGTCGACCAACTCGCGTCGCGCAGCTCGACGGCCAGTTTCAAACGCAGCCGGAACAGGGCCCTGGCCAAGTTTTCCGCCTGACTGCGGCGTTCGTTCGCCTCGGCGACGATCCCCGACTCTCGATGGGTCAAGACCACGGCCGTCTCGACCTTGTTGCGATGTTGCCCCCCCGGCCCGCTAGCGCGTGTTCGGCGCACGTCGCACGCCGCAATCAACTCGGCGTCGGTGAGTTCAACAGAGCGAGACATTGCGGCAGTCCGGGCTAGCGTCATTCACGCCGTCGCCATGTCGGCGGTCGCCTCATCATAGACCGCGAACCAGGGGCGGCGCCGTGGCCGACGGCCCAAGCGCCAACTCGCAGCGGACTCGTCATCCCGAGACGACGCTTGCGACTCCCGCGACCAAAACAAAGGCGCCCAGACTCACCGCGACGACTGGCCAGCCAAGCTGCCGGCCCGCAGTCAGGGCATCATACGGCGAACCCAAACGATGCCACAGCATCAAGCCGGCCGCAGTCGCGAAGGCGCCCGCTGCGACAAGCGACCACGCCGGGGCTCCGTGCCGAAGCAGCTCGCCGCAGTCGCCGACGCCGCTCCAAGCGCCTACGGCAAGATACAACCCGTTGTTTATCAGGCAAAAACCAGCGAAGAACTGGGCCAGCCCTGGACTCGGGCTCGGCATCTCGCGCAGCGCGGCCCAGCCCGCCAGCGGCAGAAGACTCCCCAAGATCGGGCCGCACCACGTGACAACCAGCGGGGATTGGTTGCCGCTGACGTCGGTCCGCGCGATGGAGAGCGGATGGATCACCACTCGTTCTACACGGGCCCCAGTCGACCAAGCCCCCACGACGTGCCCGAACTCATGGACGGCTTGCATCAACAGCCAAGCCGTCCCGCACGCGCCGATGGCGAAGAGCGCCCGCTGCAAGATCGCCATGGCGGAGCCCCTGCCGCGAAGACCTGCTTCTTCCGCGCGCTCCGCGTCCTACCGCCGCGTCGTCGTCGAACCGAGCGCGATTTCGCCGAAGAAGCGTTCCGTGCCGCGGATGATGTCGAATCGCACTTTGCCTTGCTGGCCGAGCGAGTCGGCGCGGGCGACGATGTAGCGAACGTCGTTTTCGCTGGTCGTGTACCACTTGTGGACGCGGATCAGCACGTCGCCCGTTTGCACGTGCTGCTTCTCGGCGGGTCCGCCGGGCCGCAGCGAGACGACCCGCATGCCGCCGTCATATGGAAGATTACGCCGCCGCATCTCGGCGCCCGACACCGATTCGAGCGTCATGCCGAAGGCGTCCCACGTCTGCCGATCGAACTCAGTCGTCGGCCCCGAGGTCGAGGTCGTCGCCGCGGCGAGGCTCGGCCCGGCGACGTCCTGCGGCGTCCGACCGCGGGGAGCGAGCACAAGCTCGAGTTCCAACTCGCTGCCGTCCCGCTCGACGACGATCGGCACGCGATCGCCGCTGCGTCGGCCGAGCAGCGCCCGCTCGACGTCCAGCGGTCGCTGGATCGGCAACGGACCGACTCGTTTGATCTGATCGCCCCGTTGGATGCCGCCTGCCGCCGCGGGACCTTTGCTGTCGAGCCGCGCAATCGAAACCGCTCCGCCCGACGAAACCGAAGTCATGCCGTGCCAGTTGTTGTCGACCCGCTCGATGCTCATCAGCCGCGTCGCGACTTCAAGGGCCTTGTCGACGGGGATGGCGAAGCCGATCCCTTGCGCCCCTGCGCGGACCGCCACGTTGACGCCGATCATCTCGCCGGCGACGTTCAACAACGGCCCGCCGCTGTTGCCGGGATTGATGCTGGCGTCGGTCTGAATCAGATCCAGATATTGCTGCGTTTCATTCACCTGCACATTGCGATGCAGTGCACTGATGATGCCGGTGGTCACCGTGTTCTCGTACCCGAACGCATTGCCGACGGCAATCACCGACTCGGCCACTAAGAGGTCGCTTGACGTGCCGATTCGCAACGTCGGCAACGAGTGCGACGGGCGGATGCGAATCACCGCCAGATCAGTCTCCTTGTCGTGGGCGACAATCTGAGCGATGTAGGCAGACCCGTCGTGAAGCGTGACGTTGATCTGCCGGACGCCGTCAACGACGTGAAAATTGGTGAGCACGTACCCGCGCGGGTCGATGACGATGCCGGTTCCCATGCCGTTCACTTGGCGAGGAATCGCGGCGCCGCGCACCCCTTCGACCCCTTCGGAAACGGACTTTTGCCCCTGGATGTTGACGACCGCCGGGGCGGCCTCGCGAACGGCGCGGACCACCGGGGTCAGGCGTTCGCCGGACACGTCGGCCCCGGCCCGCGGGGCGAAGGCGGCGCCAGCTGCCAGCAAACCGACGGAGAGAAGGCACGACAGCGGGCGCGGATGGAGCATCGCGGGGTCGTCCAGGCAGGCGGGGGGACGCCAGTGACGACCGCAAGCGGGCGCACGGCTGGCAAGTGCATTGCGGCGACCGACGCCGCCTCCACCCGCGTTGATCGGCCCGCCCCTACGACACGCTTAAGCGTCACAACCCGCAGCCCGCACAGGTTGCCTAGTGTGATGGCCCGGTAAAGATCTGGTTTTGCACCGGCGCGATCGAGGGTCGGTCCCGACGGAAGACCCTCTGGCCGTCGACTTCCCAGCTAGCAGCCAGAGGGGTCCTTGTCCCTGCCTCTCGCCGGAGGGGCTCCGTCGAGTCGCGGGGAGTCTCCAGATGCTCACCGACTCGCCTTGAGCCCTGAGGAACGCCGTAAAGCGTGAGCCAAGGGGTCTGGCAGCTCGCCTGCTCAGTCGCCTCCGGCGATCGTCAGCACGGGCCCGAACCCCCGCTCGACGTTGCCGCGAGGCAGTTCGAGGGGCCCTGTGCGACCCTGCCCGTAGACGGGACACGTGGGGACCGGCAAGAACTTGGGGGGCATGGGGGGCAGATACCGCACCGGCGGCGGCCCCTTCGGCGGTTTGTGCAAGCACGGGCAAGCGGCCCAGGCAGTCGAGCACGCGTGGCAGAGCGCCCCTTCCAGAGGACAAACCTCGCAGACAGCCCCGCCGCAAGTGTCGCAGCAGCAATCGCCGGCGGAACTCTTCGTGAGCGACGTTGAGCTCTCCTTATTCGCCGGCGGGGCGATTGCAGGAAGCTCATAGCCTGAAGCCTCGGACTCGACCGCGAAGCGCGGCCCTGCATCGATCGGTTCCCGCCCTGTTTCTGGCGAAAGTTCCCCCTCAGCGTCCGGCAACGGCGGCTCCTCCATCGTCGCCAGCCGGACGTGTTGCGCCGCCGGCTGCGGGCGCGGAGCCCGCTGAGCGTATGGCTGCGTAGGCCGCGGTCGGGGGCCAGCGCCGGGCGACGTCTCGAACGGGTACCGATCGAGCCACACGCCAAGTTCGTCATACGGTCGTACGAGCGATGCACAGCCCCCGGCCAACGTTGCGCAGGCCAGCGCCACGGCGAGCGAGCAGCGGTGGAGGGAGGGGCTCATCCAAGCGGACCTTCGGCCAAAAGTGAAGCACAGTGCCTTCCAGATATCGGGCCCCTGCGGCCGCAGGATCCACGAAATCCGCAAAGTCGGCGCAGTCGCCCCAGACCATCGATGGTTTGCTCCGCGGGCTTACGCCTCGCGGCTCGGGCTTGTGCTTACGCCTCGCGGCTCGGTTGTTGGCTGGGTGATCACTTGGCCTAGTTGTTGTTGTTGTTGTTGTCGCCGTCGGCGGGGGGGTAGACGAATTTCGGCAGGACCTGAAGGGCCAAGAACAGCGCCAGCAGCGCCAGCAGGGCGTGCGGCCAGAACCGTCCCGCGTCAATGCCCGCCAGTCCCGCCAGCCACCCGACAACCAACAGCAGCGGCGGCAGCACCAACAGCAGCCCGCATCCGGCCGCGGCCATCGTCCCACGGAAGGCGAGCTGCTCGGTGAGCTGCTGCCCCTGGACGTCGATCATCCGCCCGCGGCGCAGGCTGATCTCGATCGAATCAGCCAATTCCATGACGTGGAGCGCCTGCGGCCACGTCGAGCCGCCCGATCGACCGTGCGGGACGGACGCGACCTCGGCGACGAACTCGTCGAGCGCCCGCACCGCGGCGCCGGTCGGCCGCATCGCCTCGGCCGCGTCGGCGCCGTTGCGGGTGCGCACGATCGCAGTCATCTCGTTGTGCTGATCGAGATCGATCACGAGCCGTCCCTGGGCGCACACCAGCGTAAGGCGCAGCGGCGGGCCGGCGTGGGAAGGACTGACGCTCCACCTGACGGGCAGGGCTTGGCGCCCCGAAAGCTGCACGCTCAGCCCCGCGTACGCCGACGGCTCGTCGGGGGCCGCCCCGGCCGCAGCATGGGCGCCGACGCGATCGAGCCCGCCTGCGATCACGTCGAGCAACTCGGCGTCACGGGCGAACTGTCGGACCACGGCGGCGCGCGACCGGTCCGCCATCGTTCGCTCGCAAACAACTTGCTCAACAGGCCCCAGCTCGGCGCCCTCGCGCAGCGTGTCCGTCGCGACGCCGGCGGCGCCCGACGAGGCGACCGGGTTGTAGTGCCGCACGACCGCGCCGCTTTCGCCGCGGGCCATGTCGACCTCAAAGTAACTGAGCACGGAGTCGAACAGCGGAAAGCTGGCGAGCACCGGTCGCCCCTGTTTCACCAACTCTTGCACCTGTCGGCTGCGAACTGCGGCGTCGGCGGCGCCGCGGCCGACGAGCACGGCGTCGGCCAAGTCCGAGTCGAGCAGGTCCTCCCACTCGTCGGAGGGCGCCCGGAGCGAATCCCAACCGCGGGCGGCCAGTTCGTAGGGTTGACAGTCGCCGATCCAGACCAGCCGATGCCCGGCCGCCACGGCCGCCTCGGCCAGGGCGAGGGTGTCGTCGTCGGCGCCGAGGAGGGCGAACTTCATGAGTCTGCAAGCGGACGAGGGACGACGGACGACAGGGGGGATCGATTCGAGCGTAAACCAGCCGCCGGAGCAGGGCTAGGGGAGGCCGCGGCTCGATCATCTCGCGACACGCCGCCACGCCATGCGGCGTCGAGGTCGCGGCCTTCCGGGGCTCGAGATTGAACCATCGCCGCCGGTCGACCGTCCGCGTCGCTCTTTACTCGGCCGCGGTTTGGTCGACAATGAATTGTACGGCGCGACGAGTCGCCGCCCCCGCCGCCGCGGTCACTTCAGCGAGTCCTCCTCACGATGTTCGCCCCCATTCGCACGTTTCTGGCGCTGGGGCTGATCGCCGCCCTTCTCGGCGGGCGGGCTCGGTGCGAAGAAACTGCGTCCCCCGCTGCTGATGCCGACGTCGCCGCCTGGATTGAGGCTCTCGACGACGAGCGATTCGCCGTCCGCGAGCTCGCACAATCCCGGCTCGAGGCCCTCGGCCCGGCGGCCCTGCCGACCGTGGCTGCCGCAGCGAAAGACCCCTCGCTGGAACGGGCGACGCGCGCCGTACGGATTTTGCTGTCGTGGTCCAAGACCGGCGATCCCGACAAGCGGCTGACGATCCTCGAGTCCTTGGCGGCCGTGGCCGACACGCATCCCTCCGAGGCCAGCTTTGCGGTCGAGCAGCTTGCGGCGGTTCGCGAGGATGCGGCGCTGGCGGCGATTGTCGAGTTGGGAGGAATCGCCAACGACCAACGCGGGACCGCCTTCGGCCGCGGGAACCAGGGGCCTGTGCAAGTCGTCATCGGCCCGAAGTGGACCGGGGGCGACGAGGGGCTCAAGCACCTCGTCGACGTCCGCCGGTTGCAGACGCTCAGCTTTCATAGCGCTCCGGTGGGGGACGACGCGTTGCTGTTCGCGAAGCAATTGCCGAATCTGACCCGGGTGGAGGTGTACGGCACGCCTCACTCCGAGACGACTCTCGCGGCGCTGCGGGCCGCTCGGCCGGGACTCGACGTGGCAGTGCGTTCCAGCGGGGCCCAGCTGGGAATCATGGGCGATCCGAATCAGCCCGTGGCGTACGTTCAACAAGTCGGCCCGGACACCGCGGCGGAGCGAGCCGGAATTCGCGCGGGGGACGTCATCGCGGAGATCAACGGCGAGCAGGTCGGCAACTTCGAGGCGCTGACCGCGCGGATCGCCACGTTCAACCCGGGCGAAAGCGTGCAGATGAAGATCATTCGCGCCGGGCAGGAACTTGAACTGCCGGTCACGTTCGACCGCTGGGGCGAGAACGAGAACTTCACCAAGCATTTCAGCGCGCAGGGGGGCGGCTCGATCCAGGTGAACATGAACGGCACGATCATCCGCGGCAACGGGCGGATCATCATTCAGAACAACGCCGGGCCGATCGTCGTGCCCCCGCCGCAGCAGCCGGCGCCCAAGGCGCGGTAGCCGACGCCGATCTTCCGCGTCTGAACGCGACAGATTCCTGCGTCTGAACGCGACAGATTCCTGCGTCTGAACGCGACAGATTCCTGCGTCTGAACGCGACAAGGGCCGCGACTTGGTGCAAGTCGCGGCCCTTGTTCATCGATTCCGGCGCAACGACCGGCCGATCAGACGGCCAAGCCCGATTCAAGTTGTTCCTGCAGTTCGGCCAGATGCCCGCTGGTGCGGAGCTGATGCGACAGCAGGTCGCGTCCCTTGTCGGTCCAGACGCCGATGGTGCGAACGGGCGACTTCGACGTGGGGCAGACGAACGTGACTTGCTTGGGGGTCAGGCCCTTGATCTCGATCGCATCGCCGCACTTGGCGTACTCGATCGAGTAGACCACGCGGCGATTATTTTCTTCGTCCTCCCAATGAGATTCCATCGTGTGCATCGCGCAAATTCCCCACATACAAGGTCGCTAGGAAACGAAAACTCGCCCGGCGGGTCGAGTCGACAGTCAGGTCAGGCAGGTCGCGAACCGGGCCAAAGCCCCCGACGCATCCCCCCTGTCGGGGCCGCCGGAGGTTCGCGAATCCTGCAAGTGTACTCAGCGCATCGGCCGCCGGCAGCGTCAAATTGGGCGAACTTCGCGCGTTTTGCGGAAAATCCTCAAAATTCCCGGGGTCCGTTCCGGCGCCAGCGGCGCGATCGGCCCCGGTCGGCAGCGCGAACAGGGCCCTCGAAGTCTCGCCCGAAGTGTTTCCCCCCATACCGCGCCTCCCCCCTGCCCCCGCGGCCGCCCGTTGCGAGACGCATGCGTTTCGGATTTGCTAAACTTCGGTGCGAATCCGCTTGCTTAGTTGTCGAGCCGTCAAGGATGACGCGGATCGTTCGAACGGCCCGCGCTGCCTGCGGGTGAATTCCTCTTTTCAGTTTCTCAGTGTGCGAGATCTTGCCATGTCTAGGTTTGCCGGATGGTCGCCAGCGCGATCGGTTGTCGCCCTGCTCGCCTTGAACGCGCTGGCGACCAGCCGCGCGGCGGTCGCCGACAATTGGCCCAATTGGCGCGGTCCCTCCGGCACCGGGACCGTGGCGACGGCTGTCGGGCCGATCGAGTTCGGCGCCCCCGACAGCTTGGCGTGGACGGTCGACCTGCCCGGGCTCGGGGCCTCGACCCCCGCCGTGTGGGGCGATGCAATCGTGCTGACTTGCGCGATCGACGGCAAGAACGCGGTCGTTTGTTACGGCCTCGACGGCCAGCCGCGGTGGGAACGCAAGCTCGGCCAAGAGTCGCCCGCCAAGCACCGCGACGCCTCGCCGGCCAATCCCTCGCCCGCGATCGACGGCGAGCGGGCGATCGCCTATTTCAAGAGCGGCGACCTCGCGGCGTTTGATCTTGACGGCAACCTGCTATGGGAAAAGAACCTGCAGCAAACCTACGGCGACAACACGCTGTGGTGGGATTTGGGCACTTCGCCCGTGCTGGTCGACGGCAAAGTCGTCGTCGCGGTGATGCAGGAAGGGGACTCGTTTCTGGTCGCCCTCGACGTTGCCAGCGGGGACGAAATGTGGAAAACCGCGCGCAAGTACGAACGCCCCCGCGAGTCGGACCAGGCGTACACGACCCCGCAAGCGATTCGCAGCGGGGACAGAACGATCCTCGTCACCTGGGGCGCCGACCACCTGACCGGGCACGACGCCGCCACCGGCGAGCTCGTCTGGGACTGCGGCGGGTTCAACCCGAACAACGAGGGCATGTGGCGGGTCATCGCTTCGGCCGCGATCGCCGACGGAGTGGCGGTCGTCCCCTACGGCCGCGGCAACTTCGTCGCCGGAGTCAAGCTCGACGGCCGCGGAGACGTGACGGCGACCCACCGAGTTTGGCAGAAGGAAGGAATCGGGGCCGACGTGCCGACCCCCGCAATCGTCGGCGATCGGGCCTACGTGCTGGGGGACCAAGGAAAGCTCGTGTGCCTGGCAGTCGCGACCGGCGAGGTGTTCTGGCAGGCCGATCTCCCCCGGAGCCGACACAAGTTCTATTCGTCGCCGCTGGTGACGGGCGACCTGCTGTACGCCACGCGAATCGACGGCACAGTGTTCGTCGGCCGGATCAGCGACGAGGGGTTCGAGCAGCTCGCCGAGAACGCGCTCGACGACCACGTCGTGGCCACGCCCGTGCCCGTTCCGGGAGGCGTGTTGTTCCGCGGCAACCAGCGGCTGGTGCTGGCCAAGGGGCCGAGCGGTAAGTGAGCGTCACGGGGCCGGCGGCGCGTCACTTCAACTCCAACTCGAAGTCGCGCTCGTTGTTCCCGGGCAGGACCTCGATCGTCAGGGTCGACTCGTCGTGGTAGCGAGCGGGGATCGTTTCCTCGAGGATCGCCTTCATCGGGCTGTCGGGGGCGTCGTACAGCTTCTTCTGACCGACGACCCGCGGGACGCGGATTTCGACCCGCATCCGCCCCAGCGACGACGTCGTGCGGTAGCGGCCGTCGGCAATTTCGGCCCCCGTCGTGCGGCCTTTGAGGTTCTCGGGGATGAACGTGATCGCCCCCGTCTCGACGGGCGCCCCGCCCACCGCGACCGTCCCGAAGACCGTGCCCGTGGTCGGCTCGGAGCATCCCCAGAACGATCCCGACGTCGCGAGCGCCAGGGCGAATCCTCGCAAGCGGGAACGCATCAGTCGGCGAACTCCACGTTTTCGGCGCCGTTCATCGAACCCAACGCCTGCCAGACGTCGAGCGAGATCTCGTCGCTGACGAAGCGGACCGAACCGTCGCACAGCAAGGCGTTGACCCCGCCGAGGTGGCGGCTGCGGGCGGCGGCGACCTGGGAGCTGGCGACCCCGGCGACCGCGGGCATCAGCGGGTCGTTGTTCCGTTCGAACCAGCCCGACTCGATGACGTCGGGCGCCGAGGTGTTGGGGGAGAGCAGCGTGTGGAATCGGAAGACGCCATCGTCGTTCTGGACGTCGCCGCGCCAGTCGTTGTCGCGCGGGCTCGTGGCCTTGAGCGTTTCGGACATCAGCAGCGTCGCGGACGTGCCGTCGGTGACGTGGACCAGCCGCGTTTTGCGAGGCGTCTTGCGGCTGCCCCATTCGTGGGAAAAGGGGGCGATCCCCGCCGGCTCGAGCACCTGTCCGTAACGGGCGTTGCCCCAGTTGATCACGTAGTTTCCGCGCCGCCGCTGGTACCGGCCGAGGATCTGATCGCTCCCCTCGCCATCGGCGGGGCAGTCGTACAGAGGGACGTGCTGCCCGGTCGGCCCGCGGAGCGAGTAGCCGTTGTCGAGCGTGGCGGGGGCGAGGAAAAAATGCTGGGACAAGTCGGTCCCCGCGGCGAGGGGCCCCTGCTCGACATAGCCCCACATGTGCATCACCCAGGTCCCGCGGGGATTCGATTGGGCGCCGGCGGGGAACCGTTTCTTGACGTCGTGATGGGTGAGCATCGCGAGGCCCCACTGCCGCAGCCTGCTGGCGCAGTCGGTGCGAACCGCCGCAGCACGCGCCGCCTGAATCGCCGGCAGCAGCAGGCCGACGAGAATCCCGATGATCGCAATCACCACGAGCAATTCCACAAGCGTAAAGGCCCGGAACGGACTCTTCACGGCATGGCGGTGCGCCGGACGGATTCGGGCTCGCTGTGCAGACATAGCACGTGCGATGAGGACGGAGAAGCGAGGAGGACGCCGACCGGCAGCGGGCGGCATCCCTTCGATCGTGCCAGATAACGGGGCAGTTGGCCATCGCCAAGGCGTCCCCGACGATGCAAACCGGGGGACGACGCTTGCAGGGCTGCGGCGAGCCGCCGGCGGAGGCGCCGCGCTACTGGCGTTCGAGACGGCGGATTGCCGACTCGAAACGGATCTGGACTTGCCAGTTGGTCTCCTCGGCCAAGGCGGCGCGCAAGGCGGGAAGGGCCTCCTTTGCGTCCATTTCGCGAAGCACGTCGGCCGCGCCAGCCCGGACCATCCCGTGCGGATTCTTCAGCGCCTTGACGACCGCGTCCTGGACCGGCGGACCAATCTTCACGAGCGCCTCGACGACGCGCCGACCGTTTTGCTTGTCTCCCAGCAGGCCGACGAGGGCGTCGATCGACGCCGGGGCGTTCAGCTCGACGAGGATCTCCAGAATCGCCTCGCGTTCCGGCCAGTTCATTCCGCCGCCCATGAACTCGTAGAGTCGCAGCAAGTCGGGAACGTGTTTGTCGCTCGCCCAGCGCTTGAGCGATTGGATCGCCGGTTCGACGTCGAACGGACGGCCCGCGCGGGCGTGAGCGATCAGCACGGCGACGACCCGATCCTGGCGGTCGGGGACGACGGCCAGCCGCCCCAGTTCGCGCAACTCGTCGGCATGCGACGGGCTGGTCGCGCGACGCACTTGCTCGACGAATTCCGGAGGGGCATGCTCCAGGATGAACTCGTCCACGACTTGCGACTGTTCGCGCGCCACCCGGCGGGGGTCGAGCGAGCGAAGCAACTGGTCGATTCGACGAGGGTCGTCGAGCGGCGTTTCGGAGGGCTGCTCGTCTTGCGGCGGGCGAGCCGTCGTCGCATCACGAAGCCGGCGTCCCGCCTCGAGCGCGGACCGAACCCCGCGCTCGGCCGCGACGAGCGTCGGGTTGCGCAGCCGGTATGCGAGCTTGGCCGGCACGGTGCGCACGACGCCGTCGTCGCCGCGAACCGACAGGTCGATCTGGTGCTCCGCGTCGACGACTTCGCCGCGTCGCTTGCTGAAGCGGATCGTGCCGGTCCCTTGCTGGCGGTAAAGCGGGGGCGAGCCGTCGGTCGTCTTGAACTCGTACTGCCGAGCGATCACGACCTCGTCCTCCGTCTCGCTTTGCACCTCGTAGTCGATCGTTTCGAGGGCGTCGTACAGGTCCGCCTCGGGCTCATCCGTTCCGAACAAGCTCCCCGAAGTCCGGCCGGCAAACGAACGGGGAGCGGGAAACCCGTGCGGCATGACCGAGGGAAACTCGATCCGCGCCCCAGGCCGAGGGACGCTGAACGTCGACTCCCGCACGCTATGCCATTTGCTCTTGCCGCCATGCGCGACGGACTCGACGACGACGGCAGCCGCGGGGTCGAGTACGTACGGGAGGCTGTATCCCCCTTCGTACTCGTCGACCGTGCCGTCGCTCGTGACGTGAAAGCTTCCCGGCTCGGACCGGAACGTCGGCGTGCGCACGACCCGCGCCGAGTCGTGCCAGCCAGGAAACGGGGCGCGGCGCGGGGCGACCGTCGTTCCGCGGTGATCGGCGCGGAACTCGATCTTGTAGACCCGGGCGACCTCGGGGTCGAGTTCCAACTCGACGTACGCCACCGAGGGGACGGCCCGTTTGGCGATTTCAGTGCCGGTGAGTTTGGTCGAGGCGGTCGAGGCGGAAATCTCGAGCCCGGCGTCGCGCAAGAACCGCCGGACCTCGGCCGCCGGCGCCGCCATCCCGACGTTGGACAGAGTGGCCGCCGCAAGGTACTTGCTGGCGACCCCGACGACCTCGCCGACGTCGTTCAGCAAGGGGCCGCCGCTGTTGCCCGGATTGACCGACGCGTCGACTTGGAATAATCGCACCCCCTGCCGGTTCGTCTCCGTGAGGCCGGTGACCGTGCCGGTCGTCATCTTGATGCCGCGGCTCTCGAACAGCGACGCCAAGGGGAACCCGATCACCCGCACCTCGGCGCCCAGATCGACGTCCTCAGCGGACGAAATCGCCAGCACGGGCAAATCGTCGGCCGCGACACGCACCAAGGCCAAGTCCTGCAGGGCGTCGACGGCAAGCACTTCGGCCGGCCAGTGCCGATCGCCCAGGTGGACGATCACCCGCGCCGCGTCTCGCACCACGTGCTCGCACGTCACGAGATACCCGTCGGGCGCGACGACGAACGCCGTGCCTTGCGCGGAGAGGCGTTCCGGTTCCGGCTCGCGATGCACCCCCGCGACGCGCAGGTTCCAGGTCCCGGAAATCTCCTGCCGATCTTCCGGGAGGCCGGCCTCGAGTTCAAACTCGTAGTCGTGGACGTCGCCGATCCGCCAGTGATAGCGCCAGGGACGGGAGGAAGCGAGTCGGGGCGAATCGGTCGAGGGAGGACCGGGGTCCGTCGGGAGCGAGGGGGCAGTCGCCGCTGGCCCCGACGGCGACTCCTCGACCTGCGCAACGACCGGCGGCAGGGCGCCGGAACGCAGCGGGGGCACGACTCCCGGGGACTCCTCCGGCGAAGCCGCGACAGTTGCTGGCTCGGCGGACGAATCGGCGGACGATGGCGGGGGAGCCTCGTGCGTTACGGGACTCCGGGCCTCAGGCTTGGCCAGGACGATCAGCGGCACCTTATTGCTCAGCCAACCGACCACATGCGGAGGTTCGACGTCGGTCGCCGCGGGCTCGACGCGGGCCTCGGCCGGGGCACTGTCCGACTTGAGCGCGATCGCCGCTGCGACGACCAGCACTGCGACAATGACGCCCACCGCCGCTCCGACGACGACGTTCTGAATCCCGCCGGACGGGGATTCTTCTGCCAGGTCGACGAGTTCGACCGGCGGTCGGCGGGGTCGGCGCGGAGCGGGCGCCGGAACGTCGGACGCCGAGGCCGGCGCGGCGACTTCGAACTGATGCCCGCAGTGCCGACAGACAAGTGACGTTCGCTCCCCGACGAACTTCAGGGGGGCGTAGCACGCCGGACAAGCGATATGGTTTTCACGCATAAGGAGGGGTCGCAACGGGGGCGCCGATCGACGTCCATCGAGTCGCTCCATTGTAACCTCTTACGCCCGGCATGAACCCCGGCCCCGATCGTTCCGGCCCAGATTCGCGCTCGGCAAGGATCAAACCGAAGCGAATCCCCCAAGATCGCCGGCCCGCGGGCGAATAGACCGGCAGGCGCCCGCTTCTTCGCGACCTGTCGGAGGGGGGAGCGACCCGCAGACTTCAAAGCGAATCCCGCAGGAGAAAACCGCGATGCACGCCAAATCGACCGTTTGGACGCTGAGAATAGCTGGATCGCTCGCCGCGGCGGCGGGCCTGCTTGCAACCCCGACCGCGGTTGCTCAGAGCTCGGTGGCGGCGGCGACCGAGCCGTCGCGGCTCGTGCCGATCGACCACCCTGGCGCCGAGAGCGCCAACGTGGAGCTGACGCTGACCGCCGCGATGTTTCGCGATTTGGCGGGCCTCGGGGACGCGGCGCTCGCCGGCGTCGCTCAGGGGCTGCTGCCGTCGCCGGACGGCCAGCACCCGGCCCGGGCGGTCGCCGCCGAGCAGGTGGCCCGCATTCGCGACATTGTCCGCGTCCTGGAAGGGACGGTCGAGGAGGTCCGCGTCCAGGTGTACGCCGACCCCGGTCGTTCGCAGGCCGCGTCGACGCCGGCCGTGGCCGATCACTACACGAACAAGCTGAACGCCTCCGGCTGGGATCGGATCGTCAAGGTCGCCACCCCTCGCGAATCGGTCGTCGTGTTCGCCCACCGTCAGGACGGGGCGCTCCGGGGCCTGTTCGTCGTGGCCGGCAAGGGAAACGAATTGGTGCTCGTCAACGCTGCGTGCGACATTTCGCCGGACCGCCTGAAGCGAGTCACGGAACAACTGACCAAGGTGTGGCTCGAATTGGGAGGCGACCGCGAGCTAGAGCGCGCCGTCGAGCGACTCCCGCGTGGACAGTAGGCATCGCTCTACTAGTGCTTTGTCAGATCGGTTTTTTCGGGTTGGCGACGACGCGACCTGTTGACGGAGTGAGATCTTGCGCCGTCCCCAATCCGCAATCTCGCCCGTGTCAAAGCACGAGGGATTGAGGTCGTGATACCAATTGCGCCCCTGGGAAGGGCGCCTGGGGGCGCCGCGCAGCGGAGGGGCTCCGCTGCGCGGCGGAGAACGTGTTGTCATTTTGCCGGCGAGCAAAAAGCGATCATTTTCTCGTGCAAAACTCCGGGCGGCGGCGCGGGGGCCGCACGCCAACCCGTTTGCCGGCAACGACTTCCGCGCGACACGCCCCGAACCGGGCCGGAATTTTGCCAGCAAAACTCGCGGGGGAGTTGCAAAACCCCGGGCCTGTCGCCGTCGTCGCGGCTGTGGTCGTCACAGTCGTCGCCACATCCATCGCCCCAGTCGTCGCCACGGGCCGCTCTGCCGCGGGGGGCGTCGATTCGCGGCGTCCACGCTTCGTTCTACGCGACGCGCTGGCCCATTTTCTACAAGAAAGCGGGGACTTTGCCGAACTTGTTGGGCGGGTAGTCGGGGCGACGACTCTTCGGGGAATTGGCAGTTTTACCCCATGTTTTGCAGAAGTGAGACAGGCGTTAGGGGCAATCAGGGACTCGGCCGCATCTCGCCCACACTCGACACGCTCTACGTTGCATCGCCGACTTCGCTAAAAAGATTGCGGGGGCGTCTAGTCGGCGATAGGATGCCTAGTCTATTCGGGTTTGCGCCGACGGCCAACGGCGGGCACATGGCGTAGCGCCCGCCTGTCAGGTGCTCTACGGCGCTGCGCCGTAGGGAGGGACAGGGGGACAGGTCCAGATTAACACAGCGAACAAGCGTCGGCGGCTTTTCGAACATTCCCCCGCCCCGCACGGGCTGAGGAAGTGGAAGATGGAGTGGAGGAAATGGACCTGTCCCCTTTTCCACCCCGGCCTCATTGCTGGCTTGGCTCTTGTCGGGCTACGGGCAGGGGGCGTGGAGTGAGCATCGCTTCGCGTGAATCGGTCCGAACCGAATTGGTTGGGGTAATGGTGGTTTGGGTTTCGGTCGGACCTATTAAATAGACAGGGGCCCAAAACTACCCGGAATTTTGACCCTTTAACTATTCGCGTTGGTGCGTTGCATGGTGTGGGAGTTCCGCGTTTGGAGTTTGGGTAGCGGATAGTTCGGTACAAATGGTGAAGGCAGGTGGTGCGTGTTGGTGGTGGCGTGGCGGGGTGGCCGGGGGAGGGGTTCAACGGTCGTCCGATGTGCGGGTTCCGATTATGCCGGACCCACCGCCCTATCCGCGGACAGCGAGTTGTATTTTCAACCGCCAACATCCTACCCCATCAGCTCACCGAGCCGGTGCATCACGCCACCAAACAGTTCCGACGAAAGAAAACTGATAGATACGGCCTGCTGCACTCCGTACCAAGTCTCGGCTCGTTCGTGAGTAGTTGTCTCAACTGCGTAGGGCTCGATGCCAGCCTCGGCGCACTCTCGCTGCCAATCTGCGGGCGGGGCCCCTTCCTGCCTCAATCGAATAAGAACGATTCCATTCCTCTCTTCGTGGTAAATCAACTCGCGAGTACCGTCTACCGCGTCGCCCATTTGCCAAACATGCTCCCATGGGCCGTCCGGAATAGGCTCACACCCAGCAAAGTCAGTTAGGGCGGAGATGTCCCATGCAACGGTCGCCTTTTGTTCGCGTCCGTATAGTTGTTGGCTAGAGTTGACCAAGCCTCGGCAGTGCGGGCATAGTTCGGCGTAAATCAAGTGCCGCTCTTGAAACTCTTCACGGCAGTGAGGGCAAGTTGCGGATGGCATTTACCAATCCTCATCATCATCGTGGCCATGGACGATTACTTTCTTAACATACACACGTTTGCTCTTGATATCTGACGATAGAGCCCAGGCCATACTTCCAACCCAACCTATCAGCGTCCAACCAAAAAAGACGTTGATTAGGGCTATCGGCATCGTGTTGTTGTGGTCGCGAGAATAGGCAACTACAGTTGGGAGCAAATAGACCAACCCACCAGCGACTACTAAGAACGGTCCAAAAATCAGCGCCGCGATGGGGTTTGCATCGGAATCATCGTAGCCGCGAGATGATGATGAACTTGTCGCTTGGAGTACAACTCCCAGCAGTAGTAGGACGAACACGCCAACCAATGACCAAATAACGACGGCATTGATGTTTTGACCGCGGGTTCGCTTCGGCTTGCGATAACTAGTCGATGACCGCTGTTGCCGCCGTTCGGTATTGATTCCGAACCGCTCCGACTCGCTGACAATTGGCGACGGCGGGGTAGCGGGGGGTGGCGGAGGGGGCACAGGTGGCCCCGACAATGCCCGGAACTCATTTCCGCACCGCGCGCATTTCACTCGACGCCCGAAATGTGCGGGGCCGATCATGTATGCCGTTTGGCAGTGTGGGCACTGCTGTTTGAATGCGTCGTCAGACATGCCGTGAGAATAGCTATTTCGCTCCCCGAGGGCAACGATTTTTTGACCCGCGGGAGGGAAAGCACCAACGATCCGGCCTCCGTGGGGCGGTGGGGTTGTGCCGCCTGTACGCCCGCCCCCCATGGCCTCCCGTGAGCTAGGGTTGTAGGTTCACTTACCTTACTCACGGAGCCCCGCACTATGACATTTGACCTGACAGATGAACAGCGACAACAGATCGAAGAATCAACCCGGGCCGGCTTGGAAACCTTGTACGCCGAAGCGTAACCGTTCACGCCCCGGGGTATTGAAACTGGTCTTTTCTGAAATCGCGAAGTCGGCGACACCATTGTCATGTCTCAGGACGTGCCGGAGTCGTTGATCGCCTGTCAATCGCCGGAGGCTCAGGCGTGGGGGATAAAAGGGGACAGGTCCATATTGACGCTATGGGAGAGCTTTGGTAGCTTCACGACATGCCCCGCGCCGCGCGAGTCACCCCTGGCGGATTGGTCTATCACGTCTTGAATCGAAGCGTGGGGCGGAACCGCTTGTTCTTCAAAGAGGCCGACTACGTCGCCTTCGAGGAGATCTTGGCCGAGACGCTCGCCGTGCGGCCCATGCGAATTTGCGCCTACTCGTTGATGCCCAACCACTGGCACTTGGTGTTGTGGCCGGAGCACGACGAGGACTTGGCCGCGTTCATGCAGCGGCTTACCGTGACCCACGTCACCCGTTGGCAACGCCACAAACGCCAGGTCGGCTACGGTCACGTCTACCAGGGCCGCTACAAGTCGTTTCCCGTGGAGAGCGACGAACACTTCTATCAAGTCGTCCGCTACGTCGAGCGAAATCCCCTGCGCGCGAATCTTGTGAGCGCTGCCGACGCGTGGCGGTGGTCCAGTTTGTGGCGTCGCCTGCACGGGACGCGCGAACAAAAGCGGCTCCTCGCGCGCTGGCCTTTGTCGCAACCTCGCAACTGGCTGGCTCACGTCGAGCGGCCCTTGAGCGACGTGGAGCTCGAGGCCCTCCGACGCAGCGTCCACCGGGGGACTCCGTTGGGCGGCGCCGCCTGGACGCTTCGCACGGCCAAACGACTAGGATTGGACTTCACGTTGCGTCCCCGCGGCAGACCGAAGAAGAACGGTTAGGGCTGAGGCATGCCGTGGGACGCAAGGCAGAAATGGACCTGTCCCCTTTTCATCCCTTGTCCCCTTTTCATCCCTAGAACCCTGACCGCGTGCGACTGCTGCTGCGCGCGTCGGTCGGTTTTCTCGTCGGTTGTGGCTTCGGCGGAGTCATCAGTCGTTGGGCGGCGACAATTCGATGGGCTGCTTCGAGGTGGTTAAGGGTGATTTCAGGCTGGGATTGGCGGAGGTTTCCGGCGACGCGACTTTTTGTACCTCACGCTGGTTTCACACTGGGATTGGCGGGGGTTTGTGGCGGCGCGATTATTTGCCCCCACGGGTCACCACGTCCTTACGTAACGAAACCCTGCTTCATCCTCGCCTTCAACGTACCCCATCGCTTGAATACTACGATCTTCGGCGGATCGGCATAGGAAGCTGTCTACAAACACTTTTAGCTCATCGCCATCGCGGAGAACCAAGGTAGAGAACAGATTCGTTGGATCAATGCCAAGCTTGTTTGCACTGTTGTACATCAGCGCAAGAACTGGCAAAGCTTCCTTGACATAGATGAGCTTGCTGGCAATGCGTAGGGCCACCAACCCTTTCGACAAGGTATCAACGCTGTTTTCCCGAACAGCCAGAGAAGCCATTCGCTCGGCGTACGCCAAGAGAACGAATCCATGCGTTTCGTTCATCTTGGTAAGAGGGTCGGTTTCGCCATCACTCGCCACCGCGTGAACTAGCGATTCGACTTCTTCGTCAATCTGATTCGGTAATGGAGACGGCCCGTACCCATGCGTGCACTCGGAAGCGAGCTTCTCAAGGGTTCTATCTAGCATTGCCATTATCTAGTTCCTTCCAGGCTCATGGTGTCGGCGGGACAAGATAATCGCCATCCCAGGTGTAGCCAGCCTCTTGCAACTGTCGAAGCTCTCTTCCGTAGACAGTCTCTCGATTGTTTATCGAGTCCCAAACGTTTGGTCGATTGGTCGGAGAGCCGGTGTAGACCTTCTCTCGCCTGCTAATGATGCCTTGAATCCACGCATCATTCTTCGCCAGAGTCCAGTTCGGATCATCAAGGCTTCGGTGGCCAGGCCAGTCCTTGGCTACAGCGGTATCCTTCTGCCGTCCGATTACTGGGATATCGTCAGCCGCTCCTGCGGCTCTTGGGGTTTCAACAACGACGCCTTTTTGGGCAAAAAGGGGAGGGCAAAAAGGGGACAGGTCCAGATTAACACAGCGGGCAGGCGTCGGTAGCTTTTCGAACATTCCCCCGCCCCGCGCGGGCTGAGGAAGCGGAAGATGGAGCGGAGGAAATGGACCTGTCCCCTTTTTAAGTCAGATGTACTGATTGACGACGTTCTCGAACAGTTCCTGCCGGCCGCTGGCATTGGGGGCGGCTTCGCCGCGAGCGAGCATCAGCTTTTCGAGCGAGGCAAGGTCGTGTCGGCCCGCTTCGATCTCGGCCCCCAGGCCGGCGTCCCAACTGGCGTAACGGGCCTTGACCATCTCGGCCAAGCGGCCGTCGGCCCGCATCGCCGCGGCGATCTTCAACCCGCGGGCGAAGGCGTCCATTCCGCCGACGTGGGCGTAGAACAGGTCGATCGGCTCGAAGCTCTCGCGGCGGACCTTGGCGTCGAAGTTGACCCCGCCGGTCGTAAAGCCGCCGTACTTGAGGATCGCCAGCATGCACTGGGTCGTCAGGTAGACGTCGGTCGGGAACTGGTCGGTGTCCCAGCCCAGCAGCAGGTCGCCGGTGTTGGCGTCAATCGATCCCAGGGCCCCGGCGGCGCCGGCGACCTCGAGTTCGTGATGCATCGTGTGCCCGGCGAGCGTCGCGTGGTTCGTCTCCAGGTTCAGCTTAAAGTAGGGCAAGAGATCGAACTGCCGCAGAAAATTGAGACACGCCGCCGCGTCGCTGTCGTATTGGTGCTTGGTCGGTTCCTTGGGCTTGGGTTCGATGTAGAACTGCCCCTTGAATCCGATTTGCTTGGCATAGTCGACCGCCAGGTGCAGGAACCGGCCCAGATGTTCCTGCTCCCGCTGCATGTCGGTGTTCCAGAGGCACTGATATCCCTCGCGCCCCCCCCAGAAGACGTACCCCTCGCCTCCCAGTTCGAGCGTGACTTCAAGAGCCTTCTTCACCTGCGCCGCGGCGTAGGCGAACACCTCGGCGTTGCAACTGGTCGACGCGCCGTGCATGTAGCGCGGGTTGCTGAACAAGTTCGCGGTGCCCCACAACAGCTTGACGCCGGTTCGCTGTTGCTCGTCCTTGAGCACCTTTACGACCGCGTCGAGATTGGCGTTCGACTCGCTGAGCGTCTTCCCCTCCGGGGCGACGTCGCGGTCGTGAAAGGCGTAGTACGGTGCGCCAAGCTTCTCGATGAACTCGAACGCCACGCGGGCGCGGTTCTGGGCGTTGGCCACCGAATCGGTCCCGTCCTCCCAGGGGCGAACCATCGTGCCCGGGCCAAAGGGGTCGCTTCCCGTCCCGCGGAAGGTGTGCCAGTACACGACGCTGAACCGCAGGTGGTCGCGCATCGTCTTCCCCTCGACGACCTCGTCGGGGTTGTAGTAGCGGAAGGCGAGCGGGTTGCGACTCGCGGGGCCTTCGAACGGAATCGACGAGATTTCAGGAAAAGCAGCGGGCACGGGGGAAGGCTCCTTGCGCGACGGGCGATCGGGATGGCGAGTTGCGAAAACCCGCATTGTAGCCCGCTCGTCCCGCGACAGAATGGGGCGCGTCGTCTGCGGCCCCGTTTTTGCCGGCATCGCTGAATTCGCGTGCGCGATTGCAATATCGGCCCGCGGCTGGGCTTTGAAATCGCCAGGAGCGTCGAGAGATTCGGCGGGTTCGCCGCGCGGGGGCGTCGCGAAAGCTTCAGGAACGCTCCGGCTCACCCCGCGGCGCATGCCTGCCGAACCGCTCGCAGAGCTTCTCGATGATTTTCCAGCGGTCTTCGTGCGAAGCGCCGGCTGCGAGCAATTCCTCGACGAACTTGAGCCGCGGGACAAGCCCCTCGCGGTGCGCGAGCTGGATCGCCAAGCCGGGCCGGGCGTTCGCTTCGAGCACGACCGGCCCCGCGGCGACGTCGATCACGAAATCGACCCCCACGTAGCCCATCTCCAGGGCGTCGCTCAGCCGCATTGCGGCGCTGATGAGCCGCTTCCATTCCGGAATCTCGATGCCGATGATCGACGCTCCGGTGTCCGGGTGACGCTCGACGGTGCGATCGCGACAGACGCCGCCGAAGGTGCGGCCGGTCATCAGATCGACCGCTGCGGCGACGGCGCCCTGGTGGAGATTCGCTTTGCCGTGGGAGGCCTCGGTCGGCAGGCGCGTCATCGCCATGACCGGCACGCCGCGGAGGGTGATGACGCGGATGTCGGGGGTTCCGCCGACGACGATTTCAGTGAGAGCGGGGTGATTCACGATCCGCTGCTCGACGATCACCTCGTCGACTTGTCCCCCGAGCGAATACAAGCCCGACATGGTGGTCGAGAGGTGATAGCGCAGTTCGCCGGCGGTGACGAGCCGTCCGCCGGGCGTGAAAAAATCGTTGCCGCGGCGCTGGCTGATGACGACGATGCCGCGTCCCCCGGAACCGCGGGCCGGCTTGCAGACGAAGTCGGAGCGGTCTCCCAGCGTCTCCATGAAATTGGTGACGTCGGACTGCGTATCGAGAACGAAGTAGGTGTCCGGGACGGGAATGCCGTGGGCCTGACAGACTTGCTTGGTGATCAGTTTGTTGTCGACGCGCGGGTAGAGGAGCCGAGGATTGAGCGCGCCGATGTAATCGACGTTGCGCTGGTTGATCCCCAGGATCCCGCGCCGACGCAGTTCGTCGGGCCAAACGAACCACTTGTTGGAGTTGCCGCTCACGGTGGCTAGCCCTCCTGGCCCTTGACGAAGTCGCGGAACCGCACGAGCTCGCTCAATCGATAGCCGGTGTATCGTCCGATGTACATCAACACCGCAATCGTGACGAAATGGGCCTCGGGATAGGCGAGGATCCACTGGCCGACCGCGTCCCAGGCGAGAATCGCATAGCAGATCGAGGCGACGACGAGCGTCCCCAGCGCCAGCTTCATCGCGAACGCAGGGCCGTCTTCCTCGCTGGTCACGAAGAACCGCTCGGTCAGCGTCGTCAAGATCACCATCGGCAGCAGCACCGCCTGGGCGCTGGGGGTCAGGTTGAGATAGTCCAAGAGCGACACCCCGAACATGATGAACAGGATGATCGTCGTCAGCACAATGCTCAGCCGCGGCACCATCAACAACCGCAGTCGCTCAAGCCAGCGCCGACTGGTGAACCCCGCGGTCAACACGACCGCCAGGATCAAGATGCCGGTCCCCCAGTCGGCGTAGATGAAGCTCATCGCCAACAGCGCGGGGGCGAACGTGCCGAACGTCTTGAGGCCGATAATGTTGCGGAACACGGCCGTGATGACGGCCCCGAACGGCAGCAGCAGAATCAACGACATCGCCTGGTGCATTTCCAGCGGCAGGCGGGTCAGATCGAGAATCTGCACCGGGTGCGGGATCTCGCTATGCAGCAGCGACTCGGGAGGGCCCATCCGCTCGATGGCGTACCGGGCCAGTACGCCTTGCATCGCCGAATTGGCCGGAATTCGCCACACCTGCGGCGCCCCGCCGCGACGAACCGGAAAGAAGTTGATCGGCATCCGCCTGGCATAGCCGAACTCGGGATCGAACGGAACCCAACGCTTGCCGGTGTAGACCTCGGTCCAGACGTGCGGCTGGGCGTCGCGAGCCTGCCGCAACTCAAAACCGGTCACCAGCCGAGCCGGAATCCCCGCGGCGCGACACAACGTGACGAACGTCCGGGCTCGGCCCAACGGCGTGGCCGCCCGCTTGCTCTCGTGGAGCACCTGCGGCACTTCGTCGGCCAGCGGATCGTCGGCGCCGCTGATCCCGCGCAAGTCGCGCGAGCAGACTTCGAACAGCCACTGCAGCTTCTCGCTTTCGGTCGTCACGTTGCGGGGAATCTTGCGGATCTCGCGTTGGACGGTCGGACTGCTCTTGGGAAGCATGTCCTCGTCTTTCAGGTACAAAACCCGGCGGTTGGTCGTGAGCAGTTCCTTGGGCATCGACGGGCTCCACCCCCCCGTCTTCGGGCTAAGTTCAATCTCGAACTCGGCCGTCAGCGGGTATTTGCCGCCGTGCATAGCGACGGCTCGCAATTCCCGGGTCCCCGAGGCAAGCGGATCGGCCCGTTTCGCCTTGAGATCCGGGTGGGTGAACTCTTGGGTGACGATCTTCGCGAAAGGGGTCTCCAGCGGCAGCCCGATGCAGACGAGGGCCTCGCCGGTCAAGTCGCCGCTCGGTTCGAGCTCGTAGTTGTAGGTGACCCGCCACCGGCTGTCGGTTTCAGCCTCCTGGATCGCCTCGCGGGACCGGAAGCGCAGACCGATGGCCAGCACCCCCAGGACGAGAAATGCAATCGCAGCGAGATTACTCAGCGAACGGGCGCCCATTTCAGACGTACCAAGAAAAAGCCGAGACTCGTTTGACGACGGTGCGCGTCAAACGGCAAAATGTTGAGAGAGTATACGTTGCGCAAAGGGGATTGTTTGGATTCAATGCCGCGATTTGGGGGCCTGGGGCCGGTTGTTCGGCCCTTCCCGGGGGTCAGCCGCAGATTGCCGCAATTCGCCCCTTCGAGCCGCAAGTGGCTGCTCCCGGGGAGCCGATCGAGTTTGATCATTAGCCAAATCGTAGAAACCTGACAAATTGGAAAAAAGGGATCGACGTGCAAATTCTGGCGGTTGGGAACAATCGGGCGGGAAAGGCCCTGCGGAAAGCGGCCCCGGCGGCCGCGAGTCTTTGCCTCGTGGCGACGCTGGCGATCCTCGGGGGAGGCCTGCGTCCTGGGACAGCCGGCGCCAAGGTTCAGCCGCAAAAGCCGGCTGCGGGAGACGTCGTCGACGGCAAGCGGCTCATCGGAGCCACCGCGGTCGTCGTCGAGGCAGAGACCGGAATCCCCTTCTTGGCCCGGGTCGACACAGGCGCCCACAGCACCTCCCTGCACGTCGAAAAATGGGAGATCGAGGGGGAATCGAAAGACCGCAAGAAGAACATCGGCAAGAAGATTCGCTTCCAGCTTCACAACGGCAAGAAGCACGCGGCCTGGGTGACCGGCAAGATCGTCAGTACGGTCCGCGTCAAAACGTCCGTGGACCACGAAAGCCGCTACAAGGTCGAAGTCCGGCTGCGGGTGGGCGATTTTGAGAAAGAGTGTCTCGTGACCCTCAACGACCGCTCGCACATGACCTATCCGGCCCTGTTGGGGCGGAACTTCCTCTACAACGACTTCCTGGTCGACGTCTCGCTCGACGAGGCGATCGCAGAAGACGCGGCCGTCGCGGCCGACGGCGAGGAAATCGAGACCCACGACGAGACCGAGGACCACGAAGAGGCGGCCGAAGGCTAGCTCGCGCACACGGGAAGATCTACGCCCGGCGTCGGCACATCCAACACGCGAGCAACAGCAGCGCCCACCGCGGGTCAGGCTCAGGCGCCTCGCTCCCCCACGGATGCTGGCCGTCCAGCAGGTCGCCGAGTCCCGCCTCGAAAAAAGCCGCCGTGAGAGACTCCCAATCTGCCTGTTCGGTCTGACCGCTGTGGTCCAAATCGCCCCGCTTCGTCCGAGCGACGGTGTGGAGCGCGGTCGTGTCGGCCAGCCAACCGGCCTGGAACGCGGAAACGTCCGACAGGTCAAGGACTCCGTCCTGATTGACGTCTCCCGCGATGCCGGTAAACAACCGATCGACGACCACGAACCCTAAGTCGCGCATCGACTCGATCGTCGTGACGCTGAGATAGTTCACGGTCCCCAGATACCCGGTCATCAGTTCCTCGCTCAGCGGCCGGCCCAGCAAATCGAATACGGTCTGGGACTCGTCCCAGTGGTAGTCGGCCATGCCGAGCCCGCCGTCAAGTTCGACGGGAACGAAGGTCGCGGCGTCGTCGAACTCGTAGCGATAGGCGTTTAGACCGGCAGGGCCGAGATATTGCTCGCTGCCGGGCGTCTGCAAATTGTTGCTAGCCCACTTCGTGCCGAACCCCAGAACGTGGGCGATCTCGTGCGTCGCCAGATCGACCAGGAGCCCGTCTTCCAGCACAAGGTCGATGTCGTGAAGATCGAAGGCGACCCGCCCCGACTCGGAAAGCAAATATCCCCCTTCCAATCGGCTGACGAGCGAGGACGCCAGCGCGAGCGTCCCTCCCGGCCCCCCGAGATCGGCAACGGCGATCTCCACGGCGACGCCCGTCAGCGTAATCCCCGGCTGATACCCCAGGACGAGGTCCCGCCAGGTCTGGGCCCCTTGCTCGATTGCGGCCCGCTGTGGGTCAGTGATTTCTGGGGAGTAGCTGAGCGTCAACTCGAACGCCGCCCGCGCTCCAGGACAGCCCAGGGCGATCACGGCGTACGCCACAGCGAACGCTCCAAGACGTCGCCTCATGGAGCATCGCCTTTCTCATCGGGGTCGGGGCAACGAATACGGCGAACATCGGGGGACGGGGAATGGCCTCACGTCTGCCGACCGCAGCATTCGAGTCTTGTCCTGAGTCGTTTATTGTAGCCAGCGATTCGGAGCATCGCACCCGGCGATCCATTGGGAACTCGCCAACAACGGCAAGATTGCACCCTGCCCGGCAAGGCAGCACGTGTTGCGGCAAAACGGCTGTGCCGGAGGGCTGTCGACGGCAGATATTGAGCTATATGCCAACGGGCGGGGCGATGTTCGGCGCGCGATTCCGCCCACCATCTCCGCAAACGACAGGCCGCAGACTCCGTGCGTGCCAGAATCACGGGCCGGCTCGAGGCCGCGAGGCGCTCAGCACACAGCCGCCGAAGCGGCTTCGTACGCCGTCAAACCGCCGGACGCCGCGGCAGCCCGACCCTGACAGGACCGGTAGTCGTCGAGCCATTGCTCCACGAGCCCCGGCTCGGCATAGCCGTGCAGGACCAGCAATTCCGGCAGCGATGCCGAACGTTGCGATTGCTGATACACCAGCACCGCGACGTCTTCTTCGGTGAGGAATCCCAATTCGACGGCGACCTCGCCGAACATCCGACTGGTCGATTCGCACTGGCAGCGAAGCACCTGAAAAACTTGGCGAACCGAGAGCCGTCCGGTTTCGATCGCCAAGGTTCCCAACTGAGGACGCGAGGCGATTTGCAGTTCCAGGAGGGCGAAGAATTCGTCGCTGGTCAAGCGACCTTCTCGCACCAAATACATGCCGAAATTCATGGTCGCCTCGCATGCGGGGAGACTCGACTGTTCGAGTCGCCCGCGACTGGGTTTCGCCGACTGGTTGATAAACACCCACGAATCACTCGACGAATTGGCACAATCCGCGCCGTCCGTCGACGTTATAAGCGTAGGTCCCAGGAATGCGCACGGTTATGCGGATTGCCGAAACGACGATGCATCTTTCCCGCGAGAAAGTTCTGTCGAAGCCGGTCCGCTCGATACTGCCGTACTTTCCGGACTCCACGACGGCTGCGTAACCCGCCCCCCCTGAACGGAGTAGTTGCTTTATCCGATTCGATCCCTCCCCCGCAGGAGGTATTTCCGCTTCTGCCATATTTCGGCTTTGCTTACAGGGAGAGGCGGCCCCGAGCGCCGCTGGCTCGACGACGTCGCACGTCCGTCGTGCGGTCATGGTTCAACCCGAGTTGTCGCCAGGGCCGATCCGTTGTTCCAACGGAAGCGCGGCATGGCCTCGACGGTCTGACGTCGCGGCCCTGTTTTCCCGACACGTCCTCCAGCCCACGCGAACAAGGGCATGGCGCCCCGAGAAAACTGAGCGGCCCTGGAGTTGTCGCAACCAAAGTCGCAAATCCAGGTGAAACGCCGGCTGGTCTCGGCCTGTTCGACCGGAGAGTCGGTCAACCCATCGCTGCACAGGGCGGGTCGCGCCAAGAGCGTGAGCCCTGCGGCGATCATTCGCAAGCTTCGCCCAACAAGGCGGCTGACGCGCGGTTCGCCGACGAAGTGAAAACTTTCGCCTGCGAAGAGTGAAGTGATCAGGCAAGATGCGCCGATACCGTACCCTGGGTCGAGTTCGCTCTCGACTTGGCGCGCAACGGATGCGGGTCCGGAGAGGAACGAGCAAACGGCCTGACGGAAGCAGGCTAGGTTGCGGCGTTCTCGCGTCGTTGGTCTCCAGAGACCGCGACGGCGGGGTATTGCACGAGCCGCCCGTCATGACCAGTGCGCTTCCGCTGTACCTCCTCTTCGCCGAGGCCGAGTCGAACCCGATCGACGGCAACCGCTGGCGATTCTCGCTGGAGCATTTGGGCTCGGGCATCGTCTTCGCCGCGACCGACGTCGAGCCGATCGACTGCCCCGAGCGTCTCGAACTGCTGGCGGTCGTCCGCGGGCTGGAGGCGCTCGACCACCCTGCTCGAGTGGCTCTGGTCACCAAGAGCCGCTACGTGAGCCGAGGACTGCGTCGGGGGCTGTCCGAGTGGCGCCTCAACGACTGGCATTGGGACCGATTCGGCAAGCGGGTGCCGGTGCGCGATTGCGATCTGTGGCGGCGGATCGATCGGGCGCTCGAGTTCCACCAGGTCGACTGCAGGTTGTGGCAATTCGGCGGGCCAAGTGAACCGGCCCCCGCGGCCGAAGCATGCTCGCCCGTGCCGACGGCGCTGAGCACGTCGGGGTTTGATTCGGGCCGGCGGCGCGTTCGCCGGCTCACCCGCGAAGCGGGACGACGGCTGCGACGGGCCGCGGCCGCGGCGTGTTCCCTGGGCGATTCCCTGGGCGCCGGGAGCCTTGCCGCGGGCTAGGCGCCAAGTTTTTCCGGTCCGCAGAGGACCTGTTCCCGCTGGGAAAGCGGCTTGCCGCAAGCCGGAGAGGCTCGGTCGACCAGGAAGTCTGGGCAAAAAAAGTCGGCAAACTGTCGCGATTTGATTTAGAACAATATCCACAAATACTGGGATAGGCACGTGCGTTCGCAGATTGAGCTACAGGCCCTAGCGCCGGTCATTTACGGCTATCACGAGAACCCGTTCGCCGTGTTGGGGCCTCATCCCGTCGAGGACGCAGGTCGGCGAGCTTTGTCGGTGCGGGCTTACCTGCCCGACACGCAACGGGCGTGGGTCGTCGACCCGTCCCACGGGGTGGCGCAGCCGATGCGGCGGATCCACCCGGCCGGCCTTTACGAGGCGATCTGCCCGAGCGACATCCATAATCCCGAGTCCGAACGGACCTACCAGCTTCGCGCCCAAGCGCCCAACGGCGAGCAAACGACGATGCACGACCCGTACGCCTTCTCTCCCATGCTGAGCGAATACGACCTGCATCTTCTGGGCGAGGGTCGGCATTGGAGGAGTTACGACAAGCTTGGCGCCCACCTGCGCACGGCAGCCGGCGTGACCGGCGTGAATTTCGCGGTCTGGGCGCCCAACGCCGAGAGCGTCAGCGTGGTCGGCGACTTCAACGGCTGGGACCGTCGGCGGCATACGATGCGCAAGCACATCCCCAGCGGGGTGTGGGAGCTGTTCATCCCCGAGGCGTCGGCCGGACTGCTTTACAAGTATTCGGTGAAGTTCCGCGGCGGGCACTGCGAGGAGAAGTGCGATCCCTACGGTTTCGCCGCCGAAGTGCCCCCCAAGACGGCCAATCTGGTCGCCAACCTCGACGGCTACCGGTGGAACGACGACCAGTGGATGGCCTCGCGGCAGGAACGCCAAGGGCTCGACGCCCCGATGTCGATTTACGAAGTGCATCTCGGCAGTTGGCGGCGCGGACCGCAGGGGCCGAATCACTGGCTTAACTACCGCGAGCTCGCCCATAAGCTCGTCGACTACTGCCTGGAGATGGGTTACACCCACTTGGAACTTCTGCCGGTGAGCGAGCACCCGTTCACCCCCAGTTGGGGCTACCAGACGGTCGGCTACTACGCCGTGACCAGTCGCTACGGGACGCCGGAAGATTTCATGTACTTCGTCGACCACTGCCACCAGCACGGGCTGGGGGTGATCATCGACTGGGTGCCGGCCCACTTTCCGAAAGACGGCCACGGGCTGGCACATTTCGACGGCACGGCTTTGTACGAACACGCCGATCCCCGCCAGGGCGAGCACCCCGACTGGGGGACCAAGGTGTTCAACTACGGCCGGAACGAGGTCCGCAATTTCCTCACCTCGAACGCACTGTTTTGGCTCGACAAGTATCACATCGACGGTCTGCGGGTCGACGCGGTCGCCTCGATGCTGTACCTCGACTACAGCCGCAACGAAGGGGAGTGGATTCCCAACCAATACGGCGGCCGCGAGAATCTCGAGGCGATCAGTCTCCTCAAGGAGTTCAACGAGCAGGTCCACCAGAGCTATCCTGGCGTGCTGACGATCGCCGAGGAGTCGACCGCCTGGGGAGGGGTCTCTCGGCCGACCTACCTCGGCGGGCTGGGCTTTACGCTCAAGTGGAACATGGGGTGGATGAACGACACGCTGCGCTACATGCGGCACGAACCGATCCACCGGCAGTATCACCACGACGAGCTGACGTTCTCGCTGATCTACGCCTTTACCGAGAACTTCGCGCTGCCGTTCTCGCACGACGAGGTTGTCCACGGCAAAGGGTCGCTGCTGGACCAAATGCCGGGCGACCTGTGGCAGAAATTCGCGAACCTGCGGATGCTGTACGGGTATATGTGGACCCACCCCGGCAAGAAGCTGCTGTTCATGGGAGGGGACATCGCCCAGTGGCATGAGTGGGACTGCGAGAGCGAACTGCAGTGGGACCTGCTGCAGTGGGAGACCCACCAGGGCGTGAAGAAGCTGGTCGCGGACCTGAATCGGGTCTATCGCACCGAGCCCGCGTTGTACCAGGTCGACTTCGAGTACACGGGCTTCGAATGGATCGACTGCCACAACTACGCCGACAGCATCCTGGCTTACGTTCGCAGAGGGGTCGATCCCGAGGATTTCCTCGTCGTGGTCTGCAACTTCACCCCGGTGCCGCGGGCGAACTATCGGCTGGGAATGCCAGGGGGGGGTTGGTACCGCGAGATCCTCAACACGGACTCAAGCTACTACGGCGGCAGCAACGTCGGGAACTTCCCCGGCATTATGGCCGAACGCCGCGAGAGCCACGGCCGGCCGTACTCGGTCGAAATGACCTTGCCGCCGCTGTCGGTCGTGGTGCTCAAGCCGCAGCGGGGTTAGGACGAGATGCGGACCGGGCCAGGGATCGGAAGCCCGAAGATCGAAACAAACTCTTACTCGTGAATGCAAAAATCCGAAACGCGGCAGGGGCGCCTGCCGCGTTTCGGAGTCTGCGATGGGGTTGCATTTCCGATTTCGAGCGCGATCTGCGTCCCGACTACTCGCGACCCTCGAGCTGCTCCATCCGCTCGCGCTGCCACTCGGGGTTGACCTCCAGCCCGACGCGCTCGTCGAGTCCGCGCTGGGCCGAGAGCGTCCCCGCTCGCTGCATGAGGCCCAACGGGACGCCGATCCGCTGGTCGCGCGTGTTCCATCCCACTTTGAGGAAGTCTTGCTTGAGCTGCTCAAGCGTCCGCTCGCGCGTGGCGACGCGAAACACGTAGGCGGCCGAACGGTCGACATTCATCGCCGAGCCGACGTCTTCGCCCTGCAGTTCGAACGCCGCCTTCATAAAATCGTTGCCGACGTTCTCAAGCCCCGGCACCGTGCTGATCCGCGGCGCGATCTGATCCGCGGCGACGAGCCCGAAGCTCTGCCACGAGAACATCTCGGTGGGGTCGATGATCTGGTACCCCTTGTCCCCCAGGAACTCAACGAAGGAACGATCCGCAGCCTTGGCGGCGGCGGCCAGTTCTTGGGCCTTCTTCTCGGCGAGCTTCGCCGCTTCGACCCGCCTCCAGGCCGCTTCGACCCGATCGCGAATGTCGGCCAACGCCGGCACCATGCGGGGCTCGTCCTCCACCTTGACCGCTACGTAGCAATCCCCCAGCGGCTCGCGGGCGAAGTACGGTTCGCCCGACTGCTGCCGGCCGAACGCGGCCTCGGCGACGACCTCCTCCTGCCGATCGGGCTCGATCGCTCGGCCGATCTGGGTGTCGTTGTACAACTGTCGCTGAGTCAGCGAGGCCGTCTTCTCGAACGCAAATCCGTACTTCTCGGCCAAGGACGCGAGGTCGGTCAGGTCGTCAGGCAACTCGGGCAGATCCTGCTTCTCCTTTTCGGCGGCGGCGACCGCTCGGCGGTAGGCGCCGTAGCGATTGCGGAGCAGTTCGTACGCGCTGCGCATGTCGCTTTGCACGGCGTCGATCGCCTTGCGACGGGCGATCTCGCGGCGAATGTCTTCCTTGACCGCCTCGAGCGGTTCGTACTCCGGCTCTTCTTCCTCGCCCTCCTCTTCGGCGCCAGGATCGCCCGTGGCAGCCACTTCGTCTGCGTCGGCGTTATTGTCCGGAGCAGCGCTATCGTCGGCGGCTACGGCGGAATCCTCGACGTCGGCTTCCTCGGCGCCCTCGGTCTGGAACGCCGCCAGCCGGAACGGGCTGGTGCGTCGCACGGCGGCGCCCTCTCCGTCCGCCGGCGTCGCTTCCTCCGTCGCGGCAGCAGCCTCGGGGCCGGCCGGGGGCGAGTCTTCCTCGTCGTCCTCGACTTCGACCCGCTCCTCCTCGGTCGACTCGGACTCGTCGGCGGAGTCCATCGAGTCCTCCGACTCGTCCGCGGCAGCCTCTTCGTCCTCGTCTTGCTCGTCCTCTTCGGCGTCGGCGCCTGGGAGGCTCGACTTAATGAACTCGTACCGCTTGTTCGCTTCGTAGTAGTCGGCGATTTCCTGGTCTGTGACCGTGTCGAGCAACGTCTCGGCTCGATCGCTCACCGAGCCGCGGAGAAAGTGGAGCTTGACCCGCCGCGGCTTGGCGAAACCAGGGCTCGGCGAGGGCATCGCGACGCCCCCCACGGAAACCTGCTCCGCGGGGTCGCGCTCCTTGAATTCCTCATAGAACGCCGCCAGTTGAGCGTCGTTCGGGTCGGGGACCTCGGAGGCAAAACTGTCGACCGGCAGCACGGCCGCCTGCAGCGAAATCCGCTCGTTGGTCCGCAACCACTGTTCCCACCGCTGAGCGGGGGTGATCGTCGCGGCCGCGTCGCCGAACGATTGCTGGTAAAAGTAGGTCAGCAGCACGCGTTTGATCGTGCTGAAGACGACCCCCTCGGCCGCCTGAGCGTTGTTGCCGAACAGCCCCTGCATAATCGCGCCGACGTCGGTCGATCGGACGCGTCGCGACCCCAACTCGCTGAGGACGCGATTGACGACCCCGTCGGAAACGGACATCCCCGCCCCCTCCGCCAAACCGGCGATGATCTCGGTCGACAAGACCAGCGATTCGAGTTGCTCGGTCGTCGCTTGCGGATCGACCGCCAGCGCGTCGACCAACGGCCCCGGCAGCCCCAGGTTCTCGACTTTCCCCCCCGAGCGAATCCCCTCGCCGACGACGGTGCGAACGAACTGGCTGGTCAGACGCCGATTGCGGACCAATGTCGCCAGCTTCTCGGCCGACAGCGAGCCGCCGTTCCAGGTCGCGACGTTCTGGTCGCCGCGATCGTCCGGGCGGCCGGAACCAGGGTCCAGCGCGCTGCCGACCACGAACACAAACACGATAAAGACGGTCGCCACCGCCAGAAACGCCTTCTGACGCTTGCGGAAATAACCGAACGGACTGGACATCGAATCGACCTGAGAGCATGCCGACCCGCGAATGCGGCTACTTGACAGTAGACCTGCGCGGGCAGTAATGATGACCTCCGAGCGCCGCGGCCGAGAGGCCGCCCACGCGCGCCGCCGGGGCTGCGAGGGCCCGGAAATTAGGACCGTGATTCTAGGGGGGATTGACGTAAATGCAATCCCAAACGGGAGTATCGTCGAGTCGTGCGGTGCGCCGGGGCCCTGTCGGCGCCGCCGAGCAGGATCGCGAACCGAACGCCGCCAAGGCAGTCGATGGAGAAGTGTCGCGCTGCTGGGCGAAAATGGCGACAACCCCGCCAGGCGGGGCGGGAGGCTGAGGTCAGCGGCCCGAAAAACCGCTCTCCGGGGAACATCCGCTGCGATCGGCGCCGAACAGCGTGCGTCGCTGGCGCGGTTTGCTCCGGTGAGGCCGACTGGCAAAGCTTCGCTCAGGGCGCAAGCATTCCCGGCAGGATATAGAGACAGCGACAACGGGCGCCGACGCGGCCCCGGACGTCGCACGCATTTCTTCAACTATTCAGGTCGTCGTGCCGCGCGGCAAGGCGAACCCGGCACACGGGCGTGATTCGATGGGCAAGAAGAAGGCTACCTCCTCCGGCACAGGTCAGGCGCTGGTGATCGTCGAATCTCCGGCCAAGGCCCGCACGATCGGCAAGTACCTGGGGTCGGGGTACCGCGTCGAGGCGAGCATCGGCCATGTCCGCGATCTTCCCCACGGCGCCAAGGAGGTCCCCGCCAAATACAAAGGGGAGCCTTGGGCCAACCTTGGCGTCAACGTCAACGAGGGGTTCGAGCCGATCTACGTCGTTTCGCCCGGCAAAACGAAGCAGATCAAGCTGCTGAAAGACGAGCTCGCCAAGAGCGACCGCTTGTATCTGGCGACCGACGAAGACCGCGAAGGGGAAGCGATCAGTTGGCACCTGCTCGAGCTGCTCAAGCCGAAGGTGCCGGTCCACCGGCTCGTGTTCCACGAAATCACCAAAGACGCGATCCAACAAGCCCTGGCGGGTCCGCGCGACATCGACGAGGGGCTGGTCCGCGCCCAGGAAACCCGCCGCATCGTCGATCGGCTGTACGGGTACGAGGTCTCCCCGCTGCTGTGGCGCAAGGTGCGTCCCAAACTGTCCGCGGGCCGGGTGCAAAGCGTTGCGATCCGCCTGATCGTCGAGCGCGAGCGCGAGCGGATGGCATTCGTATCGGCGGCGTGGTGGGACTTGACGGGGACGTTCGCCAAGAGCGACGCCCAGCGGCTCGAAGCGACGCTCGTCACCGTGGACGGCAAGAAGATTCCCACGGGCAAAGATTTCAATCCCGCCACGGGCAGGCTCGCCAACGAAGGGCTGGCCCTGCTCGACGGCCCCGCGGCCGAGGCCCTCGCTGCGAAGATCCGCACCGGCGCCTTCCGCGTAGCTGCGGTCGAGGAGAAGCCGTACGCCAGCAAGCCGTACCCGCCGTTCACCACCAGCACGCTGCAGCAGGAGGCGAACCGCAAGCTCGGATTCACGGCCCGGCGGACGATGCAGGTGGCTCAGGCATTGTACGAAAACGGCCACATCACCTACATGCGCACCGACAGCACGAATCTGGCGTCGGTGGCGATCGACGACGCCCGCGGGCTTGTGGAACACAGTTACGGCAAGGAGTATCTCCCCGCCGAGCCGCGACTCTACAAGTCGAAGGTGAAGAACGCCCAGGAAGCCCACGAGGCGATCCGCCCCGCAGGGCACCCGTTCGAGAAGCCCGACGTGATGCGGGGCGAGCTGGGGGCCGACGAATTCAAGCTGTTCGATATGATCTGGAAGCGCACGATCGCCAGCCAGATGTCCGACGCCCGCGGTCGGCGGATCTCGATCACGATCGAGGGCGAGGGCTGCACGTTTCAGGTGAGCGGCAAGACGATCGACTTTCCAGGATACCTGCGGGCTTACGTTGAGGGCTCCGACGACCCGGACGCGGAGTTGGCCGACCAGGAGCGAATTCTCCCGGGCGTCGCCGTGGGAGAGACGCTCCAGTGTCTGCAGCTCGACGCCAAAGATCACCAAACCCAGTCGCCGAGCCGGTTCAGCGAAGCGGCCCTGACCAAGGCGCTCGAGGAGCGCGGCATCGGCCGGCCGAGCACGTACGCGTCGATCATCGACACGATTCAAGCCCGCAATTACGTGTTCAAAAAGGCCAATGCGCTGGTCCCCACGTGGGTTGCGTTCTCGGTCGTGCAGTTGATGGAGGAGCACTTGGCGCGGCTGGTCGACTACCAATTCACCGCCAAGATGGAAGACGATCTCGACGCGATCAGCCGCGGCGAGCAGGAGAGCGTGAAGTATCTCGAGCAGTTCTACTTCGGCAACGGCGCGCCGGGGCTGAAGAAGCAGCTTGAGAACAAGATCGACGAGATCGACCCGGCCCGCATCGGGCGGATCTCGATCGGCAAGCCGGCCGACGGGCCCGAGGTGTTCGTCCGCGTGGGGCGGTATTCGCCGTTCGTCGAACAAGGGGACCGCACCGCAAGTCTCCCCGAGGATCTCCCCCCCGACGAGGTGACGCTGGAGGCGGCGCTACGGCTATTGGATCAGGCCCAGGTCGCCGAGGAGCCGCTAGGGATCTGCCCCGAGACGCACAAGCCGGTGTACCTGAAGGTCGGTCGCTTCGGCCCCTATGTGCAACGGGGCACAATGGAAGACGAGGAGAAGCCGCAAAACGCGTCGTTGCTCAAGGGGATGACCCCCGAGAGCGTCGATTTCGAGACGGCGCTCAAGCTCCTCACCCTGCCGCGTACGCTGGGAGATCATCCGGAGACGGGCAAACCGGTCCAAGCGTTCAACGGACGATTCGGTCCGTATGTGAAAAGCGGAGAGGAAACCCGCTCTCTGCCGGCGGACGTGTCGCCGCTGGAGGTGACGCTGGAGCAGGCGCTGCACCTCTTGGCCCAGCCGAAGACGCGCGGGCGCGGCGCGGCGAAGAAGGAACCGTTGCGGACGTTCGACAAACCTTCGCCGGCCACGGAGAAGCCGATCCAGATCCTCGACGGTCGCTACGGCCCCTACGTCACCGACGGCGAAACGAACGCGTCGCTGCGCAAGGGGATGAGCGTCGAGGAGATGACGTTCGACGAAGCAGTTGCGATGCTTGCCGAAAAAGCGGCCCAAGGAGGCGGTAAGAAAAAGGCCGCTCCGAAGAAAAAAGCGGCCGCGAAGAAGGCGACGCCAAAAAAGGCGGCCGCCAAGAAAGCGACTGCCAAAAAATCAGCGGCCAAGAAGTCGACGTGACGACTGCACGACGTCCATTTCTCGGGGGGGAGAAAATGGACCGCGAGGCGCGTCATTCGTCGTCTTTCCCTTCGGCGATCGCGTACGCCACGGCATGACTGCGGCAGTGCGAGATGCTGAGGTGGACCTGCTCGATTCCGCGGCGTTCGGCGACTTCGCGAGCGCCGGCATGGAGTTCGGCCTGCGGTGCGCCTCCGGGGCGGTGGCTCACCTCGACGTCCCGCCAGCCGATCCCGCGGATCCAACCGGTCCCGAGGGCCTTGAGCACCGCTTCCTTCGCGGCCCAGCGGCCGGCGTAGTGTTGGGTGGACGCCTTCTTCGCCGAGCAGTATTCGACCTCGGCGTCGGTGAACACGCGGCGCAAGAACAGATCGCCGTGCCGCTCGATCATCTGCGCGATCCGCAAGCACTCAATAATGTCCGTGCCGATGCCGAGAATGCGTGCGGACATGCTTCGCTTCCGGGGTGCAGGCTTTTCAGCCTGACGCAATAGTGGATTGGCTGGAAAGCCGACGGGTGTTAGCGCCCGGCCCGAACGCCGGGCCTCCTCTCGCTTCGCCAGGCTAAAAAAAGCAGTCGCCTCGGGTCAGAAGCCTTTCACCCCGCACGCCGCCTGGGCGCGGGCCAGCACTCGGGACGCCTGGGCCCGGGCGCGCTTGGCGCCGTCGGCAAGGATGTCGCGAACGTCGTCGGGATGCGCGGCCAGCTCGGCCCGCCGCGCCCGCGCCGGGGCCCAGTATCGCTCCGCCGCGTCGGCCAGCGCCTTCTTCACCTCGCCGTAACCGAATCCGCCGCGGGCGTACAGCGCGGCCATGTCGGTTAGTTCCGCTTCGGATGCGACGAGCTTGTACAGATCGAACAGCACGTCCCCCGCCGGGTCCTTGGGGTCCTCCAACGGCCGGCTGTCAGTGACGATCCGCATGATCGCTTTGCGCTGTTTCTTCTCGTCGTCGAACACGGCGAGCGTGTTGCCGTAGCTCTTGGACATCTTCTCGCCGTCGATCCCGGGGACCTTGGCCGAGTGATCGAGCACCTTCCCCTTAGGCATCGTGAAGGTCTCGCCGAAGTGGTGGTTAAAACTGCCGGCGATATCGCGGCAAACTTCGATATGCTGCAACTGATCCTCGCCCACGGGGACGATGGTCGCGTCATACGCCAGGATGTCGGCCGCCTGCAGAACCGGGTAGGTGAACAGCCCCGCATCAGCCTTGTGCCCCTTGGCAAGCTTGTCCTTGTAGCTGACGCACCGCTCCAAGAGCCCCATCGGCGTGCCTGTCATCAGCAGCCAGCAAAGCTCGCTCGCCTCGGGGACGTCGGACTGGACGAACAGCACCGCCTTGTCCGGGTTCAGCCCCAGGGCCAACAGGTCGAGCGCCCCGTCGAGCGTGTACTGTTGCAGCAACTTGGCGTCGCGCACCGTGGTGAGCGCGTGCAGGTTCGCAATGAAGTAATACGATTCGTCGGCAAGATCCTGCAGCTCGATGTACTGCCGGATGGCGCCGAAGTAATTGCCCCAATGAAACGGGCCGGTCGGTTGAATGCCGGAAAGGACGCGCATGCGTGAGAGGCCAGAGGGGAGAGGGGAGAGGGTCAGGAGTCGGACGCCAAGGCCGGTACGGACGCTTCAGCGTCCCGCGGAAAGCTGCAAGACGCCGACAAGCTCGCCAACGCTGCCGACCCCCGCTTCAGCCAGCGCGCCTGGCAGCGCGTCGAGCACGTCGCCGGCCGCCGTGGGATTGTAGAAGTTCACCGTCCCCAGTTGAACCGCTGAGGCCCCGGCGACGAGGAACTCCATCACGTCGTCGATCGCGGCGATGCCGCCGATCCCCACCAGCGGGGTCCGCACGGCCTGGGCCGCCTGAAAGACGCACCGCAAGGCGATCGGTTTGATCGCCGGTCCCGAGAGCCCGCCGACGACGTTCCCGAGCAGCGGCTTGCGCCGGCGCCAATCGACGGCCATCCCCTGCACGGTGTTGATCAGCGCGATCGCGTCGGCGCCGCCTGCTTCGGCGGCGCGGGCCATCTCGGCCACGCTCGTGACGTTCGGGGTCAGCTTGGCGATGATCGGAGAGGACGTCGCCGCTCGGCACGCCTTCACGACTTCCTCGCACATCGCAGGATTCGTGCCAAAATCGATCCCGCCCGAGACGTTGGGGCAACTGATGTTCAACTCGATCGCGGCGACTCCCGGCTGCTCGCCGAGCATCGCGGCCATTTCGACGAACTCGGATTCGTTCTTGCCGGCGATGCTGACGATGATCGGCGCCCCGACCGTGGCGAGGTACGGCAAGTGGTTTGCCGCGAAAGCGTCCACCCCGTCGTTGTCGAGCCCGATGCTGTTGAGCATCCCCGCGGGGGTCTCGATCGTACGCCAGGGAGAGTTACCGGGGCGCGGCTGGCGCGTGACCGTCTTGGGGACGATCCCGCCGAGCCGGGCGAGGTCGACGAACGGCGCCATCTCGCGGGCGTAACCGAACGTCCCCGATGCGACGAGGATCGGATTGGGAAGTTGCAAGCGACCGAGTCGGACCGCAAGATCGACGGCGGGCGGGGCGGGAACGGTCACGTGCGGCGGGCGAACATGCGAGGAAGACGCGCGAGGTCGGCGAGCGGCGAGTGCTTTGTCAGAGCGGACATTGCGGGTTGGCGACGACGCAACGCCGCTTTCGGTCAACAGGTTGCGTCGTCGCCAACCCGCAATCGAGCCTGTGTCAAAGCACCAATGTAGCGCGCGACCGCCGGGGGCCGCAATGAGGCGCCGCAGGTCGGCGCCGCGCCGGCCGGCAATTCCGGGGCGCGTAAGCGCCATGGTCGGCCAGCGACAAAGCCCCCGGGCCTGCGCCCGAGGGCTGCGATTCGACAGACGGCGGTTAGATGATGCCGCCGTGGGTGCTATGCGGCGTCAGGTGCGACGGCATGTCGAGGAACCAGATCCGCTCCCATTCGTCGAGGAGCAACCGCAGGTTCTCCGACTGGTAGAAGAGTTGCTGCCCGCGCCGCGTAGGATCACCCGAGTAGATCGGCAAAAAGCATCCCGTGCTGCTGGCGATCATACAGGCGGCTATTGCCGACAAGAGCCATTTTTGGGTTTGCATTGCTCCTCCTTGAGCTGCGACTCGACGTCCGGCCCGGGGGCGTAACGTCGTGAATGGCTTGATGTTGCGTGGCTGCGTGGCGTCCGCCGGGGTACGGCGGCAAAAGGGCGCTGGCGGCGTTTTGAGAGCGGCGGTGCGTCGCATCCTTGCGGCACGGCGAAAAGCGGGCGAAGCGTAACGTGAGCAACGACTTAGGTCGAGGTCGACTAGGGCGTCAAGGGCCCGAGGGGCTTTGCGACAACCATGCTGGCGCCTTCGGCAATCGCTGCAGGAGCGATGACTGAAGCACTATCCGGAGGCGCCGGGTTGTTGTTCGTAACTTGTTGCCGAGCCAAGGGTTGAATGCCCCCCGGCCGGCGACGGCGCGTGGTTGACGGCTGCGGCCCGTTGGGCCGCCTCCTCCTCCAAAGCCCGCAAGCGAGCGGCCTCGTTGGCTTGGCGCTCAAGTTCGCGGACCCGCTCCTCCATCTCCTTGCCCGGCTTGAACGTCACCACAAACTTCTCTGGCACAAAGACTTTCTCACCGGTCCGCGGGTTGCGGGCCTTGCGTGCGGCTCGCCGCTTGACCTCGAAAACGCCGAAGTTTCGCAGTTCGATCCGCTTGTCTTCGACCAGCGTCTCGACGATGGCGTCGAACGTCTTTTGGACGATCTCCTTCGTCTTGAGTTGCGTGAGACCAATCTCCTCGGAGATGGTTTTCACAATCTCTTTCTTGGTCACGACGAGTCCCCTGTGAGAAGGTCTCAGCCTGCCGCGGGAGGGGTCTCCCGAGGCGTCGAGAGGGCCGGCTGTCTCGCTCCAAGTGTAATTGTGATAACGACTAGAGTCAAGAAAGCCGGTCCGGACCGAGGGTCGCCGGGGCGACCCGATTCGGCCCTCCCGGGCGGCCTTTCGGTCGCCGGGGAGCTCCGCCGGAAAGCTCTCAAATCGCCAAATTGACAAGGAACCGGCTGCCGGACTGCGGGTTCAGCCTCCCCGCGTGCCGGCAATTGCCAGCACGGCGACGGGGCTTGCGCAGCCTCAGCAGCGGGACGTAGGCGTCCCTAGGACCAATCATCGGCCGGCATGACCCGCAAAATTAGCGCAACCGGAATAATTTGCCAATTTCGGCTGCTAGCGGCATCCGTTCCTCGGGGAGCCCTGCAGGGGGCTCCCGCCAGCGTCAGGCTCCGACGGGACGGCTAGACGTGGAAGATTGCGGCCTGCTCCTGGACGGCCTCGAGCGAGTAGAGCTTGCCGTGGCCGCTTCCAGGACACGCCTCGCAGGTCTCGGCCCAAGCCTCGGGACTCTTGAGATTCGAGTCCCAGAAGGGCCAGGTGCGGCATTGGCGAGGTCGCTCGGCGTAGACGGCGCAGCGGCGGGTCTCGGGATCGAGAAACACGCAGTCGTAGTTCTTCCGCTCCTTGAGGCTCCGTCGCACCCCGACGTCGCGAACGTACTGCTTCTCAAACGCTGCGGGGGTCAGTTCGAGACGGGCCGCCATCGCGTCAATCTCGGCCTGATTGACCCAGACGTACCCGGGGGCGCCTGTGCAACAATCGCCGCAGCCGGTGCACTTGAAACGCAGCCCCTCGGCGTACCACGGCTGGGAGGTTTCGACAGCGTCGACAGGTTTCTTCGGCATGAGGCGGTTCTCAGAATCGATTGGCGCACGCAAGCGGCAAACGCGGCAGGTCAGATCGCGGCCGCGGCCAGTTCGTCGACGGCGGCAAGGGCGGCATCGACATCGGCGAGCGTGAGCGACCAGCCGACGCTCATCCGCACCGCGCCGCCAAGTTCGTGGGTCCCCAGCGCCCGGTGAATCAGCGGGGCGCAGTGAAGCCCCGCCCGGCATTGCACGCCGTGGGTCGCGTCGAGCATCGCGGCGAACTCCTGCGGATCGTACCCGCGGACGGTGAAGCTCACAACGCCCGCGCGTCGATTCCCCGCGGGGGGGCCGATGATTCGCACGCCGTCGATCGACTCCAGCCCCCCGAGCAAACGTGCAGTCAGCTCGGCTTCGTGTACGGCGAGCGACGCCACGCCCCGCTCGGCGAGCCACTCGCACGCGGCGGCAATCCCTGCGAGTGCGGGGACGTTCAGCGAGCCCGCCTCGAACCGCTGTGGCATCGCTGTGGGAGCGATCGGGGCGTCGCTGTCGGCCCCGGTGCCGCCGAAGCGGTGGGGCGACAGCTCGGCCTCGACGCCGGGGCGAATCCACAAGAACCCCGTCCCCGCCGGCCCTAGCAACCCCTTGTGCCCGCTTGCGGCGAGCAAGTCGATCCCGAGCTCCGCGACGTCGACCGGCAGGTGACCGACGCTTTGAGCCGCGTCGACGAGCACCAGAGCGCCAGCCTCGCGGGCCAGGGCCGCCATTTCGGCCACCGGCTGGACGGCGCCTGTTACGTTCGACCCGTGCAGAAACGCCGCCAGCCGGGCCGGTCGGCGACACGCCCCGCGCCATGCGTCGAGGTCGACGAATCCCTGGCCGTCGCAGGGGACGCGGACCACCTCCACCCCCGCGCGCTCGCCGAGCGTCGCCAGGGGACGCAGCACCGAGTTGTGATCGGAAACGGTCGTCAACACCCGATCGCCGGGACGCACGAGGCCGAAGATCGCCAGATTGAGCCCGTCGGTCGCGTTGCCGCCGAAGACGACCTGATCGGGGTCGTCGGCGCCGAGCAACTGGGCGCAGCCGCGCCGCGCCGCGTCGACCTCGCGCTGGGCGAACTGAGCCTCGCGGTACGCCCCGCGCCCGGCGGAGGCGCCTTCGTCGCGCATCCACCGCTCAACAGCGGCATAAACAGGTTCCGGTTTGGGCCAACTCGTGGCGGCGTTGTCGAGATAGATCCGCATAGTGGGACATCCGATATACGAAACAGATTTGGTTTTCTGGCGTGAGAACGGATCGAATGGGAAGGAAAGGATGCGGGGAAACGCGAGGCTTGAACTGGGCAGGCAGGCTGTCGACAGCCGGAACGTTCGTGATTCGGGCAGGCGTTGAGGCTCAGAACTTCGGATGCCGGTTTCCGTCCTCAGCCGCCGATCTGGTACATCGCTCGCTCGGGCCGTTGAAAGCCGCCCTGCCCGATGCCGTGGGCCACGGCCTTGGCGGCGATCGCACTGCGGACCAGACGGCGCAGCTCGACCGCGTCGCCGCCGCTGCGAAGGACCGCACGCGCGTCCCACTCGCGAGTCGAGAAGAGGCAGTTGCGCACTTGCCCCTCGGCCGTCAGGCGCAGCCGGTCGCAGGCGCCGCAGAACGGCTCGCTGACCGGGTTGATCAATCCCAACCGACCGCGCCGGTCGGCGTACCAGTAGTCGGTCGCCGGCTGGCTGGGGGTCGGCCGGTCGCGCGGCTCAAGCGCGCCGAAGCGCGCCTCGATGATCGCCCGTAAGCGATGACCGGTCAGCACGTCTGCGTCGGTCCAATGCTGTTCGGCGTCCAGCGGCATGAACTCGATGAACCGCAGTTCCAAGTCGTGCTCCAGGGCGAACTCGGCCAGTGGGATCGCCTCGTCCTCGGTGAACCCGCGGAGGGCGACCGCGTTGAGCCGGATGTTGTCGAACCCGGCGCTTTGCGCCGCGGCAAGCCCCGCGAGGACCCGGTCGAGCCCCGGGCGACGGGCGATCTGCTCGAACCCCTCGCGACTGACGGCGTCAAGGCTGACGTTGAGTCGTTGCAGCCCCGCGGCCCGCAGCGCAACCGCTTGCTCAGCCAGAAGCAGCCCGTTGGTCGTCAGCGCCAGGTCCTCGACCCCCGGCACGGCGGCGAGCAGCCGGACCAAGGCGGGCAGATCATGCCGCACGAGCGGCTCCCCCCCGGTGAGCCGCAGCTTGCGGACCCCCAGCGGGGCGATCGCCCGGACGAACTTGGCGATCTCCTCGAACGTGAGCAACTCGCTCCGCGGCAGGAATTGGAGCCCCTCGACCGGCATGCAGTACGTGCACCGCAAATTGCAGCGATCGGTGACGCTAATCCGCAGGCTCTCATGCCGCCGACCGAACCCGTCAACCAGCGGGGCGAGTTCGTCGGCGACGGCGGCTACATCAACGGTGTTCATGGGGGTCCCGCGAATCGCGAACAATCGCGACACAGCGGGTCGCTTGAAGTCACTGACAGGATACTGGGAATGTCGTTCGGAAGACTCGTCGTGCGAAGTGCGCCAGCGGATGCGAAGGACCGGCTCGCATGCGATCCGCTCATTCGCGCTCATTCGCTTGATTTGCGGGCTCTCCAGTCGTGGATGCCGGTTGCGGGTGGACCCACTCGCGGCGACCGTCGGCGTAGCGTTCTTGTTTCCAGATGGGGGCGTCGGCCTTGAGCTCGTCGATCAGCCACTGACCGGCCGCGAATGCGTCGGCCCGGTGGGGGCTGCTTGCCACGATCGCGACGCTCGGCTCGCCGACGGGTACGACTCCCAACCGATGGACGATCTCGGCGTGGGCCAGCGGCCACCGCTGGCGAGCGGCGGCGGCGAGCGATTCCAATTTCCGCTCGGCCATCGCCTCGTACGCTTCGTAGGCCAACTCAATCGTCTCGGCCGCGCCAGTGAATTGTCGCGTGATCCCCAGAAACAACACCACCCCCCCTGCCGCGGGTTGCGAGGCCGCAGCCAACATTGCGGCGACATCGATGGGATCGTGCGTGAGACGGGACATGAGGGGAAGGTGATCGGTAAGTGGCGAATGGGGGAAGGCGGGGCACGACGGGAGATCGAAACGCGTGCGGCTTAGCCTCCGCTGACCGGGGGGATCAGCGCCAGCTCGTCCCCCTCGCAAACGACGCGCCCTTCGGCTGCATACTCGGCGTTCACCGCAATCAAACAACTCGGCAACAGCGGGCCCAAGGCAGGGCAGGCCTCCGCAAGCGCTGCCTGAACGTCGGCCACGGTCGCGCCGATCGGGAGATCGACGACCGCTTCCCCGACCCCGGCCCGTTCGCGGGCGGCGGCGAACAATCGCACCGTGAGATTCATCGTACCACCAGTTCCGACGCCGGGCGATGCAGCAGATCGCGAACCTCCGGCATCAATCCGTACGCCAAGGCGAGCAGCTTGACGGGGTGGACCGTCGGCTTGGCGGCGCCTTGCTCCATCTGCACGCGGCAAGTGCTGCACTCGGTCGTCCCGGCATGGAAGCGACCGGTGCGCATCGCCGTCATCAGCGGCAGCCCGACCCGCAGGCTGTTGCGGTAATTGCTCCGCTTGAATCCGTACAGCCCGGCGATCCCGCTGCAACCGTGCTCCAATCGGCGGACATGCAAGTCGGGAACGAGATTGAGCAAATGGACCGCCGGATCCCCCGCGTCAAGCGCCGCCATATGGCACGGCTTGTGGTAGCCGAGCTTAAGCGGCAGCGGTTCAAAGTCGAGCCGGAGGACTCCCTGCTGATGCAGTCGCCACAGGTACTGGCATGCCTCCATGGCGTTCTGCGAGATCAGTTCCGCGTCGGCGTCGCCGGGGAGCAGGTGCAGATACTCGTGCCTGACGGCCAGGATCGCCGACGGCTCGGTCGAGACGACCGTGTAGCCTTGCCGCACCGCTTCGGCCATGACGGCGACGTTCTTCTCGGCGACGCGACGGGCCCGCTCGACGAAGCCCGCGGCCACCAGCGGCATCGCGGCCTGCTGCTGCTCGGCGGGGACGAAGACCTCGACCCCGTTGTGCTCAAGCACCGCCACGAACGCCTCGGCCAACTGCGGGTCGCAGTAGTTGGCGAACGTGTCGACCAAGATCAGCGCCTTGGGCCCTGCCGTCCGCTCGTCCACCGGCAGTTTGTGAAGCCGGCGCTGCACTGCGCGACGCAGAAACGGCTTGCGGCTGAACCGCGGCAGCTTGCGCCCTTGGGCGATTCCGAGCGTTCTTTCCAGCACCCAGCGCGACCACCGATTGCCGATCGCCCAATTCGCGAGCTGCGGCACGCGCGACGCCCACCGGCACAGGTCGTCAATCCGCGCCAACAGCGTGTCGGCCACGGGGAGCCCGTTGGTCGCCACGTATTGCGCCTTCGCCTCGACCATCAGCTTCGGGATGTCCGCCCCGGCCGGGCACTCGAGCCGGCACATGTGGCAGTGGACGCAGAGGTCGGCGACCTTCTTGGCGGCGTCTTCGAGCATGATCTCGCGGGGCAAGCTGCCGGTGAGCATCCCGCGGGCGAGGTTCGCCTTGGCCCGAGGCGACGCCTCCTCGCGCGGGGCATGGCGGAAGATGGGGCACATCCGCGTCGCCTCGTCCTGCGTGCGGCAGGCCCCGCAGCCGTTGCATGCCCGGGCCGTCAGCGCCATGTCGTCGGCGCTCCAGGAGAGTTGCAAATCGAACAGTCGCTCCGGCTCGGACGCCGACTCGACAGGCTGCGACGCCGTGACCTTTCGCAACCGATCGCTGACGCGGCGGGGGTCGATCGGCAGTTTCTTGCCCGGATTGAGGATCCCCTGCGGATCGAACAGATCCTTGAGTTCGCGAAACGCAGCCAGGCGGGGCCCGTGTTGCCGCTCGGCGAACGGCGTCCGGCTCAGCCCTTCGCCATGCTCGCCGCTAATCGTTCCCTCGAGTTGCCAGGCGTGCTCGTAGAGCGCGAGGGCGAGATCGTCGAGCCGCGCCACTTCGGCGGGAGACGACAAATCGATCAGCGGACGAAGATGCAATTGCCCGTGCGACGCGTGGACGAAGATCGAGGCGGTGACCTGAAATCGCTTGAGCGTCTCCTGGGCGAGCCGCAAATATTCCTCGAGCCGCGCGGGGGGGACGGCGACGTCTTCGACGAACGGCACGGGGCGGGTCGCTCCCCGCAGGCGGTACAACGTGGGGGTGTAGCGACGCGCGAGCTGCCACAACAATGCATCGTCGTGCGCGTCGGCCGCCAGATGGGCGTCAACCGCCAAACGCTGTTTCGTGACGAGCAAGTCGACGACCGACAAGAGCGCGTAACGCAACTCGTCGGCGGTCGATGCGGCTTGCTCGACGAGCAACACCGCCTCGGTCGCCGCGGGGATGAGAAACTCGTACCTCGGATCCGACTCGCGGGCGAGCGTCAAATGCCGGCGATCCATGAGATCGCAGGCTTGGATTTGGCGCTCAGCCAGCAGCGCAGCCGCGGCCGCCGCCCGCTCCAACGAGTTGAAGAACAGCATGACGCTGCCGGAGTAAGGCGGCAGCGGCGCTGTGGCCAGCTTCGCCTCGGTGATCAAGGCGAGCGTCCCCTCGCTGCCGACCAACAGCCGCGCGAGATCGACTCCTTCGGCATGCACGGCCTGCGGCAGCCAATAACCGCTGCGGTCGACGCAGGCTTTCACCGGGTTCGCGGCCAAGGGCTCGCGATGTTTGTCGCAGATCGCCCGCACTCCGGCAGCCAACCGCTCGGCGTGCTGCGATGCGAGGTCGTCGGCTGCTGATGGTTGAACAGGGACGTCGGCGACGTGATTGCGCCGCAGACGGACGATTTGTCCGTCTGCGAGCACGGCTTCGATTTCCAGCACGTGGTCGCGGGCCGAGCCGTACGCGGGCCAGCGGCTCCCCGACGAATCGACCGACAGCGTGCCGCCAATCGTGGTCACCTGGGCGGTGGCCGGGTCGGGCCCCAACAGACGACCGCGCTTCGCCAGAGCCGCGTTGAGTTGGGCGACGACGACTCCGGCTTGGGCGACGACCGAGTCGTCGTCGATGGCGCCGATCCGCCGCAGATAGCAGGAGAAGTCGACGACCAGCCCCCGCCCGAGCGACTCGCCGGCGAGCCCCGAGCCGGCTCCCCGGGCGTGGATCGAAATGCCATGCTCGGCCGCGTAGCGAACCGCGGCCGCGACGTCCCCCGCATGGCGAGGACGCACGACCCCGAGCGGGCGAACTTCGTAGATGCTGGCGTCGGTCGCGTAGAGCTGCGTGAACAGATCATCGCACCGCACGGACCCGTCAAGCTGGCCGCGCAAGTCCTCCTCGATGCGGCGCTGGTCAGGGTCCATGGGGGGGAGGGGGGCTGAGGGCTTAGGGCCGAGAAAGGGGCGCAAGGGATTGAGAAAGCAAAACGCGAAGCAATCAGTCGCCGATCACCCCCTACCCCTTCAACCGCGCCGCCAACTGGCGATACCGCTCATGGGTCTCCAGATCAAACGCCCCGTGCGTGTCCATTTCGGCGACGCCGCGGTAGAGGGCCCCGCAGCGGTAGCACATCAGCGCGTCGCCGACGACCAGATACAGCACGACGTCGGCCAGGGCCGTGGCGAATAGGATGCCGAAGGTCCACCACAGGTTGCCGTAGTGCCAGGCGATCGAGCTGCCGATGATGCCGATGGCCACCAGCAGCACGCCGAGCCGTTGCGGAAAGTCCTTTCGCACGAACAGGTCGGTGCTGGGGCAGGCCAAGCACCGCTGAACCCGGTCGCCGACGACCGCCCCCTCAGGGACGGCAATCGCCTGACGGCACGCCGGACAAACGAGATCCCGCGTGGCGGCGTCAAAACTCAATCGGACGACCCCGTGACATTGGGGACACGCATAGGCGACGTTCATATTCCACCGGCGCGGGCGTCGCGGCGCCCGTCGAGAACTCACGCGAGAATGGACGTACGTTCATTTCATTGAACCACAACCGCCCCGCGAAGACGAGGGGCGGGGGCGGAGGGATTATGGGACCATGGTCTCCCAGCCCCCGCCGCGTTACATCGGATACGCATGTTCCGCGGCCAGCAGGATCGACATCACCTCCCCGGTGAAGGAGCCAATGACCGCGACATAGAGAATGCCCGTCGCGCTCTGCGTGTTGGGGATCTCGAGCGTCTTGCGGGCCATCCACGCCAGGGCTGCCACGCCAATCAGTCCGAAGCCCCAGCGAATGGCCAACAGGGCCAGGGTCCCCCCGTCGAACGTCGCTCCCGACTTCCAGGAAAGACAGGCCCCAACGCTGCAGACCGCGACTTGCAGCACAATGGCCAGGACAATCAGCGCGATCAGCCGCCGCAGGGGTTCGAGCTTCATCCCGGGGGCGTTCAGATACCAATGCCCCAGCAGCATCGCGGCGGTCACGGCGCCGACCAGCAGCCCCGAGGTCGCCAAGTTGATCCGCCGCAGAACGGCGACCGCGGGGAGCGCGGCCGAACCGGCCGTCGCATCGCTGAGTTGCCAGAGACTCGCGAGCGCCGCAAACGCGACTGCGACCAGAGCAATCTTCCCGGCCGCGGGCTTCTCGTAGAGCCAACAGACGGCGCCGACGTAACTGGCCCCCGCGGCCGCGATGGCCGCCGCCATGCCCCCCGAGCCGATCGCCCCGGTCGCCAACGCGGCCATCGCCGCCAGCCCGAGCGTCACGTAGAGATGGTTGCGAAAGTAACCGCTGGACACGAGCCGCGGCGACACGGTCGCCATGCAAGCGGCCAGCCCGAAGGCCAGTCGAAGCAGGAACTGAGCGAAGAGAACCATGACGCCGCCGTCGAGCCGAGGAATCCGCAGGGAATCCCGCATGGTAAACGACGCCGCGACCAAGCGGCAGGGCCGTCGCTGCCCGGAAACAGCCGGCGACAATCAGCAGCAACCGTCAGCGAGCGGGGGCGTGAACTCGGGCTGAACGATCCGGCGGACAGAGGCCTGCAAGCCAAAGAGCTGGTCGCCTCGAGGCCGCTAACTCTGGTTGCCGTAGATCAGAGTCATGATCTCCGAGCGGCTCGATAGGTTCGAGCGGAACAGCCCCTTCATCGCCGAGGTGACGCAGACGCTCCCCGGCTTGCGAACTCCGCGAATCGACATGCAGGAGTGGGCCGCCTCGATCACCACCGCGACCCCTTTCACCTGCAGTTCCTCGACCAACAGGTCGGCGATCTGCTCGGTCATCCGCTCCTGCACCTGCGGGCGGCGTGAGACTTCCTCGACGACGCGGGCCAACTTGCTCAGCCCCACGACCTTGCCGTTCGGGACATAGCCGATGTGGGCCTTGCCGATGAACGGCAACATGTGGTGCTCGCACATGCTGTTGAACGAAATGTCCTTGACGAGGACCATCTCGTCGTACTTTTCGGTGAAAAACTTTTGCAGGTGAACCCGCGGATCGCTGTGAAGCCCGCTGAACAGTTCCTTGTACATCCGGGCGACGCGGGCCGGCGTCTCGCGCAATCCTTCGCGGTCCGGGTCCTCGCCCACGGCGGCCAGAATTTCACGCACGGCCCGTTCAATCCGCGGCAGGTCGACGATGGCGTCGTCGGCCGCTGCGGGGGGGGCGTCGTCGATTTCGCCGGAGAGGCTGCCGGCGTCGCGAGAAGTCGTGGGCATCGTGAACCTGCCAGTCGGGCGAGCGAACAACTGAAATACGGGGCCAGCCCTCAATGCACTCGAACGAAGGCTTGAAAGCCAGAGCCTGCGGCGCTCCGCAGAGAATCGCCGATGGGATGCAAGGCGTCAACCGCCGACCGTCGGCGGAGTTCACCGAACGGCACGGCGCCAGGGGCGATGATCAGCGCGGCTAGCGGGAACTGATCGGAAACCCGCGTTGCTCGACGCCAATGCGCCAGAATCTCGCCGGTCAATTCGAGCTGAATCGGGGCGGGAACCGCAACGAGGACTTCTGCGCGGCAAATTTCGGCGCCGGCGGCTGCGTGGACGCCCCCTTCGCATGGCTGCGAAGCCAGCGATTGAGCAGCTTGGCCCGGCGATCGACGTTCCCCTCGGCCAGCAAGGCGCACTTTTCCTCAAGCCCCAGCGGAGCGGCGAAGCTCACCAGATCGGTCAGCACCCCCAGGGGCGCCTCGTCGGACAGAAAACTGCGAATTGCTTCGTCGACCAGGGCGCTCCCCTGCAGCGATTCGCCGAACCGCTCAGTCAGTTCGCGCTGCAACTCCGCCCGATCGTCGTCTCCCGCGGTCGGGGCGAAATCGTCGAGCAGCTCCAGCTCGGCTCGACGAAAGGGCCGGTCGTCCGGCAGTTCGCTCACGATCCGCGCTCGCCGCATCCCCAACAGCAGGACGTTGTACCGCCCGTCGTCGAGCCGGTGATGGGTGACCACCTTGCCGAGGCAGACGTGGGGACAAACCGGCGGCCGCTCGGACTCGAAGTCGCCGGTGACGACCCCCATCGCCAACAGGCCGTCGCTGTCGAGGGCCTCGTTGAGCATCGTGCGATACCGCTGCTCGAAGATATGCAGCGGCTGCATGACGTGCGGAAACATCACCAGATTCGGCAGGGGAAACAGCCGCCCGACGCCGGAAAACGTGGATTCGTCAAAGGCGAGGTCGTCAGCGTTCCAAGGCAACATGGCGAGGGCTCGTCGGCAGGTACAGCGCGGATCGAGGGGCGAAGCGTTCGCGCCCTTAGGCGGAGTCGGCTTGCAGGTGAATCTCCGGAATCGTCTCGGGATCGACTTCGATCCCTCTCATCGCGTCGGGGTCGTCGACAAGCGGGGCGAAACAACGGTCGAACTCGGCGAGGAACTTGTCCAGATCGAGTCCCAACTGCCCGGGGCGATAGTCGGTCAGGTACGCCCGGCTCGTGCCGTACACCTTGCGGGCCCCGCGGAGATTGCCGTTGCCGAAGTGGTGCAGGGCCACCGCCGACTGGATCAACCCCTGAAAAAACTTTCGCAGAGGACCGCGATAGTCGGTCCACAACTCCTCCCACACCTCGTGGGCCTCGAAGAAGTCGCAGGCGTTGAAATGCTCGATCCCCTGCCGGTAAAGGGCGTCGTCGACGAGGGCTTCATCGGCGTCGGAGAGCGGCTCGGCAGGCATCGGCGAGGTCACCTGATCGGTGCACTTCGAGTCGGGGGCGGGACGATTGGTTGATTATAGGCAGCGGCTCGGACCTCGGCCACCAGGACCGAGGGCTGGTCACGCAGCCGGAATAATCCGCTTTCCGACGGGGCGAGCCGAGGGGACGCCCTGCGTCGTCGGAGCGACTGTTTTCGCAGGCTTGGATCAAGAGTCGCTCCCCCTTCTGGGAGAGAGCATTGGGAGAGGTGACGCCCTGCAAGAACGCCCGGGCTCTTCAACGAATTGACGAAGTCTCCGCGAGGCAGCGCCCTCCGTCAGGGCGTCCCCCCTCCCCTGCCCTGATCGCTCCGCTTGGAGCGAACTTGGCAATGCATGCTCGACACGCTTGCGAGTCCGAGCTGTTGGTCGCTTCTTCTCGTCCCTGAGACCGCAATCGCCGAGCCCTATGCCGGTCATCGGCAGATCGGGAAGCGTGGAGGCCAAGCAAATCCGGCAAACGGACTGTGGATCGCCGCCAATGCGTGCCAGCACTCGCTGCCAAGGCGCCGGTTGTGCGCTCGCTTGGCCCTGAATCGGCGGTTGACATGCGGGTTCCGTCGCCGAGAATCGTCGGGGGCGACAAGCGTCCCGGCAACGCCCGGCTCCGCGGTGAGTTCGGCATTCTGTTTCCCCAGGATCACGCTGATGCCCGCCCCCAAACGTGCTCGTGCGGCGGCGAAGGGAAAGCCCGCCGCGAGGAAAGCTACGGCAAGGAAGCCCGCGCTCGCACTTGCCGAGCGGAAGAAGCAAGCCGCCCGAGTCGTCAAGCAACTCAAGCGAGACTTTCCCGAGGTCGAGTGCGCACTGGAGCACGAGACGCCGTTCCACCTGCTGGTGGCGACGATCTTGTCGGCCCAGTGCACCGACGAGCGGGTCAACCAAGTGACCCCGGGACTCTTCAAAAAGTATCCCGATCCCGCCGCATTCGCCGCGGCGCCTCTGGCGTCGATTGAGAAAGCGGTCCAAAGCACCGGCTTCTTTCGCAACAAGGCCAAGAACATCCAGGCCTGCAGCCGGGCGCTGGTCGAAGAGCATGACGGCGAGGTCCCGCAAACGCTCGACGAACTGACTGCGTTGGCCGGGGTCGGTCGCAAGACGGCGAATGTCGTGCTCGGGACCGCGTTCGGACTGCCGACGGGGGTGGTCGTCGACACGCACGTCCAACGGCTCAGCCAACGGCTGGGGCTCACCGAATTCGCCGACGCCGTGAAGATCGAACGGGACCTGATGGAACTGGTCCCGCAAGACGAATGGATCGGTTTTTCGCACCGGCTGATCTTTCACGGCCGGCAGGTCTGTAAGGCCCGCAAGCCGGCGTGCGACGGCTGTTCCATGAAAAGTTTCTGCCCGAAAAACGGCGTCGCCGGTTAGAATAGCGGCTGTGTCAGCTCGCGGCGGACGACCGCCCCCGACGGCCACAGAGGCTTGCTCGCAATGATTCTCACTGGACCGGCGATCCTGCAGCGACTCGGCGGCGACATCCAGATCGATCCGTTCGAGCCGACGCGACTCAACCCCAACAGCTACAACCTCACGCTTCACGACGAGTTGATCGTGTACGAAGAGGTGGTCCTCGACATGGCCAAGGCCAATCGAGTGCGCCGGGTGAGAATCCCCGAGGAGGGGCTCGTGCTGAGCCCGAACCAGCTCTACCTGGGCCGGACAGTCGAGCGGACCGAGACCCACAATTTAGTCCCGCAGATCGAGGGCCGATCGTCCGTAGGTCGGCTGGGTTTGTTCGTGCACGTCACCGCGGGCTTCGGCGACGTGGGGTTCTGCGGCTACTGGACGCTGGAGATGTTCGCGGTGCAGCCGATCCGCATTTACCCCGGCGTGCCGATCTGCCAGATCTTCTATCACGAACTGACCGGCGAGATCGTCGAGTACGACAGCAAGTACCAGCACAACCGCGACATCCAGCCGAGCCTGCTCTTCAAGGAGTTGGCCGGTGCGGAAGCAAGCGACCGGCAACTGCCGCTCGACTTCGGCCTGGAACTGTCGCGCGGCTGAGGCCGCGGGGCGCGGTCGCGTCGCTACATGACGGCGAAGTAGTTTTCGACCGCGTAGTCGAAGAACTCCTGCGACATCGCCGGCTGGCGTTCGCTGTAGCGGCAGTAATTGACGATCTGCAACAAGAGGTCGCGCGGCTGGCACGCGCGGAACGGGCGGTTGACCGACCGGTAGTGGGCCTCGATCAAGTAGTCGAGCGCCGCCTGGTCGAACTTCACGTCGAGCTTCGGCGCCATGATCTCGAACAGCTTGCGAAACTCCTCCTCCGACGGGTCGATCACCTCGATCTTGTAGGGAATCCGCCGCAGGAAGGCGTCGTCGACCAAGTCGCGCGGTTCCAGGTTCGTCGAAAAAATGATGAGTTGGTCGAACGGCACCTGGATCTTCTTGCCGTTGGCGAGTTGCAGGAAGTCGTACCGTTTTTCCAACGGGACGATCCACCGGTTGAGCAGTTCGTCGGTCGTCATTCGCTGACGGCCGAAGTCGTCGATCACCAACGTGCCGCAGTTGCTTTTGAGCTGGATCGGGGCCTCGCTGACCCCGACCCCCGCGCTGGCGTTGACCTCGAGCGAGTCCATCGTCAATTCGCCGCCGACGACGATCGTGGGGCGACGAACTCGCACCCAGCGGCGGTCGAACGGGCGCTTGTCGAGCGGCCCCGTGGTCTCCTTCAGCGGCGCCGGCTCGTGGACGGCCGGGTCGAAGATCCGCATGATCTCGCCGTCGATGCAGACCGCCCGGGGGATCCAAATGCAGTCGCCGAAGGCGCGGGTGACGCGTTCGGCGATGCTCGTCTTGCCGTTGCCGGGCTGGCCGAACAGGAACATCCCGCGGCCCGAGTTCACGGCCGGCCCCAGCCGCCGCAGCATGTGCGGATTGACGAGCAGATCCTCGAAGGCTCGCTTGAGATCGGTCTCGGTCGGATGGCACTTGGTGAGCGTCTGCTGTCGGACCGACTCGACGTAGGCCTTGAGCGTCACCGGCGCAGCGCCGAAGTAGCTGCACTGTTCGGACAGCTTTTTGGCTCGTTCGCGCCCCAAGTCGGTCAGTTGGTACAGGTAGTCGTTCATCGGCGCCGCGCCGCGGAACGCCACCAATTGGGCAAGCTTCATCGCCTGCAACTGCGGCTCGACGAGGCAGAAAGGCATCGAGTGCTGCACCGCCACGTCACGGCCCGACAGGTCGCCGAACGCAGCCAGCGTTTTCAGAACGAGGTGCTCGAGCTGGCCCTCGGTGACTCCCGCCTCGTCGAGCGACTTCGGCTCGGGGGGAGTCCACTCAGCGTCTTCCTCGAGTTCCGGTACGGCGGCGACCGAGGGCGCCGCGGCAGTCGGACGGAAGGGTCGGGCTGCGTTTGCGTTGCCGCCCTCGCCCCCGACCTGCGTCAGGCGGTTGATCCGATCGAGCAGCGATTCGAGATCGTTGACCGTGCGCGCCGCCGAATCGTCGGAAGACAACGGCTCGACCGCGGCGGAAGCTGCGTTCGCAGAGGCGCTGCTCATACGCGATCCTGACCAGACAATTCGAGAGGCGATTCTGCGGGGTGAACAAGCGCGGCGCGCATGCAAAGCGGGCGGGGCGACCGCCGGAGGCGAACGATCCCGCACTGTAACTTAGGTCGCAACGTCCCCCGGGGCAAAACGGCTGCGGCGGCGTTCGCGTCGCTCGGCGTGGACCGGTTCTGCCGCCTGTACGGAGACCCGCAACTCGGGAATTTCAGCCCCGTTGTCAGGCGTCCCCCCCGAACGTGGTAGGTTTGCTGTATCGCGAGCTACGTCCCAACCGGCCCTGGTAAGCCGACCCGGAACCGCCTCGCCGCCTCCCGTCGTTCGCCTGCGCCGTCGATGAGTGTTCTCTCGCCCGCCGTCACGCTTGTCGTCCCCTCGCGGTCGGTCAAGCACCAGGAAGCGCTCGAGCGGTTGTTCACGCGCGTGTGCGAACTGTCGGCGTTGCCCGGCGTCGCCCAGCGGGTGCTGAGCGTCGCGGGAGACGAACACGCCGACGTCGAGGACCTGCTGCACGTCGTCGAACAGGACCCGACCCTAGTCATTCGGATCCTCGGCAGCGTCAACTCCGCGTATCGCGGACTGCGCCAACAAGTCGGCGATCTGCGTACGGCGATCGCCCTGCTCGGGTTCCGCGAGGTGCGCAATCTGGCGATCACGGTGTACGTGGCGCGGCTCACTGATTCCGGCGAGCCGTATCGCAACTACTCTCGCACCGGGCTGTGGCGGCACTTGGTCGCCGTCGGCGAAGTGGCCCGCGTCATCTCGAAGGTGTGTCGCCGCGCCGAGCCGGAAGAGGCCTTCCTCGCCGGACTTCTGCACGACATCGGCACGCTGCTTATCGACCAGTACATGCGCCCGAACTGGCGACGCGTCCTCGACATGACCGACGAGGGGATCGAAGCGATCGAAGCCGAACGGCACGTGCTCACGTTCTCGCGGTCCGATCTCAGTTCGTACATCGCCGCCAAGTCGCTGTTGCCGCGACGGACGTGCGACGCGATTGCGTACCATCGCGAACCGAGCCAATTCCGGGGCAAGGATCGCGAACTGCTCAACGTGATCTGTCTGGCCAACTACTTGACCGAGCTGCGCGGACTGACGGCGATTGGCGTCCCCGAAGCCGTTCCGCCGGGAGACGACGTCTACTACGGTTTGGGGTTGCGAACGGAACAGATGTCAGAGTTGTTGCAGGAACTGGAGCCCGCCCTGGCTGCCGCCGAGGCGCTGGCCGGCATCTGACAGATTCGCCGGGCGCGTCGTTCGGCGCAATGCGCAGCAGTCGAGCGGAACGAGCGTCTCGTCCCGCTTTCTTGCTCAACCGCCAAAGCGGCAAAGCTCCACGAGCGCAACCGCAGCTAAACGCAACGCAGCGCGGACGACGTCACGTCGGTTTTCGTTCATCTGCGGTTGGCGTCGCTTGACGCCCTGCAATCCCCTGCCGATATTTGGCAGATTCGCCGGGCCCCGGCGTCCGCCGCGGGCGAAGGAACTCTGGATCATGCAAGTCGTCATCACTGCCGTCGGGCCCGACAATCGGGGACTCGCCGACCCGATCGTTCACTGCGTGACCGAATTGGGAGCGAACATCGCCGAGATTCAGATGTTCGACCATGACGCCGAGTCGGTGTTCTCGATGGTCACGCGGATCGACTTGCCCGCCGGCCAGCAAGAGACGCTCGCCGACGCGATGCGCGAAGTGAGCCGCCGCACCGGCCTGTCGGTCCGCACTTGGTCCCCCCCGTGGGGGAGCCGTCGACCGCGGCTGGCGATTTGCGCCACCTATCGCCAGGAAACGCCTCGGGCCGTGCTCACGGCGATTCGCGACGGACGAATCGACGCCGAAGCCGCGGCGCTCGTGAGCAATCGCACCGCGTGCCGCGGTTTGGCCGAGGAGTTCGGCGTCCCCTGGTTTTCGATCGGCGACGAAAACGGAGTCGCCGACGACGAGCGAATGATCGCCGTCTGCGACGAGCTGCAGATCGATTTCATCGTGCTGGCTCGGTACATGCGGGTCTTGCCGCCGGCGAGCTGCTGGAAGTACGCGGGAGGGCGGATCATCAATCTCCACCACGGGCTGCTCCCCAGCTTCCCGGGACTGCGACCGTACCATGACGCTTACGCCGTGCGGATGCTGACCTACGGAGCGACCTGCCATTTCATCGTGCCGGAACTCGACGCGGGCAATCAGATCATCTGCCAGAACGCGTATTCGGTGGCCCCGGGAACGCCTCTGGAGGAGATCATCCGTCGCGGACAGGAAGAGAACGAACCGGCATGCTTGGTCGAAGGGGTCCGCCGCGCCGCCGCCGGCGAGGTGACGCTCCACTTCAATCACGTCGTCGCGGTGCGCGCGGCGATGTGACGCGATTGCTTCTCCCCGAGCAACGACCCGATGCTCTCAATGCAGTTGGAATGCCCGGCGTGTCGGTGGTGGACCTTGGCCGGGGAGGTCGAGCTCGCGCGCCGACTGCGCACCCTCGGCCTGTTGCGCCGCTCGCCCGACCCGCCGGAGGAGTTGGTCCGCGAACTGCTGACCAGCTACGGGCCGCGGCTGAAGTGCGATCGCTGCGGGGCCGAGGGGCTCGCAATTCGCCCTGGTGACCGCGAAGATCGGGGCGACTGGCATACGGCCGTCGTCTGCGAGATTTGCCGCGAGCCGATCCCGCCGGAACGGCTCGCCATCGTCCCCGATGCACGCCGCTGCGTCGGCTGCCAGAGCGCCGCCGATCGCGGGGCCTCCTTCGTCGAACCGGAATACTGCCCTCGCTGCGGCTCGCTGGTCGAGCTGCGCGTAAGCCACGCCGGAGGCGTGGCCCGGTATAAACTCTTCTGCACCGGCAGCCCGCCCTGCCGGCTTTGAGGCGGAACCCTCGCACTAGGCGACGCTCCCCCGCGCTGCGATGATCAGGGATTGCGCTATGCGCGTTTCGGCTCGCCCCTCCCCCTCCGTCCCCCCCATGTCGCTGCGTCTCATCGCCACCAGTGCGTTCGGACTCGAGGCGGTCGTCGTGCGCGAGTTGGCCGCGTTGGGATACGAAGCGAAGACGGCCCGCCCCGGGCGAATCGCCTTTGCCGGCGACGCGGCGGCCGTTTGCCGGGCAAACCTCTGGCTTCGCTCGGCCGATCGGGTGGTCGTGGAACTGGCCGAGTTTCCCGCGGCCGACTTCGACACGTTGTTCGACACGGCCAAGTCGTTGCCGTGGGAGGAGTGGATCGCCCCCGACGCGGCGATCCTGGTTCGCGGCCGCTCGCACAAATCGCAGCTTGCCAGCGTGCCAGCGTGTCAGCGAACGGTGAAGAAGGCGATCGTCGATCGGTTGCTCGCTGCCCATCGCGTGGCGGCGCTTCCCGAAACGGGCGCTGCCGTGCCGGTCGAGGTGTCGCTCGTCGACGATCGCGCGACGCTCGACGTCGATACGACCGGCCCCGGACTACATCGGCGGGGGTATCGGACGCTGGCCGCCGAGGCGCAGTTGCGCGAAACGTTGGCCGCGGCGCTCGTGCAGCTCAGCTTCTGGCGCGACGGCAAGCCGTTGATCGATCCGTTCTGCGGCACGGGGACGATCGTCATCGAGGCGGCCATGATCGGCCGCAACCTCGCCCCCGGACGATGCCGGGAGTTCGCAGGCGAATCGTTCGCGGCAATTCCGCACGACGCTTGGCGGCAAGCCCGCGAAGAGGCCGCCGAGCTTGCCAAGCCGGCCCTCGTCGAGCGAATCATCGGTTGGGACGCGAGCGCCGAGGCGCTCAAGCTCGCCCGCCATCACGCCCAACTAGCGGGAGTAGCCGACGACATCCACTTCCAGCAGCGCGAATTCGCCGATCTCTCCAGCAGCAAACACTACGGTTGCATCGTCACGAACCCGCCCTACGGCGTGCGGCTGGGCGAGGAGGCCGAGATCACGGCGCTCTACCGGTCGATGCCCGCGGTGCTGCGGCGACTGAAGACATGGTCGCACTTCATTCTGTCGGCCCGCGAGGACTTCGAGCAGCTCGTCGGACAAGAGGCCGACCGTCGCCGCAAACTGTACAACGGCCCCCTGGCATGCACTTACTACCAATTTCACGGCCCGCGGCCGAAAACGCACCAAGCGGCCGAGTCACCGAGCGAAGACGCGCCGCCGAACGTCCCGGCGGTCGAGCAGCCCCCTTCCGCACAAGCTCCGAGCGAGACGCACGTCACGGCGCCTCCCCCCGCCCCGTCGCGCAAACCGGCCTTCGGCGGTCTGCGGGCCGAGTCGACGCGCCAAGCCGAGGAATTCGCCAACCGCCTGCGGGCTCGCGCGCGGCACCTCAGGCGCTGGCCGACGAAGCGCGGGATCACTTGTTACCGGCTCTACGAGCGGGACGTCCCCGACGTGCCGTTGGTGGTCGATCGATTTGAAGATGCGCTCCACGTCGCCGAGTTCGAGCGGCCGCACGATCGCACCCCGGCCGAACACGCCGACTGGCTTGACCTGATGGCCCGCACGGCCGGGGAGATCCTCGAAATCGACCGCGACGCGGTGTTTCTGAAGCATCGCCGCCGCCAACGGGGCGCGTCTCAATACGAGCGGTTCTCCGACCAGGGCGTGACGCGCGTGGTTCACGAAGGGGGGCTCAAGTTCCTGATCAATCTGTCGGACTACCTCGACACGGGTCTATTCCTCGATCACCGCGTCACGCGCAGCATGGTGCGCGACGCCGCAGCCGGACGACGTGTGCTCAATCTGTTCGCTTACACCGGGTCGTTCAGCGTCTACGCCGCGGCGGGGGGGGCCGTCTCGACGACGACGGTCGATCTCTCGGGCGCCTATCTCGACTGGGCCGCGGAAAACATGCGACTCAACGGCTTCACGACGAGCGGCGAGCGCGGCGCCCCGCATCGGCTGGTGCGCAGCGACGCCGGCGAGTTTCTTGCGGGGCTTCACGGCGAACCGCCGTTCGACTTGGCGATCGTCGACCCGCCGACATTCTCGAACAGCAAACGGCTGAAAGAAGATTGGGATGTGCAGCGCGACCATGTCGCGCTGCTGTCGGATGTGCTCGAACAACTCGTTCCTGGCGGCGTGCTGTTCTTCTCGACAAACTCGCGACGGTTTCAACTCGACGAGCAGTCCCTCGCCGAACGAGCCAGCATCCGCGAGATCAGCCGTCAGACGGTCCCCGAGGACTTCCGCAATCGCCGCATCCACCGCTGCTGGCGGATGGTCCGGGCCGGGCTCGTCGGTTGAGCCTGGGACTGCGACAAAGGACGACGGCTGGCCGGCGCATGATCCGCCAGCGGCTCTGAACGGGATTGCGATTGAGTCGCGCCCGCGGCGCTGGCCGCGAAATCTGCTATCCTGCTGGTTTTGCCCCTGCACTCGCCTGCGCCCAGTACGATGCTCAAGCCAACGCCGCCGCTGCGGGCCGTCACGTTTGACCTCGACGGACTGATGTTCAACACCGAGGAGCTCTATCAGGAGGTCGGCGGCGTCGTGCTCGCGCGTCGCGGCAAACAGATCACCGGCGAGTTGCTCGACGAGATGATGGGCCGCAAATCGCTCCTGGCCCTCCAGGTGATGATCGACTGGCACGAATTGAACGACACCCCCGAAGAACTTGCCGAGGAATCGGCCGAGATCTTTGCGTCGCTGCTCCCCGAGCGACTCGCGCCGATGCCGGGCCTTCTCGATCTGCTCGCGGGCCTGGAGCGCGGAGGAATCACCAAAGGAATCGCCACGAGCAGCGGCCGAGGGTTCGTCACCCGGGTGCTTGAATTAAGCGGTCTCGCGGACCGCTTCGCGTTCGTGCTGTCGGCCGAGGACATCGAGCACGGCAAGCCGGCGCCCGACGTCTACCTGCTGGCGGCGGCGAGGCACGGGGTCGAACCCGTCGAGATGCTCGTACTGGAAGACAGCCAGATCGGCTGCCGCGCCGCGGTCGCCGCGGGAACGTACGCGGTCGCAGTTCCCTCGGGACGGAGCCGCAATCACGAGTTCCCAGGCGCGCAGTTCATCGCCGACACCCTTGCCGACCCCCGGATTGCCGCGGCCCTTGAGCTGGACGGGGGCTAGCAGCTAGCTCGTCCCGAAACGGGCTTCTCGCCGGCTTGGCTCAACGCCGCGCGCCTGCGGCGCCGATCGAAGGATCAGGCGTTTTGCCGCGGCCGCGTGCGCGAACTCTGCGCGCAGCGGACCCGGCGCCACGAGGGGGAGACCGAACCATGCGTCGATTGGCCGTAGCGATGGCGTGCCTTCTGGCCGGCGGAGGATGCCGCATCTGCAGCGATAGTTGCGACACGAGCCCGCCGGTTGCGGGAAGCTCGTACTCGAACCCCTATGGGCGGTCCGGGTCGGCGTTCTCGGGGGGACCCGTCATTGGGACGATCTCGGCGCCGCCAGTTGAGGCGAGCGACGACGCCAGTCCCGCTGCCGCGTACGCTCCCGTCGGCGCCACGCCCCAGATTACGGCGTCGGCTCTGGGATGGACGGAGTAGGCGCATCCGCCTCGTCCGCTTCAACCTGCGAGACGCCGGACACCTTGAGTTCCCCGCTCGGCGCCGCCGTGTCCGCGACGGGACGCGCCGCTTGTCGAGCAGCAATGCGGCGATGAAATTCGGCTGGATCGAACGGATCGGGAACCGCAAGCCTGCGGGGCACGGCCGCCGGCTTCGTTGGTTCGCCGGAACCCGAAGCAAACCCGGTCGGTGCGGCTGACGCCGATATGGTCGCAGGGGAATCGCCGGATCGCACTCCGCTGGCAACCGGCTTGTCACGGGGCGCTCTCGGCAGCCCCGCGAGTTCTTCCGGCGACCATTCCGGAGCGAATTCCTCGAAACCCTCCGGCGTCGACTCCGCTTCCGGAGGCGGCGGCACGTAGCCGACGGCGTCGCGAACCCAACCGATCAACAGCGCGGTCTGCCTCGACGTGAGGGGCGACGACTCGGCGCCGGGATCCCCGTGAGCCTGTCGCGCCAGGGCGATCAGCCGGCTGTCGTCGGGATGCGTGCGGTCGACCAGAGTCAATACCGAGGCAAGGTTGCGTTCGACCGCGGCGCGATTCCCCCCTCCGGCAAGAACCATCCGATCGAGCGCCAGCGGCGACCGGTTCTCCCGCTGATGACAGCCCGCAGTTGCACACGAGTGGATCAGCATCGGCTGAATCGACCGAACGAACTGCGCTCGAGCCGCGTCGGAGGGATCAATCCCGTGACTCGGCGTCGCAAGCGCCGGCGAAGATTGCGCAGAATCCGGTTCGTTCCAACTCGCCTGGACGACTCCTTGCCGGGGGACCGCGGCGGGAGGTTTCGTCTTCCCGCCGGCGTTAGGACGCAGGGCCCACATGAGTTGCCGTTCGACTGCCGCGATTTCGGGGAGCGAGGGGTCGTGCGTCCGGGCGTCGAGCAACTCGCGAGCCGCTTGCTCGACAAGGTCGTTTCGCAGACACCAGCGGGCAAGTTCCAGGTGGCCCGGGCCATCGTCGCGAAAGCGTCCGCGACGGATGGCATACGCCTCGTCGAGCGTGCGGCAGTAGGCGTCGACCTGCACCGCGGGGACGCGCAGCTCGATCTCCTCGTGAATCACTCGGTAGTAATCGCCGCTGCGGACGATCACCCCCTCGACGAGATTGCCGTTGGTCAGCAGCAGCATCCCTGCGACGCCGGCAGCCGGCGCCGGAGCGGCTATACCCCAGAGGGCCAACCAAGCCGCAACGACCAGGGCTGCTCGCAGGGGCACGGCGCTACTCGAAAAGAACGGGGTGAGAGGAAACGTCCCGCGGCGCCGCGACTCCCGGCCGGCTAGGCTCGCCAAAGTCGGGCTTCCACGGGCCGCGGAGCGTAGGGATCGGCCCCCTGACGGTCAAGACTGGCAGCGGTCTTCCGGGCTGGTATACTGGGCAGTTCGGCCGTGTTCCGGGCGACCCAACCGCTTGGCCGGCGAGAAGTTAGGACGATCCTTCCCACGCCGCCATGGTCCGACGCGAAGCGCATTACCGTGGTCGAGTGCAGGGGGTGGGCTTCCGTTATACGGCCCGCACGATCGCCGGTCGGTACCGGGTGACCGGCTATGTCGAGAACCTGACCGACGGCCGCGTGCACTTGGTGGCCGAAGGCGAGCCCGCCGAGGTCGACGACTTCCTCGCCGCGGTGGCCGACGAGATGAGCGGGAACATTCGCGACGCGACGGTAGACGCCCTCGCCGCTAGCGGCGAGTACCTCTCGTTCGAGATTCGCCCGACGCGAACGTGATCGCCGAGGCCGCCGAAGTTCTCATCCCTCGTTCACGCACACTACGCAACTCCCGAGCGCTGGTCGCGATTGCCATGGAAAAGCTCTACATCTGGTTGACTCCCATTTGGGTCCTGTCGGTCGGCGTGCTGATCGGGGTTGCGGCTTTGGTCGTCCTGTGGGGCGTGCTGCGGCTGGTGAAGCGTCCCGCGGGCGACGCGATCCTGGGCGCCGTCCAAGAAGGGGTGCTGCAGCCGCTGAGCTACGTCGCGATAGCGCTCTGTGCGCTGGCGGTGTTCGCGTCGCCGACGATGCCGGTCCGCGAAGTCGGCGAGTCGCTCGCCCGGCTGAACCAAATCGGCTCCGCCAGCGCTACGGCGACCGTCCCCGCGAAGACCGACGATCACGCCCTCGAACTGGCGTTCCGCAGCGACGAGCTGCAGGAATACGTGATCACCAGCGAGGAGGACGTGGCGATCAACTCGGAGAAAGGGAAGACCTACGTCGAGCCGCTGTTGCTGGTGGAAGGGGGCGTGCAGTACCGCTGGACCCCCAGCAGCCCTCGCCCCCGGGGGTTCGAGGGAGAGGTGACCGGCCTGTACGTCACCAACGAGACCGACAATCCCGCGAAGGTCGTCGTCGAGACCGTCACCGACGTCAAAACGCCGCAGGTCCACCAGATTCCGATCGCCGCGGCAGGGACAATCGGACTGTTCGGACTGTACTTCCTCGTCCGCTGGCTCGCCCCGCGGGCGTCGGTCATCGCTGCGGCGACCGCCAAGGAAACGATCTCGCAACCGCTCTTTGCGCTGCTCACGGGGATCGGGGTCGTGGCGCTCGTGGCCTACGTATTCATCCCGTACAACACGTTCGGCGAGGACGTGAAGATGCTCAAGACCTCGGGCATGACGACGATCAAAGTGCTGGCGATCATCATGGCCCTGTGGTCGGCGAGCACCTCGGTGGCCGACGAGATCGAAGGCCGCACTGCGCTGACCGTCCTCTCTAAACCGGTCGGTCGGCGCCAGTTCCTCCTGGGCAAGTTCCTGGGCATCGTCTGGCCGATCGTGCTGATGTTCGTGATTCTGGGGGTCGTGTTCCTGGTCTGCGTGTCGTTCAAGGTGGTGTACGACGCGCGCGAATCGTCGAAGACCACGCCCGCTTGGCCCGAGTGTCACGCCGAGATCGTGCGGATCGTCCCGGGGCTGGTGCTGGCGTTTTTCGAATCGGTCGTCCTCGCGGCGATCAGCGTCGCCGTCTCGACCCGGCTGCCGATGCTCCCGAATCTGGTCATCTGCGGTTCGATCTACGTGCTGGGGCATCTCGCGGCGCTGATCGTCAAGAGCCAGTCGGCCTTGAACGAAATCGTGTTCGTGCGGTTCTTCGGCCGGTTGGTGTCGACGATCCTGCCGGTGCTCGACCACTTTGAGATCGAGGGGGCGATCGCCGGCGATTCGAGCGTGCCGATGGCGTACCTGGGATATGCGCTGCTCTACACGCTGCTGTACTGCGGCGTGGCGCTTCTGTTGGCGCTTTTGTTCTTTGAAGATCGCGATCTGGCGTAGGCGACCTCGTTGCGGTTGAACCACGACGGCACGCCGACCGCGGCGGGGGCGCAACCTTCTGCCGGGCGTTGGCGTCCTCTGCCCCGGCGTACTGCGTAACCGCTCGCCGGCACTATTCCGCGGTCGCAGCCAGGGCCGCCTTCAGCGCCGATTGCCACGTGATGTCGTCGCCCAGCCGTTCCGCCAACCGCGGGTGCACGAACAGTCGTACGCGTTTTACGTAGTCGTCGAACTGTTTCTTCGCCAGGGTCCGCACGACCGGCGAAACCTGGCCGAGTCGGCGATAGCGGCCCGCTTTGGCGAAATGAACGTCGATGTCAAACTCGACCTCGAGCGCCGCCGGCGGGGCGTCGAACAGCACCTCGTGCGGCGCCACCGGCGCGCCGAGCGACGCGGACAGTTCGCCGGCCACCTCGGCCGACAGCTTTGCCAGCCACTCGTAGGGCCGTCGAGCGAGGCGGTCGTAGGACTCCGCATCCTCGAGCACGCTCCACTGGGCGATTCGTTTGTAAAGCTGCCGGCGCTCGCCGAACAACCCCGCAAGCAGGTCCGCAGCCGGCGTCCCCGCCGCCGCGGCGACCAGCGCCTGTTCCATCTCCCGCTCGGTCAGCGGGAACAGCGTCGGGCAGTCGAGCCGCCCTTCGGACCAGAGCAGGAAAAACGCCCGCTGCAGCATCGCGGTCGCCGAACGCACGGCGTGATGCCAGTAAACTTCGCTGAACATGACGTACCGGGCGAAGACCATCATCTCAGCCGCGGTCTTGCCCTTGTCGGAGATCGCCAGCGCGTCGCCCGTCTCGCTCAGGCACAGACTGTGGACAAGCCGCTGCTGGTCGAAGTTGCGACCGTACGGGACGCCGGCGTGAAGGCTGTCCCGCATGAGGTAGTCCATCTTGTCGACGTCGATCGGCCCGGACAGCATGCTCGCCAGGACGCGCCCCGCGACGGTCGGCGGATCGCCGGCGAGCAGATCCATGATCTGCGCCGGAGTCGCTCCCCAGTCGTCGGTCAACAGCGTCACGAACTCGGACTCCGCGAGATACTGCTCCGCAAACTCCTCGTGCGTCGGCAAGCCCGGCAGGTCGAGATCCTCGATCGGGTGGCAATAGGGCCAGTGCCCGACGTCGTGCACCAGCGCCGCCAACAAGAACCGCTCGGCGTCGGCGGGTTCGACCAGCGCCGCGAACCGCTCGTCGGCGGCCAGGCGGTCGAGAAACAACAGGGCCGTGCGATAGACGCCCAGCGAATGTTCAAGCCGCGTGTGATTTGCGGCCGGGTAGACCAACCGCACGAGCCCCAACTGGCTCACCTGGGCCAGCCGGCGAAACGGGGCCGCGTCGACGATCCGCCGCACGCGGGGCGTGAGCGGGACGTCGGTCTCCGGCGGAATCCGCACCACCGAGCGGCTCGCATGAAGCGCGGCGACTTCGGGGATGTTGCGAAGGGAGGACACGGCGGGCGCTCGCATGAATTGGTTTGTTGAACCGCCAAGTGCGGACTCGTCACCCGCCCCCCATCCCCGGGAGCAAAGCGAGACCCATGATCGCCCGCAACACGATGCAAACGACGAAGTACAGGACGAAGTGAAAAAAGCCGCTGATCGGTTCCAGATCGAACGAAGCGAACGAGGCGAGCGTGCCAATCCCCGCGGCGACCCCGATGAGGATGCCGATTTGGTAGATTTCCAGCAAGCCGTCGTCGAACGTGTCGTTGCCGAACAGTTGTCGTCCCAGGAACCAGTACACGCCCCAGCAGAGCGCGAACACCAGCCCGCAGACCGCGCAGCGGATGATCAGCTCGCCCCCCGCGTAGGCGTCCAATTCGTCGTCGCGGAGGAAGCTGTACCCGCCGTACGCCAGCGGCGGCCCCAACAGCACGGCGCCGATCGCCAGCGCCCAGGTCTGCTGGGCTTCGTCCAGGCTTCGACCGGCGAGAAACGCGATGCCGACGGCCAACAGCGCCGCCCCCGCGATGATCAGAAACGCGTTGAGCTGGAACTTCGTTTCTTTGCGCGAGATCGGCTTGAGAACCGAGCGTCCCTTGGCGTCCTTGGCGCCGGCCTCGCCGAACTCAGGGGCGTGGATCACGACCTGTTCTTCGAGCGTCGGGACAGTGATCGGCCCTTTGCACTTGGGGCACGCGCCGGTCTTCCCGGCATGCTGATCCCCGACCGTGAATTTAGTGAGGCACTTGGGGCAGGTGACGTTGATCGGCATCGGGGTCGAACTCGGCGGGAGTAGGAGCAAAGCAGGACGCAGACGCCGCGGATGACGACCCAAAGTGCGAGCAAGGTCGGACGACGTCGCTCTGGCCTCAGTTTCGACGCCCGGCATGCGACGGGCAACGGGCGCAACGGGCCGCTCAGTGCATGTCTTTCAGATCGTCTTCGTTGATCGCCACGAACCCTTTGTCGGCAAGCGTATCAATCGCAATCTCGATGTTGTCGACCATCAACGCCACGACCGGCTTGCCGCGGGGACGGGCCAGCAGGGGGTAGACCTGGGTGATGTTCACCTCGGCTTGCAGCAGAGCCGTGCAAACTTGCAGCATGGGCTGCGGCGACTCGGGCAACTCGACGGCAATGAGATCCGATTCGATGATCGCCAGCCCGGCCCGCTCCAGCAGCTCGCGACCCGCCTCGGGGTCGCTGAGCAGGAACCGGACCACCGCGCACTCGGTCGAGTCGGAAATCGTCAGGGCGACGATCCGCACGTTGCTTCCCTCGAACCGGCGGACTACCTCCAGCAGCTGCCCGACGCGGTTCTCGATGAACACGGTGAACTGTCGGATCGACGGATAGTCGCGGCCGCGCATCGTGGCGAAGTCGGTTCCGTGGTGTTCGCCGCTGCTCATCAAGAGAACTCCTGAAGGGAACCCGGCGAACCCCGCCGGCCGTCGGGAAAGGAGTGAATCAAGGACGCCCAAGGCGTTGCCAGTCAACACTATACGACTGCTGGCGCCCTGGTGCAACGCTCCCCCCGAGGCGGCTAGGCCGGCCCCCTGCGACCGCTTAGGATAGGGGTCCCCCTCGAGTCGCCGTCCCGCGCACCCCGCCCCGTCCGCCCCGACATGCAACACGAACTGGCAATCGACGTTCGCTACTACGAGACCGACGGCCAGGGGGTGGTCCATCACGCCAATTACTTCAAGTACTTCGAGTTGGCGCGGGTCGAGATGCTCAAAGCGATGGGGCACGACTACGCCGACCTGGAACGGGACGGCGTGTTCCTGGTCGTCCACAGCGTCGGTTGCAAGTTCCTCCGCCCCGCTCGATTCGGCGACCGGGTGCGGATCGTCACCGAAGTGACCAAGGCCACGATGGCTCGAATTGAGCACCGCTACGACGTCTACGTCGACTCGACAAAGATTGCCGAAGGCCAAAGCGTGATCGCTTGCATTGACTCGACCGGAACCATCCGCCGCATGCCTGAGTTTCTCGTGGCTGACTGAAGCGAGTCGTCGACAGCGGTCAGCCGTCATGACTCGACAGCTTTCCCTTCCTAACTCCCTCCCCCCTTCCCGCCATGCCTGCCAAACGCGTCCTGATGCTCGTCGGCGACTTCGTCGAAGATTACGAATGCATGGTCCCGCTGCAGATCTTGCAGATGGTCGGCCATGCGGTCGACGTCGTCTGCCCCGACAAGCGGGCCGGCGAGGTCGTCGTGACGGCAATCCACGACTTCGAGGGACAGCAGACCTACTCCGAAAAGCGGGGGCACAACTTCCCGCTGAACGCCGACTTTGCAGCGGCACGGGCCGCGAATTACGACGCGTTGGTCATCCCCGGGGGACGCTCGCCGGAGTACCTGCAACTCGACGAGCGAGTGCTCGCCTTGGTGCGAGACTTCTTCGCTGCAGGGAAACCGGTGGCCGCGACCTGTCACGGACCGATGATCTTGGCAGCCGCGGGGGTGGTGAGCGGCCGCGAGTGCCAAGCCTACCCAAGCGTCCGCCCCCAATTGGAACAAGCAGGCGCCACATGGGCGCCCCCCAGCCCGAGCCTCGACAGCGTCCATGTCGACGGCAATCTCGTCACCGCCCCCGCTTGGCCGGCGAATCCGGCTTGGATGAGGGAGTTTTTGAGGGTGGTCGGCGATTTGTGATTGGCGGCGTACGGCAAGTCATCCGACACCAAATGAAAGCCCGCGGGCGGCGTCCTGGCCGGCTCCGCGGGCGTGGTGCACTTGCTCTCGCGTCCTGGTCGAGCGCGAGCGGCGGCGGCCTTGCGGGAGGTCGCCGCACGCTCGCCCGTGCCATCTCCTGGTAAATCAACTCAAGCGTTAAGCGACCAGCCGAACCGCGGTCCGCAACTCGGTCACGCCCACGACGAACTCCTCGAAGATTCGCAGATCGAGCGCCGACGCGGTGCGAGATTCGGGGTGGAACTGCGTCCCCAGGGCGAACCAATCGGGCATCTCGCTCTCGATCGCCTCGACGACCCCGTCCGGACAGCGGGCGGTCACGGCAAAGCCGGGCGCCAAGTCGTCGATCGCCATGTGGTGCATGCTGTTGACCCGCAGCTCGCCGTCGCCGTAGACGCGGTCCATGATCGACCCTGGCGTGAGCACCAGCGTGTGGCGATGATCGGGATCCAGCGGATCGAAGTGGGGGAGCGCGGTCGGCATGTCCTCGGGAATGTGGAGCATGAGATTGCCGCCGTTGGCGATATTGAGCAGTTGCATCCCGGCGCCGATCCCCAAGACGGGAATCCGCCGCTCGCTGACGACTCGCATCAGCATCCGATCGAACGATTCCCGCCGCGGGTCCTGCAGCCGGACGGTCGGGTGCAGCATCCAGCCGTCGCGACGCGGGTCGAGGTCGGCGCCGCCGATCATCAGCACGCCGTCGACTCGCTCTAGCACCGCTTCGAGGTCAGCCTCGTCGTTGTAGGGAGGCAACAGCAGCGGCAGGCCCCCCGCTTCGTGAATGGCGTCGTAGTAGTCGGCAGCCACGAAGGAGAAAGCCTGTCCGTCTTGTTTCCCAGTGCGGTAATCCAGATTGATCGCAATCAGCGGTTTGGTCATCGTTTGCTCGTCCTTTCCAGCGCCGTCGTGGCGCACGGGGGAAGTGGCAGCAGTCGAGGAGCCCCCCGGCAAACCCTTGCCGGCTGGACGGGGCGGAATGTCGGCGCTCGGCGAGAAATCGAACCGCCAGCGGCTGCCCAAACTCCGACGAGAAACGCCCGTCGAGCGAGAACCGAGAAGCAAGCGGAGTCGCAGGCCAACGTCCTCCCTCGGCCTTGCCGAGCGAACGTCGGGTCCCTTCCATGGGCCCTGCTGCCATCCGTACTGCCGGAGGCGGCGTCACGACGCAAGGCTTTGCGAGACGAACGCCCGGCCCGGCAGGCCGTCTTTCGTCTCGACCGGCGCCACGCCGATCGATTTCCCTATCCTATTGGCCTCGATCTCCTTCTGCTGTTCGACCGTGTCACGCGGTCGGAAAGGATGCAAGTCGGCCGCAGGGTATCAACTTCGTCACGCAGCACAAACGAATCGCCTATCTTGCGACACGGCAGACCGCACGCCTCAACATCGTGTGGTCGCCGCTAGCAGTGCTGGCTGCGCGAACGGGCGAATACGCTGCGCGTGAGGCGGATTCCGACCCCTCGCGTCACAAGAATCGTAGGCGGTTTGCCCGCTGAGGTGCGCGGAGAGCTCAACCTCGATCCACGGACTTGGTTCACAACCGCTGCGATGGAACCGGTTCGACGGATCGTTCCCTCGTTCGCGATCTGAATCGAGCCGACGAAGCGCGAGGGGATGACCGGACGCCCGCGTTTTGCTGCGGTTTCTCCGCCATGCGACGTCTGCTGCAATCCGGCTCAGCCCTGCCACAGGTCGCAGACGATCGCATACCCGAGACTGAAAATCGCGGCATCGACCGCCAAGTGGCTCGCCCAGGGGCCCCACAGGGAACCGGATCGCCGGTAAAGCCACGCCCACGCTGCTCCTCCGACAGCGACGGACAACGACAGAAACCAAGTCAGCCAGTTCGTGAAGCCGAAGTACTTTCCCACCACCAGAACATGATGGGACATAAACCCCAAGGAGGAGATCGCAATTGCGGCATTCACGGGGACGAACCGCTCAAGCTGGCCGAACACGAACCACCGCCAGTAGTACTCTTCGAGGAGCGAGTGACAGACGCTGTAGAAGACGCCGATTGCGACGTATTTGGCCGCGCTGTCGAGTCCCAAGCCCGCGACCTTCGCCCGCATCGCTTCGGCAGCTTCGGAAAACTCCGGCGCCTGGCGGAGCCAGCCGAGATAGAGCCCGACCATCGCCGCGGCGACCGCCCCCCCGAACGCCAGCCCCAACCCGACGCCGCTCGTTCCCGACCAACCGGGCCGCAACCGCCGACGCAGAACGAACACGACCCACGCCGCGGGGAATGCGAATTGGAGGACCTTGACCGTTCCGAACACCGCCCCCTGCACCGCGCTGGGCCACCGCTCAGCATGATAGAAGTAGAGCCAGGTGACGATTGTCGGCAGGACCAGCGCAAAGAGCACCGCGGCCAGATCGCGCCGGCGGGCGACCGGCGATTCGTCCGTGGACCGCTCGGGTTGCAAGCTCATTTCGATTCCTCGTCGTCGGGTTCCGCGGTGACAAGCGCCACGCCGGCGATCGCCAATGGCAACGGGATCAGCGTGATCGTGTACATTCGCCCCGCGTGGTTCCGCGACTCCGCGTCACCGAGTTGATACATGCCGAAAAAGCAGATGATCGCCGCGCACGCGACGAGCAACCCCGCCCCGACGGCCCGCGGCCAGCGTTTGCAGAGCAGCGCTCCCAAGATGAACGGCCCGGGGACGATCAACCCCTCCGCGAGCGCCGCAACCGGTTCGTTGCCGTGGCTCATCAACACAAAGGCCAGCCACAGCAGGCCAAAGGCCCACAGCACCCGCGACACCGCGACCTTCGGGTCCCAGAAGCTGAGGCAGTAGCTTGCGTAGTAGACCACCAGGGCCACGGTCAGCACGAGCGACGCGGGGACCAGATCGGTCCCCAGGTCGAGCCGATTCCAAGTTTGGCCGATGACCGCGACGAACAGTGCGACGCCGGTCGCCAGATAGGCCCGCAGTCCCGCCTTGGCCGCAGCGGCCTGTTGCAGCTCATCGAAATCGCGGAGCACCCCCAACTCCCGCAACACGCCGGGACCGAACGCCCCCAGAGCGGCGAGGATCATCCACCCGCGGTGGACCGTCACTCCCAGAGCAAGCCCCGACGCGACCAAGCCGACGGCAAGCCAAGTGAAAGGGGTGATCCCCATTTGCCCCCCAACCTTCCGTTTGCTGACAATTCCCGCGTTCATGGCGACTGCTCGCTTTCTTCAGCCAGTTCGAAAATCGCTTCGACTGGCATGCCAAAGACCCGGGCCAGGCGGAGGGCCAGCTCGACCGACGGCTGATAATTGCCCCGCTCGATGGCGATGATCGTCTGCCGCGTCACGCCGATGCGGACGGCAAGATCCTGCTGGGTCATGCCGTCGCGCTCGAGCCGAAGTCGTTTTAAGTGGACTTTCATGACACCTGCAGCCCGAATCGTTGCTTGACGTCCGCATTGTAAAGCATTCTTTACATAAAGTCAAGTATACTTTACATACCAGGTCGAGCTGACGGCGGGAATGGCTCACTCCACCACGACAGCACAATGAACACGACCAAGAAAGATCGCGGACTGGCAAGGGTCTGACCTTGCGGTCGAAGTGGGCGCCTGTTCACTGATCCAACCGGGGAGATCGTCGCGCCGTCGTGATTCGGCTCGCCTCGCCGCGGGCGTTTACTGGCGAGGCAGGGGGACCTATTCTGGCGGATTCGGCCCGTTTCCCCAGCTCCGACTGTCACGCCGATGCGGTATCAACGCGTCCATCTCGCCGGACTTGGCTACACGCTTCCGGAGGAGCGCATCGCGAGCGAATCGATCGAGGCCAGGCTCGCACCGGCGTACCAGCGGCTCAAGCTTCCTGCGGGGCGGCTTGAGTTGATGACAGGGATCCGCGAGCGGCGGTTTTTCCCGCCCGGAACGCTCATCGGGGCGATCAGCGTCGAAAGCGGTCGCAAGGCGCTCGCCGCAGCGGGAATCGACCCTGCCGAAATCGGCGCTCTGGTCCACGGCTCAGTCTGCCGAGATTACCTCGAACCGGCAACCGCCTGCGGGGTCCACCATGCCCTGGGGCTGCCGCCGGAATGCGCGATCTTCGACGTCTCGAACGCCTGCCTCGGGATCCTCACCGGAATGACCCTTGTGGCGAACATGATCGAGCTGGGGCAGATTCGCGCGGGACTCGTCGTCGGCACGGAGGACGGACGGTCGCTTGTCGAGAACACGATTCACCGCCTCAACACCGACCATTCGCTCAAGCGCCGCGACGTGAAACCGCTCGTGGCGTCGCTGACGATCGGCTCGGCGAGCGCCGCAGCGGTCTTGAGCGACTCATCCTTCGCCCCTCGCGCCTCGCGCCTCCTCGGCGGCGCCGTCCGCGCCCACACGACGCACAACGACTTGTGCCAGAGTTCGGGGCTGGAGACCTTCATGCACACCGACAGCGAACTGCTGCTGCGCGAGGGAGTCGCAGCCGGCCAAGCGACCTTCGGTGAGTTCTTGAGCGAGGTCGGTTGGGAGCGAGGCGACATCGACCGCACGATCTGCCACCAAGTGGGGATCGCCCACCGCAAGCTGCTGTTCGAGCAGTTGGAACTCGACTCGACGATCGACTACAGCACGTTCGAGATGCTGGGAAACACCGGCGCTGCGGCATTGCCGTCGGCGCTGGCGATGGCCGCAGAGACGGGGTTCTTGCAGGAAGGCCAGCGCGTTGCCCTGCTAGGCATCGGCTCGGGGATCAACTGCCAGATGCTGGGAGTGGAATGGCGGTGAGGAGCGTCGTGCCCTTCGCCACTTCGTGGTTGGCTTTACGAGCGCGGGAACTCGTCCTTGAGCGCGGCGTACAGTCGCTGGAATTTTGGAAACGCTTCGTCGTACGCCTTGCGGGCCTTGGCGTCAGGTTTGGTTTCTTCGGTTGTTTTGACCGTCGCCTTGCACGCTTCCTCGATGCTCTTATATTCGCCGGCGCCGACGGCGGCTAAGAGCGCCACCCCGTACGCGGGACCTTCGTCGGCTGCCATCGCGAAGACCTTCTTGCCGAAGATGTCAGCCTGCATTTGGCGCCAGAAGGGGCTCTTGGCGCCGCCGCCGGTGGCGCGCACTCCGCTCACGGGGACGCCAAGCTGTTCGAACAGGGCGAGGCTGTCGCGCAGCGCGTACGTCACCCCTTCGAGGATCGCCCGGACGACGTGTCCGCGCCCGTGGGCGAGCGTGAGTCCCACCAGCGCCCCGCGGGCGTGCGGGTCGAGATGGGGCGTGCGTTCGCCGGCCAGATAGGGCAGGAACTGCAGCCCTTCGGCGCCGGTCGGGGTCGCGGCAGCCTCGGACACGAGTTGGTCGAACGTGGCGACTGCCTTTCGCTTGCCGCCAGCCGCGGCGACGGTGCAGAGCGCGTTCTGAAACCAAGAGAGCGACCCGCCCGCCGAGAGGATGACTCCCATCATGTGCCACTTGCCGCGCACCGCGTGGCAGAACGTGTGCAGCCGGCCCTGCGGGTCGAACTGCGGCTGGTCGCTGTGGACGAACATCACGCCGCTGGTGCCCAGCGAGCTGGCCATGAGCCCCGAAGCGACAATCCCCGTGCCGACCGCCCCGGCCGCGCAATCGCCGGCGCCGCCGACGACCTTGCAGGCCGTGGTCAGCCCCAGTTGCTTGGCCGCCTCGGGAGTGAGCGTGCCGGTCACTTCCTCCGATTCGACGCAGCGGGGGAGCAAATCCGCCTCCAACTCCAGCTTCGCCAAGAGCGGCTTCGACCACTGCCGCTTCACCACGTCCAACAGCAGCGTGCCGCTGGCGTCGCTCACCTCGGTGGCGTAGTCGCCAGTGAGCCGTCGGCGGATCTCATCCTTGGGCAGCAGCACCTTGGCGAGCTTGGCAAAGTGCCTCGGCTCGTGGTTGCGCAGCCAGAGGACCTTGGGCGCCTGAAAGCCCGTGAGCGCCGGATTGGCGACCAGCTTGATAAGCGCCTTGCGCCCCCCGGCGCGGCGCTCGATCTCTTCGCACTCGGCCGCGGTCCGCTGGTCGTTCCACAACAGCGCAGGGCGAATCACTCGCCCCTCCTTGTCGAGGAAAACCGATCCGTGCATTTGCCCCGAGAGCCCGATTGCGGCGACGTCGCCCGGCTTGAGCCCCGCCCCCTTCATCGCCGCTCGGACCGCCTTCACAGTTCCCTGCCACCAATCCTCGGGGTCCTGCTCGCTCCAGAGCGGCCTGGGGTGCTGGCAGGGGTAACCCGCACTGGCCGCGGCCAGGATCTTCCCCGCGGGGGTCATGGCAATGGCTTTCGTGCCGCTGGTGCCGACGTCGATTCCGATGAGGTGAGACATGGGGCGGAGGATAAGGGGTTAGGAGCGAGGGGATGAGTGATGCGGTCGCGGGGTTGGCAGGCGCGGCGACGAAACCGGCGATGCGAGTATATCCAGCCGCTGGCTGGCCGGTTACCTGCAGCGCAATCTCACGGTTTTTTGCCCGCAATTGCAACACCCGCGGCCGCCGGGTTGTCAAACTCCGCGGGCGGGAGTAGCTTCACGGATTCGCGATCCGGCGGCGGTCCCGAGCCACCAGGGGCCATGCCTGCCGCAGGCTCGGCTCGACCGCTCGTGGGGTCGCCGGCTCCGACGCCCCCCTCCCCCGCTCCCTCCCCGCCCGGGAGGGCCAGTGCGACGTCCCGCCATGATCCGCAACGACCGCGACGACCACCGCATCGTAATCACCGGCATCGGGCTGACCGCACCCAACGGCGACAACTTGGCCGACTATCGGGCTGCGCTGTTGGCCGGCAAGAGCGGCGTCGACCGGTACAACATCCGCTACGTCGGCGACACGCTGGCCGGGCAGGTTCGGTTCGACGAGCTGCGCTACCAGAAGCGCAAAGACGTTCGCCGCGGCACCCGCGCCGGGTCGATCAGCATCTACTGCGCCCAGGAAGCGGTCGCCGACAGCGGCGTCGACTGGCCGAACGTCGATCCCGAGCGGGTCGGCGTCTATATCGGCGTCACCGAACACGGCAATGTCGAGACCGAGAACGAAATCAACGAGATCAAGGCGTTCGACTACGACACGAAGGTCTGGTCGCATCATCACAACCCCCGCACAGTGGCCAACAACCCCGCGGGCGAGATCACGCTGAACATGGGGATCACCGGCCCCCACTACACGATCGGGGCCGCGTGCGCCGCGGGAAACGCGGGGCTGATTCAGGGCGCCCAGATGTTGCGGCTGGGCGAATGCGACTTCGCCATCTCCGGCGGCGTCAGCGAAAGCATCCACACGTTCGGCATCTTCGCCGGATTCGCCAGCCAAGGCGCCTTGGCGACTCACGAGGATCCGACCCGGGCGTCGCGCCCCTTCGACCGCGACCGCAACGGCATCGTAGTGAGCGAAGGGGGCTGCCTGTACACGCTCGAGCGGTACAGCGATGCGGTGCTGCGCGGAGCGAAGATCTACGGCGAACTGGTCGGCTACGCGATGACCAGCGATGCGACCGACTTCGTTCTCCCCAACCCCGTGCAGCAGGCCCGCTGCATGGAGCTCGCTCTCAAGCGGGCCGGGCTCAACGCCGAGGACGTCGACATTGTCAGCACGCACGCCACCGCGACCGCCAGCGGCGACGTCCAGGAATGCGAAGCGCTGCGCCGCGTCTTCGGCGGCTGCCGCCGCACGCGGGTCAACAACACGAAAAGCTTCATCGGCCACGCGATGGGCGCCGCCGGCTCGCTGGAACTAGCGGGGAACCTCCCCTCGTTCGCCGACGGGGTCGTGCATGCAACAATCAACGTCGACGAGCTCGATCCCGAGTGCGCCCTGGACGGCCTCGTGCTCAACGAGCCGCAGGACGTCGGCTCAGTCGAGTACATCCTCAACAACAGCTTCGGCATGCTGGGGATCAACAGCGCGGTGATCATCCGCCGCGTGTAGACCGAAGACGGAAGAGACTTAAACGCCAAGTTCGCCAAGGGCATTGGAACCACGACGACACGACGCCAGACACGGATCAGATCTGCGTCGTGATCATTGTGCCGTCGCGGTTCAGTCGCTCCTTTGGCGTCCTTGGCGGTTCAAAACGAACCAGAGAAGCCCTCGATGACCAAAGACGACATCCGCAACGAAGTCCTCGACATCCTCGCCGACATTGCTCCGGACGAGGACCTCTCCGCGCTCGACGACTCGAAGAGCTTCCGCGAGCAGATGGAGCTCGACAGCATGGATTTCCTCGACATCGTCATGGAACTGCGCAAACGCCACCGCGTGCAAATCCCCGAGGACGACTACGTGAACCTCGCGAGCATGGACTCGACCGTCGCGTATCTTGAGCCGATGATGAAAGACCTGTAACAAGGGCGGAAGGGGGGAAGGCCGAGAGCGAAACGCCCCGACAAGCCCGTCGAATCCTTCCGCCGTCTTTCTTCCACCCTCCCCCCTTCGATGTACGACGCCATCATCATCGGCGCGGGGATGAGCGGGTTGGCGGCCGGCATTCGGCTGGCCCATTACGAACAGCGCGTCTGCATCCTCGAGCGGCACACGACGATCGGCGGACTGAACGGCTTTTATCGCTTGCGCGGCCGCGATTACGACGTCGGGCTGCACGCCCTGACGAACGTCACCCCCAAAGGGACCCGCAAGGGCCCCCTCGCCCGGCTGCTGCGGCAGCTGCGGTTGTCGTGGGACGAACTGGCGATCTCGCCCCAATTGGGCTCAGAGATCGCCTTCCCCTCGGCAAGGTTGCGATTCAGCAACGACCTGGACCTGCTGCGCAGCGAAGTCGCCCAGGCGTTCCCCGGCGAGGTCGACAATTTCGAGCGGCTTGTGGCCGAGGTGGTCGAGTACGACGACCTTGCCGACGAGCACGCCGCGATCTCCGCCCGACAGCGGCTGAGCGAATTGCTCGGCGAGCCGCTGCTCGTGGAGATGCTGTTCTGCCCGCTCATGTTCTACGGCTCGGCCCGCGAGCATGACATGGACTGGGGACAGTTCTCGATCATGTTCCGCAGCATCTTCATGGAGGGGCTGGGGCGCCCGTACGCAGGGGTGCGGCTGATCCTCAAGCATCTTGTGCGGAAGTTCCGCGCACTGGGAGGCGAACTCAAACTCCGCAGCGGCGTCGCCCGCCTCGAGGTCGAGAACAACCGCGTGAGCCGCGTCGTCCTCGACCAGGGCGAGATCCTTGAAGGCCGCCGCATCCTCTCCTCCGCCGGTTGGTGCGAAACGATGCGACTCTGCACCGACGGCACGCCGGTCGCGGCGAGTCGCGCCCCGGGCCGCTTGAGTTTTTGCGAGACGATCGCCACGCTCGACCGCCAGCCGCGCGAACTGGGCCACGAGCGGACGATCACTTTCTACAACGACCACGAGCAGTTCGATTGGACCGTGCCCGTCGAGCCGTGCGACCTGCGCAGCGGCGTGATTTGCAGCCCCAACAATTTCGACTACGAGGAGCCGCTCGGCGACGGAGTGATGCGAATCACCGCCCTGGCGAACTTCGACTACTGGCAGAATCTCGACGAGCGGGCGTACGAACTGGAGAAGCTGCGGTGGTACGACGCGATCACCGCGTCTGCCGTACGGTTCGTGCCCGATTACCGCCATCGGGTCGTCGACACCGACATGTTTACTCCGACGACGATCGTGCGGTTCACAGGTCACGACAACGGCGCCGTCTACGGCGCCCCCGACAAACAAATCGACGGCCGCACGCATCTCGACAACCTCTTCGTCTGCGGCACCGACCAAGGCTTCGTCGGCATCGTCGGCAGCATCGTCAGCGGCATCGGGATGGCGAACATGCACTTTTTGCGCGAAGAGTAGCACCCCAATGGTGCGAGCCGCGGCGTCCCCGCCCAAGGCGCCCGTCGAGCCCCGCCGCCTCATCTGCTAGACTACCCCTCTCGCCGCACCGTCGCTTGCTCCTGCCCCCTCACCTATTTGCCCTCGCTCCCCCATGCCCCGCGATTTCCTCCAAGGCGCCCGCGACGAGTACGACGTTGTCGTGATCGGCTCCGGCCTGGCCGGGCTCACCTCGGCCAATATCCTGGCCCGCGCCGGGCATTCGGTGCTGCTGCTGGAACAACACTACAAACTCGGCGGGATGGCTACCTGGTTCAAACGGCCGGGGGGGCACATCTTCGACATCTCGCTCCACGGTTTCCCCTACGGCATGGTGAAGTCCTGCCGCCGGTACTGGTCGAAGGAGATCGCCGACTCGATCGTGCAGCTCGACGGCGTGCGGTTCGACAACCCCATGTTCTCGCTCTGGACCAGTTTCACCCGCGAGGACTTCACGAACCAACTCATCGAGAAGTTCCAGGTTCCAGCAGAAAAGGTCGTCGCTTTTTTTGACAAAGCGCGGGGGATGAACTTCTACGACGACCAGCAGGCGACCACCCGCGAGCTGTTCGACGAATTCTTCCCCGGACGCGAGGACGTGATCCGGCTTCTTATGGAGCCGATCACTTACGCCAACGGCAGCACGCTCGAGGATCCCGCGATCAGCTACGGGATCGTCTTCTCGAACTTCATGTCCAAGGGGGTGTTCACCTTTCAGGGAGGAACCGACAAACTCATCGGGGCGATGCACGGCGAGTTGGTCAAGAGCGGCGTCGACATCCGCATCAACTGCGATGCGACCCGCATCAACGTCCGCAACGACCGCGTCGAATCGGTCGAGATCGACGCCAAGGGAACCCAGCGGACGATCCGCTGCGGGGCGGTGGTCAGCAACGCAAACATCCGTCAGACCGTATTCAACCTCGTCGGCGAGGAGAAGTTTTCGCCGAGCTTCGTCGACGAAGCCCGGGCCGTGCGGCTCAACAACAGCAGCACGCAGGTGTACATCGCGCTGGGCGAGGACGATCTGCTCGACGTCCGCGAGCTGGGGGACCTGCTGTTCAGTTCCACGGCGCCTCGATTCGAGACCGACGCCCTGCTGTCTCGCAACGTGACCAGCCGGACGTATTCGTTTTACTACCCCAAAACGCGCCCCCATCGCGAGCCGCGTTGTCTCATTGTCAGCAGTACGAACGCCCACTACCGCGACTGGGCCGATTTGCCCGAGGACGAGTACCAAGCGAGCAAGCGGGACCTGTGCGAAACGACGCTCGACGCCCTGGACAAGTACGTGCCGAACGTACGGCAGAGGGCCGTTCACGTCGAGGCGTCGACCCCGCGGAGCTTCCGCCACTACACGGCCCACCCGGCCGGGGCGAGCTTCGGCACGAAGTTCGAGGGCCTCGCCGTGAGCCGCGCTCTGCCCCAGCAAATCGCCGGTCTGTACCACGCCGGCAGCGTCGGGATCATCATGAGCGGCTGGCTGGGAGCGATGAACTACGGCGTGATCGTGGCGAACGAGGTGGACAATCAACTCGTGACGAGCGGATCGCGAAGCACGGCGGGAGCGGAGCGGAGCGTGGCGAGCGACGTTGCAGGCTGAAGTCGCCGAGACGATTCCTACAGCGACTCCTCCTATAGACTTTGTTGGCGATCAATTCAGTTTGGATCTGAAGTCGTCCATCGATACGGAGATGTTCCATGAAGAGTTTTGACCGCATTGCCTCCGATCCAGCTGTCCAGGAAGGCCAGGCGTGCATCCGCGGGCAACGGCTCACTGTGAAACGGTTGCTGGAAGCCTTGGCGCTCTATCCCGATCGCAAGGACCTGCGGATCGAGTATCCCGAACTCGACGACGAAGATATCCGCCAAGCCCTGGAATATGCGGCTGCCGCTTTGGACGATCGCGTCATTGAACTGAAGTGACGCCGCATGCGATTCTTACTGGACCAAGGTCTGCCTCGCTCAGCGGTTGAGCCGCTCCGGGCTGCGGGGTTTGACGCTGAGCACGTCGGCGAACTCGGAATGCACGCCGCTCCCGATACAGCGATCATGGCTGCGGCCGTTGATCGAGATGCCGTTGTCGTTTCGTTGGACTCGGATTTTCACGCCCTGCTTGCAGCCAGCGGAGCATCGGGGCCTTCGGTCATTCGCGTCCGAATCGAAGGGCTCAGAGGTCCCGAACTTGCAGAACTGATCAAGACGACGGCAGCGGCGACAGGCGATGAACTCGAAGCGGGCGCCGTGGTCACTGTGACGGAACGACAGATTCGCGTTCGTTCGCTCCCCATTGGCAAGAAACCTCGCTGAAGGAACTGCAACAGCGTGCTCGATCTCTATTCAAGGTCCTTGGGCCGACAGTTTGGTGCCAGGGGCGTCAGCCCTGGAACCGAGGAAACTTAGATCCGTGAGCACTGGAGGGGCGGTATGAAGATCGTCGTCGCATTCATGTCGCCCCGCTGGGGCTATGGTATTTCTCCCACAACGATTCCAGGGGCTGGCCCCGCTGGTCGCCTGACGCCGGCCCTCCGAGCCTGAGACATTTCTCGAATTGCGGCTTCCCTCAAACGAGTCGCCGAGACGAACAATCCAACCGCTTTGATCCATATTCCTCGGCGGTTCCATCGCTTTTGAAATCCTATGTCGCTCGCACAAATCCAAGCCGCCATCCCTCACCGTCCGCCGTTTTTGCTTGTCGACGAGATCGTCGAGCAGAGCGACTCGCGGATCGTCTGCTGCAAGACCTTCACCGGCGACGAGTTTTGGTACCAGGGGCACTACCCCGATTATCCGCTTACGCCGGGGGTGTTGTTGTGCGAGGCGGCGATGCAGGCCGGGGCGGTCCTCTTGTCGAAGCAGGCGGCCGACGTGCCGGGGGCCGTGCCGGTTGCGACGCGACTCAACAATGTGCAGTTCAAGCAGATGGTCCGCCCGGGCGATACTATCGAGATTGAAACCGAGCTGACCGATCGGATCTCGAACGCCTACTTCATGAAGTCCCGCGTCACCGTGGCGGGCAAGCTGGCGTGCCGTTGCGAGTTTGCCTGCACGATGGCGCCGCGGCCCGCCGGCAACGACCAATGACCAAGCACCAATGACCCAGTGAGTCCCATTGGCCGGCATCAGCGGCCATTGGGACTTGGTCATTGGTCATTCACCAAGTGCCCCATGTCGAACGACTATCTCCAACTCGCAGGCCGGCGCATCCTCGTCTTCGGGGTCGCCAATCGCAAAAGCGTGGCATGGCACGTCGCCGACCAGCTCGAAGCGGCGGGCGCCGAGGTCGTGCATGTCGTACGCTCGCATCAACGTCAAGAACTCACGGCCAAATTGCTCGCCGGGCGAGCGGTGTTCGTTTGCGACGTCGAGCGACAGCCTGAAATCGACGCCCTTGCCGCGGAGCTCAAGGCGCAATTCCCCGCGGGCTTCCACGGGCTGGTCCACTCGATCGCCTTTGCCGATTACGACGAAGGTGGGGTGCGCCCCTTTCACGAGACGACCCGGGCGCAGTTGTTGCGGACCTTCGACGTTTCCTGCTTCTCTTTGATCGCATTGGCCAATGCGTTCAAAGACCAGCTTGCACGAGACGCTTCGGTCGTGACGATCTCGATCTCGACGACCCGGATGGCGAGCGAAAACTACGGTTTTATGGCGCCGGTGAAGGCGGCGCTCGACAGCAGTCTGGCGTTTCTTGCCAAGAGCTTCTCGCAGTTCAGCGAGGTGCGGTTCAACGCCGTGGCGCCGGGGCTGCTCAAGACCTCGGCCTCGGCGGGGATCCCGGGCTACGTCGACTCGTATTTGTTTGCCGAGCGGGCGACCCTTCGCGGCCGGGCCGTGCAGACCGGCGAGGCGGCCGCCGCGGCCGTGTTCCTATTGAGCCCGCGTTCGAGCGGCATCAACGCCCAACGCCTCGTCGTCGACGCGGGGATGGAGGTGAATTACTTCGACCAACGACTCGTGCACGCGGCCGTCGAAGGGTTGGAGCGGCCGCAGGGGTAGGTTCTCGGTCAAAGCGACTGCGAGACCTCGGGGCAGGGGGGCTTGCGGACGACGAGTTTCGTCGGGGCTCGGCAGTTGCGGTTCCTCACATCCGCGGAAACCGGCGCCCTCGTCCGTTGCCGTGGGGCGCGATTACGACGCCGCAATTCGGCACTTCACTCGTCGACTTGTCACGCCAAAAACGTCCGGCGCCGACACAATTGTTGGCCGGGTCGCTAACCCCATGGTATGATGGGACTTGAGGCAATTGGTCGGCGTCGAAACCGGGCTGGGGCGGGAAATCCCCCTGGCGCGACCCCTCGCCGACGCGGAGAAGAGGTCGTACAGTTGTCCCCGGCCCGCAGGGAGGGGGCATCCCTGTTCGCCCGTGTCGGTCGTAGCGCCCGGCGGAGCGCACGCGCGATCGACAGGGCGGCAAGCTGACTGCGCCCCCTTCCCTGTTGCCGCAGGTCGCACCAAGCTTGTCCCTAGATCGCGCCGCCTGTGTCCAAAGAGACCGACGACTTCTTGGATCTCGTACGCCGGAGCCAACTGGTCGAGGAAGACCAGTTGAACAAGTTCTTGGCCGAGTTGGCTGCGCGCCTCGGCAGCAAGCTCCCCGCGGCCAAGGACAAGCTGGCCGAGGAGATGATCTCCACCGGGCTGCTGACTGAGTGGCAATGCGAGAAGCTGCTGGCCGGCAAGCATAAGGGCTTCATCCTCGGCAAATACAAGTTGCTGCGCCACCTCGGCAAAGGCGGGATGAGCCAGGTCTACCTCGCCGAGCACATGCTCATGAAGCGCAAGGTGGCCATCAAGGTGCTGCCGCAGAATCGTGTCGAGGACTCCAGCTATCTCGAACGCTTCCGCATCGAAGCCCGGGCCGCGGCCAAGCTTGACGATCCGAATATCGTCCGGGCGTACGACATCGACCACCACGACAAGACCCACTATCTGGTCATGGAGTACGTCGAGGGTCGAGATCTGCACGTCCTGGTCCGAGAGGTCGGCCCGCTCGACTACGTCATGGCGGCCGACTACATCGCCCAGGCGGCGCGAGGTCTGGCCCATGCGCATGACATGGGACTGGTTCATCGCGACATCAAGCCGGCCAACTGCCTGGTCGACAATCATCATGTCGTGAAGATCCTCGACATGGGACTGGCGCGACTGGTGGACGACGAAGCGTCGCTCACCATGGAGAACAACGAGAACGTGCTGGGGACGGCCGACTATCTGGCTCCCGAGCAGGCGCTCAACAGCCACAAGGCCGACCATCGGGCCGACATCTACAGCCTGGGGTGCACGCTGTACTTCCTGCTGACGGGCCACCCGCCGTTTCCCGACGGCACGATTTCCGAGCGGCTGCTCAAGCACCAGGTCGAGAAGGCGCCGAGCATCTTCAACGACCGGCCCGACGCACCGCCGGGGCTGGTGAACATCTGCAACCGGATGATGGCCAAGAAAGCGGAGGACCGGTATCAAACGGCGAGCGAGGTCTCCGAGCGGCTCACGGAGTGGCTGGCCGAGCGCGGTCACACGGTCGGATCGTTGAGCAAACGAGACGCCGGCGGCAGCAGCGGTTCCGACGGCATCGGCAGCGACGTCTTCCGACGATTCAGCGCGGGGCTGAGCAGCCCGGGCGGGGGGGGCAGCGGCGGCAAGCCGAGTTCTCCCAGCGGCAGCGGCATCGGGCGCACGCAAGGGCGTCGCCCTGCGCAGCAGCGTCCGCGGCCAGTCGCGGCCTCGACTGAACCTGAGGAAGATCTCGCGCTCGCCCCGTTCGACGAGGAGGACGGCAAGGCAAAGAGCGGCTCGGCCCCGGCGACCGCCAAACCCGCCATGTCGCCGGCCACGGCCACGGCCTCCGGTCCCCCCAGCGATCCGCAGATCAAGCGGCCCGTGCGATCGCTGATTGAGGAAGAACTCGAATCGGCCCGGTCGAAGCAACCCAAAGCCCCCCCGCCTCGGCGGCCCGACGAATTCAATCCGCTGCAACCGCCGGGCTACGTCCCCCCTAGCAACGGTCCGCCGGCGTGGATCTTCGTGCTCGTAGGCCTGGGGGTCGTCGCCCTGATCGTCGTCATCGCGGCGATTGGACTGGCGTCGTAACGGCGCGATGCCTCGAGCGTGTTATTGCGTTGCCGACACGATGCGGCGAAACGTCCGCCAGTCGCCCAAGGCAAACGCTTCAGCCGGAGGTCGGCTCGCCAAAATCGCAGCCGCGTAGAGCCCCGCGAGCACCAGCCACACGTCGCGCATCCCCAGGTACATCGACGAATACTCGATCATCGCCCCCAGCATGGCGCCGACGAGGTTGATCCCCAACGCGTAGCCGGCGGACTCCTGCTCGCTGAACAACCGGCTGAAGCAGACCGCCGCGAAAAACACCGGCGTTCCGGCCAAGGCCGCCGCGGCGACGGCTCGCCACGCCTCGTCGAGCCCCAACAGCGACTGCAGCGGCAGGACGTAGTTGACGGCGATCGACGCGAGCAATCCGATCCAGGCCGTCGGCAACGAGGGGGCGCAGTTTTTCATCACTGCCAAGTTGGCGAGAAAGATCGTCGACAACGCCGCCGCGAACACAACTGCGTTGACCACCCAGGTGCTGCCGAACAGCAGAGCGAGGCGCACGATCGCGGCCGATTCGAGCAGCGTGAACCCCGCTCCCAAGAGCAGGAAGTTCACATGCCAGCCAGACGCCGCGGTGCTGGTCCGCAGCAGAGCGAAGGCCCCCAACACCAGCGCCGACGCCGCGGCGAACAGCTTCCAATACACGGGGGCGATCGTCGGCCGCTCAAGATACAAATACGGCCAGTCGTCGGTGTTGACCCGACCGCCGGAGAGCCCCTCGACCAGCGCCGGGTCGGCGCCGAAGCCCTCGATCCCCGGACCCGCGACAATCGTGGCGTTGAACAAGAACTGCTCGTGAGACCGGAAGAACTCCAGCCGCGGCCCAAACGCAGCGTGGACCGTGGCGACGACCCGCTCGAACAGCCACGGCTTCATGATCGAGTAGTACAGACCGACCATCCCGTCCGCCGCCAGCCGGCGGCGGGCGTCGCGAAAGGCCTCGACCGTGTATACGTAGTTCTCAAGCCGCAGATTCGCCGCCCCGGACAGCAGCGTCTGCGAGTCAAGCGTCGCAAAGACCACAAGGTCGAATTCTTCGCGGCTCGAATGGAGGTAGTGACGAGCGTCGTCCAAACGCACCTCGACGCGCGGGTCGGAGTACGGGAGAGTTCGATTGAGTCGGCGGCCCAGGTCGTAAATCGCCGGGTCGATCTCGATCGCCACGATCCGCTCGGCGCCGTTCTGCAGGGCGATGTTTACGTCGTTGCCGGCGCCGGCGCCGAGGATCAGCACCCGCCGCGGCGAGCGTCCGTCGTGACACGCGCGGTACCGGTCATAGGGTACGCAAAACCGCTGAGCCGTCTCCTCGGCCACCTGATTGTCCTCGGCGCTGAAATCGAGGGCGAACTGATGAAAGCTCGAGTTGACCCACACTCGCAGTCCGGCGGGTTCCTCTTCATATTGGACGAGGTAGTAGGGACTCCACACCGACAAGTGGGAGGTTTGGGAAAACAAGAGGAACGCTCCGCCGGCGGCCGCGACGCTCGCCCGCATCAACCAGCGCCGACTCAGGAATGCGGCCCACAACACGCCGACGACCGGCGGCCAAACCCAAGGGGGAACCTGCAGGTACGAACTCGCCGCAAACGCAATCGTTCCCAACAGACTCCCCGCGATATCCCACGAGTAGGCGGTCAACCGCGGGTGCTCGTCCATCCGTCGGGCCAGTTCTTGCCCCATTGACGCAAACGGGAGAGCCGAACAGACGAGCGCCGCCAGAGCTGTCCAAAACAGCGGCAGCCGCGGCGCCTCGGACCGCGCCGCTTGGTCCTGCAGCCAGTAATGCACGCTGCGGGTCTCGTCGTAGACGATGATCCCCCGCGCGACGAGGATGAACCCGCACATCGCCAGCAGCCCGACCGGCAGCAACCACGCCAAGCGCGGCCCGCGCACCAGGATGCAGCCGATTCCCAGTCCGAAGAAGCTGGCGATAAGGATCAGGTTGGTAAAGTAGGAGATCGCCTTGACCTCGGCCGGCGCGAGACGGATCAGAGCCAGCTCGAGCGCCAGAATGCTGAACGACGCGAACGCGACGCGCCACGTCTGCGGAGCGGACCGAGTCGGCGATACGGCGACCGGAACGGATAGCGATTCAAACGACACGGGCCGACTCGGCATGAGCGAGGCGAGCTTCCGTCAGGGGGCGGGGACGTCCGTGTTCGCTCCCCATCGGCCCGCGCGTCCGGGCGTCTCGACGGCGGCGAAAAGATTGCCGCATGCGCGGATTGTAACGCTAGCCGGGTGCGCCGCGGATGCGTGCGGAGCCGATCGGACTGGGGCGGACCCTGGGAAGGAACCGCGGATCAACGCGGATATCTTGCTCCCTGAGCATCTGGGGGGCGAGCGCGTCCGAGCTTCGCCGGCGATCAGTCGGACCACTGGAAGAAGGTGACTCGTGCGTCCGCGTTGATCCGCGCACCTCGACCGTCCCTTCGCCCGGAACTCTCCGCCGCAGCGCCCGTCGCACGGTTCGTTCCGGTCTCCCCCGTTCCCCCGTCGTGCTTGCCGCATCGTCGTGGTTTGTTTTCCCCCTCCCCTGTCCCGTGGCAGCGGCGCCCCGGCAATTGGCTCGCTGGGGTTAGCCGACCCGCCGTCGGCGCGGTACGCTGGTCGCGTGATGGAGTCGACTTTGTCAACGTGCGAAACCTCGCCTCGGCGAGCCCTAGCCGAGTGGTTCCTGTTGCTTGCGGTCTGCTTTCTCGTCGCCGGCGCTCCCGCGCCGCATGTGAATGAGACCCACTATCTGGCCAAGGCGAAACACTACTGGGATCCGAGCTACTGTCCGGGCGATCAGTTCCTCGACTCGGCCGATCCTCACGTGGCGTTCTACTGGACCGTCGGATGGCTGACCCTGTGGCTGCCGCTGCCGGCAGTTGCGTGGATCGGAAGGCTGGCGGCTTGGGGACTCGTCGCCTGGGGGTGGCGCCGACTGGCGCGCGAGGCCTTGGCGGATCGACTGGCCGCTTGGCCCCCGGAACTGGCTTCGCTGGCGGTCGTGGCGAGCGGGGCGTTGTGGCTCGCGCTGATCGAGTGCTGCAATTTCGCCGGCGAATGGGCCGTCGGCGGAATCGAAGGCAAATCGATCGCCTACGGATTCGTCCTCGCAGGGCTCGCCGCGATGGCGGCCGACCGGTGGAACTGGGCCTCGATCTGGCTCGGCGTCGCGTCGGCCTTCCACGTCTTGGTCGGCGGCTGGGCAGTGCTGGCAGCGGGGATCGTCTGGGGCAGCGATCGCCGCCGAGGACGCCATGCACTCGCCGCACTGGCGCCAAGCCTAGCCCTCGGCGGGGCGATCGCCTTGGCGGGTCTGGCGCCGGCGCTCATGCTCGACCGCGGGGTTCCGCCGGAAACCGCCCGCGAGGCGGCGTCGATCTACGTGTTTCAGCGACTCCCCCATCACTTGGCGCCGCTCGCTCTGCCGTCCGACGAGCTTCTTCGTCGGACCGTGCGTTTTGGATGCCTGCTCGTTGCGCTCGTCGCGCTATGGCCGCTGGCCCCCGGCCCGCAGATGCTGCGCGTCAAACGGTTTGCCGCCGTGAGCATGGGGATCTTCAGCGTGGGACTGCTCTACGAGTCGCTGCACTTCAAATCGCCCGACGATGCGGCCAGCCTGCTGCGATTTTACTGGTTCCGATTGGCCGACGTCGCCGTCCCGCTTGCTGTGGCGCTCATGGGAGCGGCGAAGATCGTCGACGCCTGGGCAGACCAATCCGCAAGGAAGACCGCACAGGCCTCGACTGGCGCCGCTTGGCGCGCCGCGGCGGGGCTGGTCGTCCTGGTTTGGTGCGGATGGTTTCTCGGTTCGACGGTCGCGGTGCGCGCGGCCGATCCCCGCGCCCCGGCCGACCGCAAGACAACCAACCCCGCCGCATGGCGCGACGCCTGCGAATGGATCGCCCGCGAGGCTCCCCCCAAGGCGTTGTTCCTTGTCCCTCGACACGCCCAGTCGTTCAAGTGGTACGCCGCCAGGGCCGACGTCGGCAACTGGAAAGACGTCCCGCAAGACGCCGCGAGCGTCGTCGCGTGGTTCGCCCGCTGCCAGGACCTGTACGCCGGAACGGATGAATTCGGCCAGGCGGCGATCGTCGGTTCCCCCGCCAAACTCGGGACGGCGCGCATCGCGGAGCTCTGCCGGAAATACGGGGCCACGCACGTCATCGCCCCGTGCGATCCGCCGCTGGAGTTGCCGCTGCTCTATGAGAACGAGGAGTACGCGGTGTACGCGGCGCCGGACTAAGCGGGGGATCATCCGCTGCTCGATGTACGAAATCCGAACTGGGAAACGCAGCGAGCGAATCCTGAAACGCTTGCTTCGGATGTCGTGCTTCGTGTTTCGTGCGGCGCCCCGCCTTCATTCCGCCCGGACATGATCGCGAAGCTGCGCAAGCTCGCGCTCGAATCCGCCGCTAAGGATCGGGAACCGACACCACGTTTTCGGGTCGAGATTCTCGTCGTCCAGATGGAACCCCGGGGCAAATCGCTCCCGCTTCCACTGGTTGCGGCACCAGAGGCGGAAGAACCGCTCGACCCACGTTGCGAGCTGCTCCGCCGGAACGTCGGTCAGTTCCGGCCGCAGCGACTCGAACACCTCGATCGGCATCAGCTTGTCGCGGATCGCCAGTCGCTCGATGGCATCGAGCACGGCGTACGGCATGAGATCGCCTTCGTCGGTTTGTCCCGCGACGGGCGGACGCAGTTCCGCGGTGGGCTGCTGGGCGTTCACGACTGCCAGCGCCGGCAACGGTCCGACGCCGATCGGGCCGGTGGTCTCCATCCACTTGAGCCAGTGCAACAAGAACGCCTTGTCGATTCCGGCGATCGGGGCGAGACCGCCGCAGGTGTCGCCGTCCATCGTCGCGTAGCCGACGGCCGCTTCGCTGCGATTGCTCGTCGCCAGCAAGAGCGCCCCGCGAAGGTTCGCCAGCAGCCATGCCCCCGGGCCGCGGGCGCGGGCCTGCACGTTTTGCAGCGCCACGTCGTCGGAGTCCCACGCGAGCGTTCGCCCGACCGCCGCAGTCACGACGTCGACGTACGCGTCGACCATCGCGTCGACGTTCCAGGCGTGAAACTCCGCGCCCACGGCGCTCGCCACCGTCTCGGCTGCGGCGCGCGTCACGGGGCCGCTGTTCCGCGTCGCCTGATAGACGCATGCCAACAGCCGCCCGACGAAGTCCTCGGCCGTCTGGCACGACTCGAGCCCGGGAATCGCGGCGAGCCGCCCGGCAAACTCGTCGCGGCCCAACTCGGCGAGCCCCAATTTCGCCATCAGCCACGCCAAAGTCGCCGCCGCCGAGGAATCGGCCCCTCCCGAGAGCGACACCACCAGCCCCCCCGCATGGCTCTTGCGCAGGTAATCGAACAGCGCCAACGGCACGGCCCGGGCGAACTCCTCCTCTTTCGCCGCGGGGCGCCCCTCCCACGGCAACGGCGACGCCGGCGGGCGCCGCCCCTCCGCCGCGGGCAGGGCGAAGTCGCACTCGACGATTCCGCCGTCAAACGGCGCCGGTTCGCGACTCGGCTCGCTGAGCGCGGCGCGCAGCCGCCGCGTCGCCGCGACGCTGACGTCGGCGCACGTGACCAACTGCTCGGCGAACGACAGCCGGGGTCCCTCGGCCAGTGTCTTCCCTGCGCTGGCAATGAGCGTACCGCCGTCAAAGATCGCCCGCCCCGCTTCGTTGCCGAGCAGGTTGCAGTAAACGAAGCTGACGTGGAACGTGCGCGACCCCTCGAGCGCGAACCGTCGCCGCACCTCCTGCTTGCCGAACGCAAAGTGGCTGGCGCTAGGATTGAGAATGACGTCGGCCCCGCCGGCGGCCAGCCGCGAACCGGGGCGATCGGCGACCCAGGCGTCGCGGCAAATCTCGAACCCGATCTTCACGCCTCCGACGTTGAACAGCACGTCGCCGGCCGGGTAGTCGCGACCCGCGACCTCGACCCGCTGAACCCGGGTCGCAGGCCACTTGCGGAACCACCGCGGCTCATAGTGAATGCCGTCGCCGGCCAGATGTTGTTTGAGCGCAAACCCCAGCAGCCGCCCGTCGCACGCCAAGGCGGCCCCGTTGTAAAGCGGCCCCTCGACCACCAACGGCAACCCCAAGGCGACAACCATCCCGCGCGTGTCGGGAAGCAGCTCGATCAGCAACTCAAGCGCCGTCTGCGGCACGCCGGTCGAGAGGAACGCGTCCTCGCACCCGTAGCCGGTGATGCACAGCTCGGGCAGGCAGAGAATCGCGGCCCCGGCGGCGCGGGCCTCGGCAATCGCCGAGCGGATGCGGCGGGCATTCCCCTGCCAATCGAGGGGCGTTTGGTTGAGTGCGGCGGCGGCGAGACGGATTTTTTGCATACCAGCCGAGTATAGACCGACCGTCGCCGGACGAAAGGGCGGCCCCCCTCGCCCCAGCCCAACGGCGCGGCCCCGCGACGGCCCTACAAAGTCCGCGTCCCAGGCGTTAGGTTCAGTTTGCCAAGGCGTCCCTCGCAAGCCCTTGCGGGCCGGAGCGCAGAGGGCTTCCAGTGGCGCGACGGCGCAATTCACCGCTTGGTTCGAGGCCCCCATGGCGCATGCCGCCTCACATCGTCTGGCGATCGTCACCGGCGCCGGCAGCGGGTTGGGGCGAGCGTTCTGTCGGCGCCTCGCCGCGCAGGGCTCGTGGCACGTCGTCGCCACGGATCTCGAGCTCGCCCGAGCCGAGGAGACGCGCGATTTGGTCGTCCGCCGCGGAGGCAGCGCCGAAGCACGGCAACTCGACGTCGCCGACCCCGACGCGTGGGTCGCTGTTCGCGAGCAGCTTCGCCAGTCCTTCCCGCGGCTCGACCTGCTGGTGAACAACGCCGGAGTCTGCATGGCGGCGGAGGCGGGGCAAGGAGAACTCGCCTCGTGGCGCCGCATCACCGAGGTGAATTTCTTCGGCGTGCTGCACGGCTGCCAGTTGTTGGTCCCCTGGCTGAGGGAGAGCGCTTTGCAGCCGGGCCCCCCGCCGGCGGTGATCAACGTCGCCTCGATCGCCGCGTGGCTGGCGCCACCGTCCATGGGTGCGTACAGCGCCTCAAAAGCCGCGGTCGTCGCGTTCACCGAGGCGCTGCACGCCGAGCTGCGCCAGCGCGGCGTCCATGTGACGGTTGCCGTGCCGGGGTTCTTCGCGTCGGACCTGCTCGCCGCGGGGACGTTCGCCACGCCGGAGCTCGCCCGCCACGCGCAAGAACTCGCCGACTCAAGCCGCATCACGGCCGACGAGGTCGCGACAGCGGCGCTCCGTGCCGCCGAGCGCGGGCGGCTTTACGCAATCCTCGGTCGGCGTGCGCGGTGGCTGGCGCGGCTCAAGCGGCTGGCGCCGGGGCTGCTCGTGCGGATGCTTGGGGCGCGGTATGCTCGTCGGCATGGAGCTCCCGAGGAGGGGACCGGGCTGACGCCCTGCGCTAGCAAGTCCTTGCCTCGGCGACTTCCCTCACCACCTCAAGACTGAATCTGATCGCACGTCATGCTGCATCTGCAATCGACGACTCGACCCGAGTGGTTCCGACAAATCGATGCGCACCTGGACGAGGTGCTGATCGACCACGCCCACTGCGAAAAGAAGGCCGCGGGGACGGCGCTTAATCTCATCTTCCATTATGTGGAAGACGCGGAACTGTGCCGCGAGATGACTGAGATCGTCGGCGAGGAGCTCGAACACTTCCACATGGTCCTCGACCTCTTGGCCCGCCGCGGCATCCGTTTCCGGCGACTCAAGCCGAGCCAGTACGGCCGCAAGCTCAACGATCTGGTGCGCAAGCAGGAACCGCAACGAGCGATCGACCGGCTGCTGGTGGCCGGGATCATCGAGGCCCGCAGTTGCGAACGGTTCCAGGCGCTGGCCGAGTACGTCGACGACCCCGAACTGGCCGCGTTCTACCAAGGTCTGTTCGAGTCGGAAGCTCGGCATCACGCCGCCTACACGCGACTCGCCCGGCACTACGGCCCCGAGGAAGTCGTCGAGGCCCGCTTGCGCGAACTCGCCGCCGCCGAGGCCGCGATCATCGCCGAGGGCGAAGCCCAACCGCGGATGCACAGTTAGCGGTTTGTCGAGCAAGGGACTGGCTCGCGGACCAATGCCGACACCCCCCTGCCATTGGCAATCCGCGAGCTGCCTGTCCCGTTCGTCACGTCGGCTCACTCCGACGGATCGGTCGGCTTCCCCTCAGGTGCTGCCTGATCGCTCGGTGCAGCCACAGGAGCCGGGGCGCCGGCGCCGCGGGCGAACTCGTAGGCAAGAAACGCGCCCACGGCCATGAACACGGCCTGCCAGATGTCGGGCTCGCCGGGACCGCCCGGGGCCTTGCCCAGGCCGATCTGACCGATGGCGCCAGGCCGCGGCCCTTCGGGGATCGCCGGTGCATCGGCCGCTTCCCCTTCGGCCGCTTCCCCTTCCTCAGTCGTCTCCTCGCCCGGCTTCGGCGCTGCGGTCGCCTTAGCGACCTCCGCGGCGCCCTTGCGGGCAATGACCATCGACTTGACCTTGGGCGCCCCGGCGATCGCAGCCAACGCAATCGCCGCGGCGATTGCGCCGCGCAAGTAACTGGCGTGGTGCATGGCCGACGACTTGTTGAGCTGGCGAACTCCCAGCCCGGTGAGCAAGCCGATGATCACGGGAAACCAGATCATCTCCTTGGTCGTGGCGATCTCCAGCCCAATGTTTGCCGCCAAGCCGACCGCGGCCCCGATGACCCCGCCGAGAATCGTCTGTCCCATCGTGCGCCTTTCGGGGGCAACCCCCGTGAAAGAGAGAGACCGTCGCCCATGCCTCGCAAGAGCAAAAGAGAAGCACCGCCGCCATCGACGGCCTACTACCGGTAGTCTAAGGACGGCCGGAGTCGCGAGTCAATTCGCATCACGTCGCCGCGGGAGATTTCCCCGCCGATTCCACGCTATACACCACCCCTTAGCCGACCCATGGCTGCGGCAGTCAGCACGGATTTCACCACAGCAGAGACGGGAACACAGTGGGGACCAGGACAGAAGTCCCGTACGAGACGGGCCGATCGCGTCATGCATCGCTGACGCCGATCTTGACGAGCACTGCCCCCGTGTTCCGTACGGCGATCTCAGGGGTCGCAGGTCCGTTCGACGTTCCTGGCGCGCTGTGCCGAGCCACTCGCGACCGGCGTCGCCAGCGGGTAGAATCAGCGGTTTGTTTCCTGCGGCCGGCCTCCATTCCCCGTGTGCCGAGCCCCTTCGACCGGCGAGTGATTCCAGGACGAAATTCCCATGAAGATTGCAGTAATTGGCGGCGACGGCACCGGGCCCGAAGTCGCCGCCGAAGGCGTCAAGGTCCTCAAATCGGTCGCCAAGCTCGAAGGGTTCGACAAAGACCTCGATCTGACCCAACTCGACTGGGGGGGCGATCGCTACCTCAAGACGGGCGAAGCCCTCCCCGCCGACGGGATCGACCAGCTTCGGCAGTTCGACGCGATCCTCCTGGGCGCCGTCGGTCACCCTGACGTGAAGCCGGGAATTCTCGAACGCAAGCTCCTGCTCGATCTCCGCTTCGGGCTCGACCAATACATCAACCTCCGCCCCGTGAAACTGTTTCCGGGCGTCGAGACGCCGCTCAAGGACAAGGGGCCCGACGACATCGACTTTGTCGTGGTCCGCGAGAACACCGAGGACCTCTACTGCGGCGCCGGCGGGTTCATGCACAAAGGGACCCCCAACGAAGTCGCTACGCAGACGGCCATCTACACCCGCAAGGGGTGCGAGCGCTGCATCCGCTACGCCTTCGAGTTGACGCGCAAGCGGAACAACCCCAAAGGGAAGAAGCTCACGCTCGTCGCGAAGACCAACGTGCTGACCACCGGGCACGACCTGTGGTGGCGCGCCTTCAACGAAGTCGCCGAAGAGTACCCCGACGTCGAGAAGGACTATAACCACGTCGACGCGTGCTGCATGTGGATCGTCAAGAACCCCGAGTACTACGACGTGATCGTCACCACGAACATGTTCGGCGACATCATCACCGACCTGTCGGGGATCATCCAAGGCGGCATGGGCGTAGCCGCGGGGGGGAACATCAACCCCGACCCGGGCGGGGTGAGCATGTTCGAGCCGATGGGGGGCAGCGCCCCCAAGTACACCGGCACGGGCAAGATCAACCCGATCGCCACGATCAACGCCGTGAGCATGCTGTTGTCCCAAGTCGGCCAGGAAGCGGCCGCCGAGCGCGTAATGAGCGCCATCATGCACGTCACCGGCACGAAAATGAAAAGCCAATCGGCCGGCAAGATGGGCTACAGCACCAGCGAGATCGGCGACTTGATCCTCGACGCGCTGGCGTAATCCAAGGCGGCGAGAAGCATGAACCACGGATTGGCCCGTTGAATGCCGAACCGCAGCCCTCGTTGCCGCTGGCGCCCGTACTCGACGTCGCGGGGGGACGGTTGGTGCGAGCCGTGGCAGGGCGCCGCAACGAGTATCGCCCCTGGTTCACCCCGCTCGCCCCACACGCCGACCCGCACGAGTTCGTCGCGAACGCCGCCTCGCTGCTCGCTGCAGGCAACAAGCGTCAAGCGTCAAGCGCGGGCGCTTCGGTCTTGCCGCCGCTTGCCGTCTATGGCGCCGATCTTGATGCGCTCGCCGGCGGCGAGCCGAATTGGCCGCTGTGGGGCGAGCTCGCCCGCAAGTACGCCCTGTGGTGCGATGCGGGACTGACCGCGCCGCACGACGTGCGGCGGATGGGGCAGCTCGTCCGGCCCCGTGGGGGGCGCGTCGTACTGGGGACCGAGACGGCCGACGACGCGGCGACGCTGCTCGAACGGGCTGCAATCGATCCGTTGACGACCGCCGTCAGCTTCGACTGGCGCGGGGACCGCCCCCTCTCGCGGGGCGGTTGGCTCGCGGCCGATGAGTGGCTCGACCTCGCGGGCGACTTGCGGCAAGCCGGCGTTCAGTCGTTTGTCGTGCTTGACGTGACGGCGGTCGGCCGGCAATGCGGCCCCACGGTGGCGATGCGCTGCCAACGCCTTCGGGAGCGGCTGCCGGAGGGGATCCTCCTCGCCGGCGGCGGGGTGCGCAATGCAAACGACGTCGCTGCGCTCCGCGACGCCGGCTGCGACGCCGTCCTCACGGCAAGCTGGCTGCACGCGCTGGCGGAGGAGGCCGCTCGAAGCTCGCAAGACGAAATTGAAAACTTGGAACGAATTCCGAATTCAAACGCCGAGTCATGAAGCTCGTCCGTTGCTGGGAGGGTCGTGAGACGGTTCCGCACCGATGGCGGTTGAAGGACGTCCGAAGCGAGCAACCGCGCAGAAGCGCTTCGCCGTTGCCGCGATTGAAGTCTCCGAGGAGTTTCGACGTTCGCGATTCGGAATGGAAAGAAAAGGGGATAAGCCCGGCGCCGACGATGGAGGGCGCCATACGCTGGAAAAAGCCGGACTTATCCCCCGGGACCCAAGGGAAGGGGAACCACCCAAGGCGTCGGCGCCTTGCCCCGCCCCGTGAACCGAATGCGCTCGCGGTGGCGCGGCGCGAGCGCCGGCGTCGAAGCGCCGGAAACTCAGGCCGACCGAGGCGAGCGCCTGCGGTTCACGGGCATGATGCGGGACGAGGCGAGTTCATCGCCCGCTGGTAGGGCGGGCGGACGGCACGAGCGCACGGCCGACGGCGCACGCTCGCACGCAACGGGACCGACAACGCCCGATCAGGAAAAGCGTCGCCGATCGAACCAGGCGGGAGGCGCCGAAGGGGGCGCCACGGGACAAGGAGGGTGAAAAGTCAGGCGGGTGAGCGAACGCTCGCTGCCGCCACTTAAAGAAATAGGTCACAAATCGCGGGGAAGCAAATCGCGGCGGCAACATTTCCCGAATTCATTGTGAAGAGCCCCGAAGCAACGACTACCGCCTTCCACGCTCGATCGAGAAATTTGCCGCGGTGTTCCCTTCGGCCGGAACTTCAACAGTAATGGAACCGTCCCGGTACTGCATCGGCACCACTTCCGGCGGCAGCTTTGTGGTTTCGTTTGCGCCCGGGGGAATCTCGATCGACCGAATTAAGACCCGATACTTCCCCGGCATAGCCCCCGTTGCTTGTTCCCACGTTGGCCCGACGACAAACCGACCTGTGTCATCAGTCTTCCCTTGATACAATCGTTGGTCCACGGGACCTTCCGTCCTGTCGAAGGTGACGGTTGCGCCGACCAGCGGCTTGCCGTCCATAGTGACAGTGCCTTCAAGAGGAACGAGCGACGGCCCGCTGCACCCGTTCAGCAAGAGCAGGCCCGAGAAAGCAAATGCGACCCACGCGAACTGACGGCTCATTGACGATGCTTGCCGAGAATTGACTTCAGGTGACCGAGCGTACAGCGCCAAGAAGCACGTTTGAGAACTCAGCGGCGAACGTACGCAACGACAAAAAGATCGCCCGAGAGCGACATCAGCAAACTGTCCGCCGCCACGTTGCAAGAACTGCCCCTAGAACGGCAGGTCAACTGTTTGTCCGTCAGCGATCGCGGACAAGGAGTGAAACACCCTCAAGTCGACGTCGAACGGCATGAAATGAACTGAACCGTCGCACATGAGGACATTCATGCCTCCTGAGTGGCCGCTATACCATGCAGACATGCAAGCACGATTGCTCGTTGACCCGCCGACCGATACGCATCTTTGATAATCGCCGAGGAAAATCGTCGAGACGTTCCAAGCTTGTCCCAAAATATAATTTCCCCACGAAGCGTAGGCCCAGAAGGTCCGGCGAGGTTCATAGATGTTCGTCGACTCGGCGGCGAGAATCGTGTTGGTCGATCCGTCTGTGATCGTTCGAAACGACTCGGGACGCAAGCTCGCGAGCGTCTGATCTGGAATGTTGTTTCCAGGAGTCCAATTCTGCGCAGGATCGACGATGGCGTGAAGCGGACCACGGAATTCCACAGGAGCAGTCCCAGTTCCAATCGCTTCGCCGAGATACCAAGTAGCGGCGTTGTCAGGAGCGCTGCCCGCATTGCCGCGATACGATGACGAGGCGAAGACCAACAACGCGCCGCCGCCGCGTCCCCCTGCGCCCTTCGTCTTGCCAGCCGCCGGCCCGCTTTCTGGCTGTGCTAAGACGAACTCGAAGTCGGACGGGCATGTGTACATCTCGATTTTCGTTTCACGAAACTGCTCGTACTCGGGCTGAAAGACATCGATCTTGGTGTTGTACATGCCCTTGATGTTGTCGTTTTCGGCATACGGCATCACCTCGATAGTCCAACCGGAGAAGCTGGCGTTTGTCTGGCCGATGTTCCCCTTCATGATGTTCCCTGCGGGGAAAGCCTTACGGGCGTCGTGATGATTGATCATCGCAAGCCCGACTTGCTTCAGATTGTTCGCGCATTGCATCCGTCGCGCCGCCTCGCGGGCCGCTTGGATCGCCGGCAAGAGCAGCGCCACCAGCACGCCGATGATGGCGATCACCACGAGCAACTCCACGAGCGTGAAGCCTCGCGCGCTGGTCTTGGGGAAGGGTCGTTCTGCACGCCGCATGGTGAAGTGACGCATACGATCCTGTGCCGCTCTACGGCTATTGGGGAGAAGAAGATCGAACAGAGCCGAGCCGCCGACAACCCCGCGACAGTGTCGCGAGCGCTGTGGCCGAATGTGACAAGCGCTCCGGGCTTGTGGCCCAGTTCACTTATCATGCCCCTTTCCCGCGGCCTCGTCGACGGCGATCCGCACTGATACGCGATTTCGACCTAGATCTGCGAGATTTGAGACTTCGACGGCAACCATGCCGCAGACTCGCAAGCTTGAAAGAATCGCGCAGGTCTGTGCAGAGAGTATGCACATCCCAATCTGAGCGATTTACGCTAAGAATTTCGAGACAGGCGCCGCCGGGAAGGACGCCCGCTCCCGAACGTCATCCTGGGGAAGCATGCCGAAGGTCTATGAAGACACGCTCGTCGCCGCGTTGAACGACCGCAGAAGCGCCTCGCGAAGCTCCCGTCCCCGCACCGGCATGGCGAGCACCCGCCGATGGTCGGTCGCCGGGACGTCGGCCTTCCAGGGTCCCTGCCCGTCTCCCAAAAGCAGTACGGCCGGAATGCTCCGGGCCGCGACTTCGGTTCCCAACCGGTTGAACGCGTCGACGCCGCCGCGGCCGAGGGTCCCGGTGCTGATCAACAAACCGTCGAACGCCGCCGGGCCGTCGTACAGCCGGGCGAACAGGCGGTCCGGGTCGCTCGTCACGAGAACCCGGTAGCCGCACTTCTTGAACAACTCGCGGAACAGGTCCTGCATCTTTGTGTCCGACTCGACGACCATCAGACGCCGCGGCTCGCCGTCGGGACCGTGCCCTTCGAGCGGCTTGGCGTTGGCCGCCGCGGCGTCGGCGTCGGGCCCCGCCTCGGCCAGGCGCTTGGCCGCCAGCTTGACGTCGGCCAGCATCTCGCCTGGCGTCTGATACCGGCGAGCGGGGTCGAATTCGATCGCCTTCTGCACGACCCGGGCCAGCGGCAACGGGGTCTTCGGGGCGACTTCGGTAATCGGCGGGATGTTCTGATAGCGCGACTTGCTGAGACGCTGCGAGCGCTCGCGCGTCTCGGCCAGCGGGGGTTTTCCGCTGAGCATCTGATAGAACATGCAGCCGACGAAGAAGATGTCGCTGCGTGCGTCGTCCTTGCGAACGTTCGTGGCTCGTTCGAGCCCGGCATAGTCGATGGTGCGCGGATTGGCGTCGTCGCCGTCCTCGCCGCCGAGCCCCGCCAAGCCGAAGTCAACGAGCTTCGCCACGCCGTCGCTCGAGACAATGACGTTCGACATCTTGAGGTCGCGGTGGCTGACCCCCTTCTGGAACGCGTAGTTCAACCCGGCGACGATCCCTTCGGTGATGCGGGTCGCCTCTTCGGGCTCGAACTTGCCGCGGACCTTGTAAAAGTCGCGCAAGTTGCGCCCCTCGACGAAGTCCATCACGATGTAATGGAAGCCCCCCTTCGAGACGACCTCGTGGATGGCCACGATGTTGTCGTGCTTGAGCTGTTCGCCCAGTTCCCCCTCGCGGCGGAACAGTTCCACGTCCTGCGGGTTGGCGCTGAACCGCTTCCGCAGCACCTTTACGGCGAACAACTCGTTCGTGTCGCGATGACACGCCCGATAAACGCGGGCGAACGTCCCGGCGCCGACGCAGTACTGCACCTTGTACGGGCCGTAGAAGAACCCGGTCTTGAACCCCTCGGCGATCCGGTCGAGCTGGTAGTTGGTCAGCAGTCCGCGCCGAACCAAGACCTGTTTGAGCTGCTCGTACTCGACGTTGCGGGTCCCCAGTTCGCTCCAGACGGCCTGGAGGTCCTGCTCGCTGATGATGCCGACGTCGAGCGCACGTTGGGCCAGCTTTTCCGCCGTCAAAGTGGGGGCCATAGCGCTCACGAAGCTTCAGTCGCGCGACAGTTCGACAGGGACGGAGGGACGACGCGGCCGTTCCGAGGGGCGGAGGCGATTACTCTTCCAGCTTGGCGCGGTACTCGTCGCGTTCGCGGCGGGTCGCCTCCAGATCGAACATGAGGTATTTCATGTCGAGCCGCAACTGGCTCAGGGCGTCCTGGACCAAAGTCAGGATCCGACGGCGGCGTTTCGTGCTCTCCACCACCGCGTCGACCAGGGGCTGCAGCGAGGCGGCGTAGTGCTCCGGGAGTGCATGCACGGCCTCGGCGAGCTGGGCAAGATCGGCGGGAATCTGGTCGTGGGCGGCGGCGATCGATTCGGGGGTTTGGTTCATCGGTGCAACTCCAGGAAGCAGGACGGGAACGCCAGCCCATGAAAGCACGAGCCGTACCGGAGCCTGCCAAGTGGTGCTGCCCGACCACCGCAACGCATTGTATGGTAAAGACTTCGGACCGATCAACTGTTCTGCGCGACAATTCCCCGCATCTGCGCACATTGTGGCGTGATCGCCACACACTGCCCTGGAGCCGCGGCCCAACGCTTGATACAAGCCCGACTTACGACGATTCGCGGCGAGCAGTCCGCGCGTGGCGTCGCGGCATCATCGTCGGGGCGGTCCGACGTCCTCTGCGCTGCACCGTCGGCTCGGACATTTGGGGGACGCGATCCAGCGCCATGCACGGGCTACCTCGCAATTCGAGCGGACCAGTGCGCCGGCCCGTCGGCTGCGCGCGGTTGTGCGGGTTGTGCCTCGCAATCAGTGCGTTCGCACCACCGGCAGCAAGAGCCCAAGAACCGGCCGCTGCCGCGCAAGCGCCCGCCTTGCTCGACAACATGGATCGCGAGCAGCCGTCGCTCGTGTTGCTCAACCCGGGCGCGACGATCCGCGTCCTCCACCATGCCTCCGATCAATCGCGCAGTCGCTTCGGCTCGGGGGCCGAGCAACTGGTCCTCGCAGCGCCCCCCGGCGAGTCGGCCCAGGCCGCCTACCGTCTTCCCCAAGCGCCGATCCTGTCTGAATTGACGGTCTCGGCCTGGTTGCGCGCGAACCGTCCCGGAACGCGCCTGGCCGGTCTGGTCGTGCTTCCCCGGTCGCTCGCCCCCTCGGGACAGCCGCGGCGATTGCTCGTGTTCGGCGATGAAATCGCCGGAGCCGACGAGTGGGTGCGCCTCTCGCTGCGCAACCTCGGACCCGCGCTTGAACGCCAAAGTCGCATCGTGCGCAGCGAGGGCGCCGACCGCTCGTCGCCGCACGCCCAAATCGACGAACGCGAAGCATATCTCGAATCGCTCGTGTTTCTCTGCCCGGGCGGAACGGGGCCGACCGAACTGCTGGTGGATCAGATCACGCTCCACGGGGTGGTCCGCGACAGCCGTCGCGTGACTGAGACCGGGACCGAGCCGGTCGGCAACGCCGCCCCCCAGCCGCCTCTCCCCCCGTTGCCGCTCGCTCCGCGGGTGATCCAGTGGCAGGGGGAATCGTTCGCCCTGCTGCGCGAGTTGGGCTTCGACGCGGCGGCGTTGGGACGCTTGCCGACCAGCGAAGAACGGCGCGCCGCGCGCCGTACGGGCCTGTATCTCGTCTGTCCTCCGCCGCGCGAGGAATCGGGCGTCGTGATCGATCCGTCGTTCGACATCGTCATGGCGTGGGACCTGGGCACGGCCGCCGCGGAGCCGCTGGCCGTGGAAGACATGCGGGGCTGGGCCGAGTGGCTCAAACGCACCGACCCGCAGCGCTCGCGGCCCACGTTGCTGCGCCCGGCGACGCAAGTCCGCGAAGCGAGCCGCCTGAGCGACGCCATCGTGCTCGACCGGCCCACGATCGGCAGCTCGCTCTCGCTGGCCGCGTTCTCGACCTGGATGATGCACCAGCAACGAGTGGCCCGTCCCGGCACGCCGGTTTGGGCGACGATTGACACGCATCACGCAGGCCGGCTCGCCGCCCAGCTTGCCGCAATGCAGTCGGGCCGGGCGCCGGTGGTCCCCGCGCACTACGCCGACATGTTTCGCTGGTGCGCGGCGACGTTCCCCTCGCGGCCGACCGGATTCTACTTCCGCAGCGAGGCGAGCCTCGCCGCGGCCGATCGCGGCAACCGGGTGCGGGCCCTGGCGGCGGAGTTGCTCAACGAACGGATCGCGGTTGTGCAGCCGTGGTTGGCCCGAGGCAAGCAAGTCGCGGCGGCCCGCTCGTCGCGCGACGACGTGACGGCGATCGTTCTGCAAACCGAGCGTTCGCATCTGATCGTGCCGATGATCTGGGACGAGTCCGGTCGCAGCGAACCGATCACCGCCGAACGCCCGTTGGCCCTGGTGCTGCCCGGGGTGCCCGAGTCGTCCGAGCCGTACCTGCTGGGAGGGGTCTCGGCGCGGCGGCTGCGATCGCAGCGCGTCGCCGGGGGACTGCGCATCACCGTCGAAGACCTGCCTCGCGACGGGCTCATTCTGCTCACCGAAGACGGGCAGGCGTACACCCAAATCGAGCGACGGCTGCGCGGCCGAGCCCAGCGAACGGTCGACCTGCGGATTCAGATGGTCGAGCTGAAGCGACAACAGGCGGCCGAGGCATTGGGACTTTTGCCTCAACCGCTGGTCGCCGCCGCCGAGGTGCAGGGCGTGCTCCACCGCATTGCGGCGCTCACGAAGTCGACGCAGGACTCGCTGGCTGCCCGCGACTTTCACGCCGCCTACGATTCGACCGTCGAGGCCGACGCGGCTCTCGATCTGCTCGAGCGTCGCACGGTTGAACGCGTCGCGGGAGTCCAGGAGCCCGGGACGAGCCCGCTGCCGCTCCGCTGGGAAGCGGCGCCCGACCATGTGCGGCTCGCGGCGGCAATCGCTCGCAGCGCCGGTCCGTGGCGCCCCCTGCCGGGGGGAGAATTCGAGAACCTCGCCGAACTCTTGCAACATGGTTGGCGACACCTGGAGTATCCGCTGCCGGGAGTCGCGACCGGCGTGCGATTGTCTCCCGAAGCGCCCTACCAGGGGCAGTTCTGCCTGGAGCTCGAGGCCCGTTCTGTGCGAAGCGACGCTGCGCTCGCGACGCCAATCGTCCCGGTGTGGATCACGTCGCCCGAGGTCGTCCTCCCCGCAGACAGCCTGTTGGAGGTGACGGGGATGTTCCGCTCGACCGAGCCGCTCCTTGGTCCCGACGAGGCGCTCCTGGCGTTCGACTCCCTCGGGGGCGAAGCCCTGGCTTTGCGGCTCAAGCAAGCTCCCCAATGGCGCCCGTTTCGCTTGGCGCGTCTGACAGGCGCCGGCGGCGAAACCCGGTTGACGTTCGCCCTGGACGGGCTGGGGCGGGTGGAAATCGACTCGCTGAACTACCGCATCATCCCGCTGGGCGCCGCGGCGAGCGGCGGGACGGCCCCGGTTCGGCTCGAGGCCCGCACGCCAGCCGGAACGCCGCGCTAACGGCCAGTTGTCAACGGGGACCGGCCCGCGGGAACTTGGGCCCGCACGAGACGGGAGTCTCGTCGGCGAGTCTGGTAGTGATCCCATTTGCCAAATTGACGGGTGGCAGGGGTCGAACGAAGTGAGCCCCCTGCGGATTCCCTGGGGGCTCCGCTGCGCTGCGACCCCAGGCGCCCTTCCAACGGCGCAAATGGGATCACGACCCCGAGTCTGGCATCCTTGTCGCTTGGCGCGACGCAACTTATACTCAGTCCTTTACTTGGGACGCGGCGGGGACGGCGGCGGGGACGCTTGCCGGCGCCGCTCGGCGAGCCGCCGAACCGGTCGCTTCCTGGGTGCGTAACAGCGGACACGTCGTGGTGTGCGCTCGCGGCGCGAGCGTCGCCGGCGGTCCCTCGTCCTGCTTCGCACCGGTCCGCGCCCCCGCAGCTTGGCGAGCGAGGACCTCCCGTCACGCGTTCGTTATTTGATTCCTCGCACCGAACAAATACGTCCATGAGCGAAGAAGTCGTACTGCAAACGCGGGCCCTCTCGAAGGTCTACCGCGATTTCTGGGGCCGGCAAAAGGTCCGGGCCCTCAAAGCGCTCGACCTGGAGGTCCGCCGCGGCGAAGTCTTCGGTTTGTTGGGCCCCAACGGCTCCGGCAAGACGACCACGATGAAGCTCGTGCTCGGGCTGCTGTTCCCCACCGAGGGCGAGGCGCTCGTCTTCGGCAAGCCGGCCAGCGACGTTTCGAAAAATGAACGGCTCGGCTACCTCCCCGAGGAGTCGTACCTGTATCGGTTTCTGACCGCCGAGGAGACGCTCGACTTCTACGGGCGGCTGTTCGACATGCCCGCGTCGGTGCGGGCCGAGCGAGTCGACTCGCTCATCAAGCTGGTAGGACTCGACAAGGCCCGCAAACGCCCCCTGCAGGAATACTCCAAAGGGATGACCCGCCGGATCGGCCTGGCCCAAGCGCTGATCAACGACCCCGAGTTGATCCTGCTCGACGAACCGACCAGCGGTCTCGACCCGATCGGCACCCGCGAGATGAAGGACATGATCCTGCGGCTCAAGGAGCAGGGCAAAACGGTGGTCATGTGCAGCCACTTGCTGGCCGACGTCCAGGACGTGTGCGACCGAATCGCCATCCTCCACCAGGGCGAGTTGAAAGAACTGGGCCGCGTCGACGAGTTGCTCAAGGTGGCCGACGTCACGCAGGTGAAGGCCCGCAACCTGTCGGCGGACTGTCAGCGGGAGATCCGCGAACTGATCGCCAAGCACCAGGGCGAGCTCTTGTCGATGGACAACCCCACGACGACGCTCGAAGACCTGTTCCTGGAAATCGTCCGCGACAGCGAAGCGCGTCCCGGGCGGCGCAGCCCGACGGCCGCGGCGCCCCCGGCGAGCTAAGAAGCTCGCGGCTATGGGGGTGTGTTGTCAGTGGTTCGTGGTCAGTTGTTATTTTGAGCACGCTTTCGAATCGCCCCCCCATCCGCAATCCGAATTCCGCATACGCAAATCCCCATTCCCCCTTCCGCCTTTCCCCTAAGTTCCCCGCACACGCCCGATGGTCGTAGAACGCCAGATTCTGCCGTACGTCCAATGGCTTCTCCACGGAGAGGACGGACTGGGGGCGTTACCGCGGTTTGGCTTGATCTGCGTCGGTATCGCACTCGCTGCGTTCATTCCTCTCCTTTGGCTCTCACGCCTTAGGTTCGGTAAAACGCGTGGAATGATGTACGCTGCGGACCAAGCGTATCGAATGATCGTCGATACGTTTGCTGAGATATTCGGGACCAAGTTCCGCCGCGTCTGGGCCCTGGCCGCACTGGCGATCAAAGAAGCTTGGCGGCGCCGAGTGTTCGTCGCGCTGGCCGTCTACCTGGTCGTACTGCTGTTCGCTCAGTGGTTCTTGACGACCGACCATTCCGAGCCGGCCAGGCTGTACCTCAGCTTCGTGCTCACGGCTTCGACGTACCTGACGTTGGGGATCGGGCTAGTCCTCAGCGCGTTCAGCCTCCCCAACGATTTCAAGACCAAGACGATCTTCACGGTCGTCACCAAACCGGTCCGGGCCGGCGAGATCGTGCTCGGCCGCATCCTGGGGTTCACGATCATCGGCACGTCGATGCTGGCTGTCATGGCCCTGGCCAGTTACGTGTTCGTCAACCGATCGCTCGATCACGTGCACGTCGTCGAGTCGACGGCGATGGAGAACGTCACCGACTCGGCCGGCAAGTTTCTGGGCGTCGACGGCGTTTCGGAACGGGCGATGTTTCACAAGCACGCGATCGAGCTGGACGAAGACGGCGTCGGCTGGGCCCTGCAGGAACGGGGACACACGCACAACGTCGAGAAAATCGGCGACAAGTACGTCATGTCCTCGCCGATCGGGTTCATGAAAGCCCGCGTGCCGCAGTACGGCAAGCTGCGGTTCATCGACCGCAACGGCGTCGAGAAGGACGCCGGCATCAGCGTCGGCATGGAGTGGAAGTACCGAAGCTTCATCGACGGCAACACTCAGGCCGCGGCGATCTGGACCTTTGAGGGCCTCGATCCCGATTCCGACGCCGACTATCTCGACGTCGCCCTCACGGTGCGCGTCTTTCGCACGCACAAAGGGGTCATCGGTCGACCGATTACCGGCACGATCCGACTGCGGAACCCCGACGACGGCAAGACCAACGACGCCCAAGCCTTCTCAGCCCTTGACCAGCAAGTCGACGAGCGGAGCATCGGGCGTTCTCTGTTCGACGCCGACGGCAATCCGCTCGATCTGTTCCAAGACTTGGTCAGCAAGGACGGACGCTTGGAACTGATCGTCCAGTGCCTGGAAGGGGGCCAGTATTTCGGCTTCGCCCAGGCCGACTGCTACGTCCGGCAGCCGGAGGGAGACCACCGCACCAACTTTGTGAAGGTTTGCCTGTCGATCTGGGTGCAAATGGTCATCGTGATTGCGATCGGCGTGACCGTCAGCACGCTGGTCAGCGGCCCCGTGGCGATGCTCTTCACCGCGGCGTTCATCCTGCTGGGCTTCTTTCGCGCGTTCTTCGTCGACGTCGCGACCGGCGTCGAGTACGGCGGGGGACCCGTCGAGTCGCTCGTGCGTCTGGTGACGCAAAAGAACGTGATGGTCCCGCTCGATCCCGGCGCCGGCACGACGATCGTGAAGTCCCTCGACGGCGTGTTCAAGGGCTTCATGTGGTGCGTCGCCCAGGTGCTGCCCGACTTCCGTTCGCTCAGCGCGGTCCGCTACGCCGCGGACGGATACAATGTCCCCTGGGACCGGGTGTGGCAGGATTTGACCGTGTGCGGCGCCTATGTCGCGGGGCTGTCGATCCTCGGGTTCTTCCTGCTGCGGACTCGCGAGGTGGCTCGATGAACCAGAACAATTCGCTCTATCGAAAAGTGGCTTATCTGGCGGGCATCGTCGCGCTGATGCTCCCCTTGTTTTGGCTGGGGCAGCCCGCCACCCGCGGCGGCGGGGCCGAGAGCCAAGGGGGCAAGCTCGAACAACTCCGCCGCGAGTACGGTCTGGGCCAAGCCGAGATCGGCGACATCGACCCGGCGAGCGAGGCGATCCGCTTGGCCACCCTCGGCGCCCGCGGCATCGCGACGACCATGCTCTGGAGCAAGGTCAACAACGACAAAATGACCGAAGACTGGACGGCGATGGGCGCCACGCTCGAACAGCTCGCCAAGCTCCAGCCCTACTTCATCAAGGTCTGGACCTATCAGGCCTGGAACCTCACCTACAACGTGTCGGTCGAGTTGGACGACGTGAAGGACCGCTTCTTCTACGTCAAGCGGGGGATCAAGTACCTGCTCGAAGGAATTGTCTACAATCGCGACAATCCCGCGCTGCTCAAGGACCTCGGCTGGTTCAACGGCAACAAGGTGGGACGTGCCGACGAACACGAGATCTATCGCAAGCTGTTCAAGGCCGACGACGAGCTCCACGCCCCCGACGTCCGTTCCGAGTTGCGCGACAACTGGCTCGTCTCGAAGGACTGGTACAACCAGGCGGTCAGCGCCATCGACGACAAGAAGAAGAGCCTGGGGCAAATGAACCCCACGACGTTCTTCTCCAACCCCGGCAAGTCGCAGATCAACTACGCCGAGGCGATCGAGCAGGAAGGCGCCTTCGGCGAACGGGCCCGCTTGGCCTGGGCCTCCGGCGGGCGGATGTGGCGCGAGTACGGCAATCGCGAAATGGTCTCCTCGATCGGCGTGCCGATCCGCCTGGAGGACGAAGAGAAGTGGCAAGCCGAGGAGCGGCGTCTCAGCGACGACCTGGACGCGTTGTCGCCGGGACTGCGCGAACAAATGGTCGAGGAAGCCAAGGAGTCGCTCACCCCCGAGGAGAAGCGGGCCAAGGAGAAAACCGAAGAACTCGACGCCAAAGATTACGAACTGATCAGCTCGGCCGATGAGAAGCTTGCGATCACGACCGAGAAACTGGCCGCGCGGATCGCGCGCGACCAGCCCGAGCTGGCGGCCAAGGTGCGACGGATCGCCTCGGAGCTGGAAGACGTTCGCAAGCGAATCCGCATGATCGACAGCAACAGCGGGGTCGCCAACTACAAGTATTGGCGCGCCCGCTGCGATCTTGAACAAACCCCCGAGGCGCTTGCCGCCCACCAGAAGTGTTACGAAGGCAAGGTCGCCGGAATCCTCGGCCCCGAGCCGGAAAAAGCCCGGGCCTTGTACGAGGAAGCGTTCGACCTGTGGGCCAAGGCGCTCGCTCAGTTCCCCGAGCTCGGCCCCGACTCGGCCACCGGCGGCGACGTCATGGTCTACATCGAGGAGTACGGCAAAGTGCTCGAGCGGCTCGACATGAGCCTGGAAGACCCCGAACTCGGCGACAAGTTCCCCCTCTGGGACGTCATCGCCCAGAACGACAACGACCGGTCGTTCGCCGCGGCGATGGCCGCTCGCAACGAGCGGGTCAACAAGGCCCCGCAGGATCGCGAGGCGAAGAGCCTCATCAACCCCGCGGAGGCGTTCACCGACGTGCCGTCGACGCCCGCCGAATCGGTCCCGACCGAGTCATCCCCCGCCGACGAGACGTCAGCCGAGGACGAACCGCCGGCTGACGTTCCCGCCGAGGCGTCGCCGAGCGAGTAGCGCCGCCGCTTCCGATCGTGCCGGCTGTACGGGTCGCGGCAGGCTGGCGCCGTCATTCTCGCTGGACGCCGGGGCTCAGAGGGCTCGAACAGCCGAGCATTTGCCCTTTGCGCCGACGATACTATCTGCAAGTCTCCCGCCCAGCGCGGCGCCTCGCCGCAGCGCGTCCCGACTGCAGAGCTCGACGCCCCATGAGCCGTGGTTCCCTTCGCCGTGCGACCAACCGATCCCTCGGCGGGCGTCCGTTGCGCTTTGAATCGTTGGAGCGTCGCGCGCTGCTCTCGGCCGACTTCGGCGGCCAGCTCGCCGGGTTCACGCTCGATGCGGCGATTGAAGGACGCGTCTACGAGATGACGCCGACGGCTCAAGTCGCCGCGGGGATCGCCGGGGTCGAGCTGCGGCTTCTCGACGAAGTCGGCGTCCCCGTGACGTCGACGTTCACCGACTCAGCGGGGCGCTACTCGTTCGCCGGACTCGCCCCGGGGCTGTACGCAATTCAACAGATCCAGCCCGCGGGGTACCACGACGGCCCCGAGTCGATCGGCGACGGGGGCGGTCAGATCGTCACAAACGACCTCGTGGGCGAAATCTCGCTTGCCGCGTCGCAGCGCGTCTCGGGGTACGACTTCGCCGAGTACGCCCCGCAGAACGCTCCCGCCCCGACGATCGACGGCCTGCCGCGGTTGATCCTCGCCGGCGGAGGCGTCAACGGCCCCGCAATTGCGACGCTCGCCCCGACCGATGCTCGGCTCGGGACTTCCTCCTCCCCGACCGGGTTCGAGCTGACGCCGATTCGTTCTGCGCGGGCCAGCATCGCGGTGCAGGACGCCGACGAGCGAGACGCCGACGACAGGCGCGATCACGTGGACGAGCTTCCCCTGCGGCAACTGCCTGACGAGCCGCTGCGGCGCGACGCGAACGTCGAGGATGCGAACCCGTGGGACGCCGCTCTCGAGTCGCTCGGAGGCCAGTTCGATCTCGCCGAAGCGGACTTCCGCGAGGCGAACCGCGAGTTCAGCGAGGCCATCGTGCGAGCGGATCTGGCGCCTCCTGCCGTGCGCGCCCGTGCGACCGACGTCGCGGCCCGCAGCAAGCCTGCCGCGGAGGAGAGCCGCGCAATCCCGCCGCACACGCCGGCGCCCTCTGCACCGCCGGCCGACGCGCCGGTCGTCAGGCAAGCGGCTCGCCCGGGCTCCGGCGAAACCGCCGCGTAAGGGCCCCGATGGATCGTCCCGCGATCGTCAACTCGCTTTGAGCGATTCCATCTCGGCGTGCAAGGCGTCGATTTCCTTCTGCAGCCGAGCCGGCTCGCCGGGATCATCCGGCTGTTGCTTCGCTCCGGCCAACTGCTGCTGCAGCGACGCGAGCTTCTTGCGCAGCACCTCGATCCGTTTCTTCGCTTTCTTGTCCATCACGGCGTCCAATAGGAGAACAGGCGCAATCGAGATCGAGACGCCCGCATCCGAGGAAAGACTCACTTACGACAAAACGACTTCCGTTCCCTCGTGCAAACCTACTGGTGGAGCGTTCGCAGCACGGCGCCGATGACGACGATCGCCGTCACGGCCAGCCACGACAGGTTGAGCCACTTGCCGATGCTCGCGCGGAACCGCTCGGCCGCGGCCGTCTTGCCGGCAAGCACGGCGCCCAGGAACATCACCGCCAGGGCCAACAGCACCTTGATCCCGAACAGGGCGTGATAAGTCGGCGGCAGCCCGGCGCCTTCGCCCGCCTTGGCGGCGTCGTTGATGACCAGGAAGTTGTAGATGCCGGTCGCCAACAGCAGGAAGGTCGCAATCCCGACCCACTTGGCCCAAATCGCACGCCGATCGGCGAAACAGGCCTCCGCCCCTTTCGGAGCGAGGACCGCCTTCATGTAGAACAGCCCGCCCCCCAGGATCATGGCGCCGAGGATGTGCAGGGCTCGGCTGGCGATCTTGGCAACGTCGATCGGGGTCATAGCCGCGACGAGCGCGGGCAACTCGGCAAGGGAGGCAAACACGTCCAAGCTCCAGTGACGTTCAATGGAAGAGGCAAGCGAGCCCTCGATCGTACCGAGCCTCCGCTCGTCGCGTCTACCCTTCGGCCGGACGACCGCGGCGACGAGCGAGCCATTCGGCCGCGGCGACGAGCGCCTCCTCGCGGGACGAGAGCCGGCCGAGAAGTTGCTCGTCGCGAAGGTGCTCCAACAGCACGGCGAAGTGTTTCCCCGGCTTGATCCCCGCGGCCTTCAGGTCGTCGCCGGTCGCCAGCGGGGGGGGATCCAACTCGGCGGGAGAGAGCGCCAGCGTTTCGCGGAGCCGCCGGACGTGGGGGCTGGCCTCCCCCTGCTCCGCCGCCGCCGCGGCCGTCAACTCCGCGGCCCCCGGATGAATCAGCAACCGCTGCAGCCGGGGCCAGGGAAGCTCGGCCGCGTGGCGCATCTCGGGCAAATGCTCGACGAGCCACTCCGCCAGGCGCCCCTCCTTGTTGGTGAGCCGCCACGTGCGGCAAAGCTCGCGCACCGCCGGCGGCGAAAAGCGATCGACGGTCGCCAGCGCCAGCGCCGCCGGAAGCGACTCGACCGCCAAGTTCTCCAGCCGGCCGAGCGCCGCCTCCCATGCGGTCGGCTCGGCCAACGCGCCGGCGAGTTCCGGCGCCACCGCCTCGAGGAGGTTCGTCTCGCCCAGCAGTCTCATCCCCAAGGCCCGATTGGGATTCGCCAGAATTCGCCGCAACTCGGCCCCGATTCGTTCGGCGCTGACGATCGTCGTCTGCGGGGCCATGTCGCAAATCGCGGCCAGGGTCGCCGCTTCGATCTCGAAGTCGAAGGTCGTTGCGAACCGCACCGCCCGCAGCAGCCGCAGCTTGTCCTCGTCGAACCGTCGCCTCGGGTCGCCGATGGCGCGCACCACCCCGGCGGCCAAATCGCGCTGCCCGTCGACGTAATCGACGACCAACTCGGCGACCGGATCGTAGAACAACCCGTTGATCGTGAAGTCCCGGCGCTGGGCGTCGTGCTCGGCGTCGCTGAACGCGACCGAATCGGGATGGCGTCCGTCGCGGTAGACGCCGTCGGTGCGAAAGGTGGCGACCTCCAGCGGCGAGCTCCCCCGCGGCCCGAGGACGCCGATCACCCCGAACGCAGCCCCAATCGCAATGGTCCGCCGTTTGCCGAACAAGGCCCGCACGATGTCGGGCCGAGCGCTCGTTGCGACGTCGTAATCTTTCGGCTCGCGCCCCAACAGTTGATCGCGAACGCAACCCCCGGCCCAAAACGCCTCGAACCCCTCCCCGCGCAGCGCGGTCACGACGTCGAGGGCGAACTGGCGAGGAGAGGACATGAAAGGTCGAGGGGCGGAAGGAGTGCGGAGCTGCTGAAAATGCCGTCAAGAGCCGCGAGTTCCTAACTCGCCGGCCCTGCGGCGGATTGCCGGTCCATCATTGCTGTGATGTGCTCGATCGCGGCAGTCTGCTCTTCCTGGTTCCAATGGTACGCATGCTCGATCCCCGGATCGAGCAGCACCAGCGTACACTCGGCCAGCGATTCGCCCAGCGCCTCTTCGCACGCCAGGCTGTACGCCAACAGTTGCAGTTCATACCGAGCGGCGGTTGCGGCGACGTTGGCCGCGGCGACGCGGTTCGTCTTGTAATCGAGCAGCCGCCATGCTCCCTCGGCGTCCCGATAAAGGCAATCGATGTAACCGTGAACGTACCGTCGCCGCAGCGCCCCGCCGGCGGCCACGCACTGCGGCGGCCACGGCAGCAGGAATTCGACCTCGCGGCGGACTTCGACCGCCGCGGCCAGCGCGCGACCGCGGGCCGAGGCGACGAATCGCTCCAGACTGTCTGCAGCAACCGCCGCGGCTTCCGCAGGACTGCGCACAAAATAAAGCGGCGCCAGGAACTCGCACCAGGGACGCACGTCAGCCGGGTCGGCAAAGTCAATCCGCTCCAGCACGTCGTGAACCAGCGACCCGAGCGCCCGCCCGGCGACCTCGGCGCCCTCCCGGCGGGGGGGGCAACCTTCCGGGTCCTGGGCAAGCTCGACTGGGGTCGCAGCCAACCGACTCCCCCAGGAAGTCTGGCCGTTCTGCCCGTCGACGCTCTCGGCCAACTTCATCTCGCCCGTGAGCTGCGAGAACGAAAATCGCCGTCGGGCCGCTCGATCCGCCGGAATCCGAGCCGCAGCGGCAGGCAGCGGCGCCATCGCCCCGCCCTCGGACAATCGCACATCGCAAGCCCCGACGATATCGAGCAAATCCGCGCCATGCTCGACGCCGAGGCTGGCGCGCGGGCTGGTCGGCTCCTCGAGAATCGGCTGCACCAGCGGCGCCCGCACTCCCGCGGGGAGCGGCTCGCCGACGTAATCCCCAGTCTGCAAGTTGAACCGTTTCGCCAGCAGCTTCATCGCCTGGCTCTGCGGCTTGGCGAAGTCCTTGACGCTGCTTGAGAGTATCAGCATGTCCGCCGCGCGTGTCGCCGCGACGTAGAACAGCCGCAGCCGTTCGTCCCGCTCGGCCCGATCTTCCAGTGCGCGATAAAGGAGCCAGCCCAACCCATGTTGCTTCTGCTCCCCAGGCGCTACAGGGCCCAGCAGGCGGTGGACAGTCGGTTGCGAGTCCCCCGCCCGCGGCAAGCGAGCGAGGTCGGGGAGGACGACGACCGGAAACTCGAGCCCCTTCGCGTAATGGATCGTCATGATCCGGATGACGTCCCCCTCGGCTTGCGTGGCAGCGGGAGGCTCTTTCGGCGCCCGGGCGACGAACTCCGCCAGTTGCGTCACAAACCCGGCGACGTCCCCGGGCGACGTGCGGTCGATCGCCCGAGCCTGTTCACGCAGTTTGTCGAGGTTAGCCAGTTTGCGGTTCCCCAGGAATTCGGCCTGGAGCAGTGCGTCGTACCCGGTGAGCCGCAGCGCCTCGTCGAGCAACTCGGCGACCAGCACCCGGTCCTTGATCTCCCGCAATCGGGCGAGCGTCGCGGCCCCGCGCCGCACCTTGGCCCCCTCGTGCGCGTCGAGCTGCGGCGGGACGACGCCGGCGACCGCCGCGTCCAGGGCCACGTTCAGCGACCCGTGCGCTTTGTGGAGCCAGTACAACGTCTCGTCGGCAAACGCAAACAGGGGACTCCGCAGCGCGCCGACCAGGGCGATCTCGTCGACCAGACTCGTGACGGATCTGAGCAGATTGAGGACGTCGTACACCTCCTGCTGGGCATAGAAGGCGTGTCCCCCGGCAAGGTAATAATCCAGCCCCTGTTGCCGGAGCGCCTCCTCGTACACCGGCAAGTCGCTGAGCGTGCGAAGCAAGATCGCCACGTCCCCCAACAGGACGGGCCGAAGACGCGACGCTCCGGCGGCGGAAGCATGCGGGATGAGCGGCTGCTGCGAGTCGACCAAAGCCGCGATCCGGCGGGCGATCCACCGGGCCTCGCGTCGCCGGGCCAGTTGCACCCCTCCGGACGGTCGCCCCGCGGCGGCGTGGGCCGCGGCCAACCCGTCGCCGTCGTCGGCAAAGGGGGACCACAGCATCTCGATCGCCGGCAACGGAGTCGCCTGCGACCGATGCGGCACGAGCGGCTCGTACGCCTCGAACTCCTCGCAAAACGCGGCGTTCACAAACTCGAGAATCGCCGGCTGACTGCGGAAGTTGGTCGTCAGCGACAATTGCCCCGCGGGGGGCAAGCCGCTCCGCAAGGTCCGCGACACCTCCGGCTCCGCCCCGCGAAATCGGTAGATCGATTGCTTGTCGTCGCCGACGACGAACAGCCCCGCCTCGCGCCACCGCTCGCCGCACAGCGCCTGCACGATCTCGACCTGCAACGGGTCGGTATCCTGAAACTCGTCGACCAGCAGCAGCCGCGTTCGGGCCGCCAAGTCGCGCTGCACGGTCGCGTGTCGGGGATCGGTCAGCAGCCGATGGGCCCCGGCGAGCAAGTCGTCGAACTCCAACTGATTCCGTTGCCGCTTGAGGGAGCGCAGATTTCCGGCCAGCACCGCGGTCAGCCGCACCAGTTCCGCCGACGTGCGAGCCGCCGCCTGCGTGACGATGTCAGGGGGCTGCTTGCCCAGGATCGTCTTGCCGATCGCGTCGCGCGCTCCCTTGGCAGCGTCTTTGAATCGATCGTGATCGGCCCCGTCGAGCCAGTCCTTCGGCGCGACGGCGATCTTCCGAGGCCCGCCGCGCAAGCGCGCGAGGGCGTCGAGTTCGTCGATCAACTCCCGCGCCGCGCAAGCGTCGCCGACGCCTCGCCCGAGCTTACGCAGCACGACCGCCAGCTCGCTCAACTGCTCGCGCAAGCGGTCGCTGGCCGCCAACAGCGGGTCGGCCAGGGCGCCAAGCGCGGCGAGCGCCTCGTGATCGCGCAGTTCGTCGACGGCCGCCGGGGCGGCGATCTCGTCGTAATGCGCCTGCCAGACGCCGATCAACTCGTCCGGGGAACAGCCGGCCCATCGCTCCAGATCGCGCTCATGCGTTTCTCCCAACAACAGCGACAGATCGCTTCGGAGTCGCGCCAAGCCGCGGCGCGCCGCCAGATCGAGGGCCGCCTCGTCGCGGGCTTCGAGCAACGCCCGCAAACCGTCGTCGACCGCTTCGAGCCGCAAGAGGTCGGCCGCGGCTGCGTCGAGGACCTGGAACTGCGGATCGAGCCCCGCCTCGACGGCGTGCCGCCGTAGGATCCGTCCGCAAAACGCGTGGATCGTGCTGATCTGGGCCCCGTCGATCCCGCGCAACAAGCGCCGCCAGGCGTCCGCTTCGTCGCGCGACCCGGCC